>NZ_BAAANT010000013.1:0-166845 GCF_039529945.1 Kitasatospora kazusensis | reverse complement strand
GCAAAACGCTCGGCTGGAGAACTCCAGCCGAGCGCCTGCGTGATCTACTGACGACCACATAGATCATCAGGTGTTGCGAGGACCCCAAGAATCCGCCCTGCGGCCGGGGCCTTCGGCGTTCCGTGGTCTCAGTTTTGGTCGCGGTTGGGATTTTGGGGCCTCAGTGGTCGCTCCTCGCCCGAGCGACAGCGACGAGGGCGCCACAGAGCTGGCTCTTCAGCCCATCAGCTTCACAAGGCCGTGACGGCGGGCGGGCACTGGTCGGCGAGGGATCGCATTTCGGTGGCGTACCTGGACCAGATGTCGCGGGACAGGAAGTGGCCGACGCCAGGCAGGATGACCAGGCGGGCGCGAGGGATGGCGGCTGCGAGGGCGCGGGCGGCCGAGACGCGGATCAGCGGGTCCTGCGCGCCGTGCATCACCAGAGTCGGCGTGGTGATTCGGGCCAGTGGCCCGCCGTGCCACTTGGCTCCGATCTGACGGCTCTGTGCCCGGTCGTCCCGGAAGCTGGAAACGCCGTGCGCAGCCTCCTTGGCCACGAACTCACGCACGTCGTCCTCGCCGAGACGCTGGCCGGGCGCAGCCAGGATGCGCGCTACGGCCACAGCCAGGGCCAGTTCGCCCTCCGGGCTTTCGGGGAAGTGCAGCCGGGCGAAGCGCACCAGGGGCGCGGGGCGCAGGTAGCGCAGGACGCTCAGCCCCCGGACGTCACTGGGCACGGCCGAGGAGGTGGTCAGGCTCCGGACTCGATGCGGGTGGCGGATCGCGATGCGCTGGGCCACCAGACCGCCCATGGAATGGCCGAAGAGGTGGGCCGCGTCCCAGCCGACCTCCTCCATGACCGCGACCGCGTCGTCAGTCAGATCCTCGGCGCTGTAGGCCGGCGGCTTGGCTCGGAGCAGGGCCTTGATCGGCGGGCCGACCGGCCGATCGGGCAGGTGGGTGGACTCGCCCGCGTCACGCTGGTCATAGGCCACAACGTGGAAGCCGCGACGCACCAGTTCGCCGACCAGCTGGTCCGGCCACCAGAAGCGGGACGTCCCCAGGCCCATGACCAGCAGCAGCGGGTCGCCACCCTGGCCACCCAAGTCCTCGAAGGCGATCCGGATCTCACCGTTGTGCGCGAAGCGCGTCATCCTGGCCCCCACATTGATTTGCAAACGCCGTTCGCGAACACTGTATTCGAACGGTAGGCTGCGGGCAACAGGGAGGTACCAGTGACAGGACAGCAGGAACCGGTGATCTGGATGCGGCCGCAGCAGGCGGCGGTGGGACGCCCTGCCGAACGCAGCCGGGCCGAGATCACCGCAGCCGCGGTGGCGCTGGCCGACGAGGACGGCCTGGAGGCCGTCTCCATGCGCCGGGTCGCCACGTCCCTCGGTACGGGCGCCGCCACGCTCTACCGCTACGTCTCCACCCGTGACGACCTACTCGACCTGATGATCGACAGCACCGCCCGCGAGTACGACCTACCGACTCCGAGCGGCGACTGGCAGGCAGACCTGCTCACGGTCGCGCGGCAGGCCCAGCAGATCATGCGGCGGCACCCCTGGCTGCCGGCCCTGGTCATCACCCGGCCGACCCTCGGCCCCGCCGGGATCGATCTGCTCGAGCACGTACTCGACGTACTCGCCGATCACCCGGCCGCCGCCGCTGCCAAACTTGAGGCGTTCGCGCTGCTGATGGCGCTGACCGCACTGTTCACACAGAACGAACTCGCCGGTACCGGCCCCGACTCGGGCCGCGCGGCCGCCTACCTCCACCACGTGGCCGCCGCAGGCAGCCACCCCCGACTCGCCGCACTGCTTGGCACCGCTGTCCCGCCCCGCGACGACCGTCGCGACCAGTTCGGAGCCGTGCTCGAACGCGTCCTGACCGGCCTGCTGGGCTGACCAGGGACGCACCCTGAGCGGCCAGGACTGTGCGCACACATGAGGCCGCTGGGCCCGACGTCATGTCGGGCCCAGCGGCCTGTCGGCGTCACGGAACGCCCTCGGCGAGGTTCAGCGGCACAGGGCGGTGTCCACGGCGCGTTCGAGATTCCTTCGGCCCGCCTCGTCGGTGAGCTGCATGGTGACCGCGACGTTGGCGGCGCGGCCGTCGTCGGTGGCGCCGCCCCGGCTCTCGTACCCCGGGAAGCTGCCGCCGTGGCCCCAGGAGAGGCCGCCGCACGGTAGCGGACGGCTGACGAGTCCAAGTCCGTAGCGGGCTCCGGGGCCGAAGGTCGCTTCGGCGGGGACGGTGGAGCGCATCTGGGCGAGCTGGGCCGAGGGCAGGAAGCGGTCGGCCAGGAGTGCGCTGAAGAAGCGGTTGAGGTCGGAGCCGGTGGAGACCATCTGGCCTGCCGCCCAGCCCCAGGAGGGGTCGATCTCCGTGATGTCGCGCAGCGGCGCGTCCGCCGATTCCCGGTAGTAGCCGTGGGGGTGGGGCTCCCGGATGCTCGCGTCACCGGGAGCGGGGAAGTAGGTGTGGCGCAGCTCGGCGGGTCGGACGACGCGCCGGGCGATCTCCTCGGCGAGGGGGCGGCCGGTGACCTTCTGGACGAGCAGGCCGGCCAGGATGTAGTTGGTGTTGCTGTACTTCCAGCTCGTCCCGGGGGCGAAGTCGGCCGGGTGCCGGAGGGCTGTGGCGAGCAGCTCGCGGGGGGCGTAGTACCGGACGTCGTCCCCGAGGTAGTCGCTGTAGTTGGGGAGTCCGCTGGTCTGCTGGAGGAGCTGGCGGACGGTGATGCGGCGCCCGTCGATCCCCTCCCCTCGGACGAGACCGGGCAGGTAGGTGTCGACGGAGGCGTCCAGGTCCACCCTCCGCTCCGCGACCAGCTGGAGGACGACGACCGCGACGAAGGTCTTGGTGTTGCTGCCGATCCGCACCTGCCCGTCGACGGGTACCGGTGCGCCGGTGGCCAGGTCTGCGACTCCTGCGGTGTAGGTGCGGGTGCGGCCGTTCCGGTCCTGGACGCTCGCCAGCGCGGCGGGCATCCCGTCGTCGCGCACCAGCGCGTTCAGGCTCCGCTGGACGGAATCCTGTCTGGCGGCGGAGGCCTGGGGCGCCGACAGGACGCCCGGCGTCATGACGCCGATGGCCACCGCGGCGGCGGCCGACAGGGCCCGTCGCCGTCGAAGTCCTTGCCGTGTCTGTCCACGCATGAGTCAACTCCTGGGGAATTGCCGGATCTTCGTTCGGTTCGCCCGGGCCCGGCGAGCCGGGCCCGGGCGGGGTGGCGTGCCTCATCCGCACAGGGCGGCGTCCACGGCGTCCTTCACGTGCTGCGTGGCCGCCGCGTCCGTCGGGATGGTGGTGACCGCGACGTTGGCGGCGCGGCCGTCGTCGGTGACACCGCCCCGGGTCTCGTACCCCGGGATGTCGCCGCCGTGGCCCCAGTAGACGCCGCCGCACGACAGCGGCCTGCTCGTGAGCCCCAGCCCGTAGCTGAGGCCGGGGTGGCCGGTGGGGACGGTCGTGCGCATCTCGGCGAGCTGGGCCGCCGGGAGGAGGTGGCCGGCCAGGAGCGCGGTGAAGAAGCGGTTGAGGTCGGAGTTGGTGGAGATCAACTGGCCTGCGGCCCAGCCTGCGGAGGGGTCCAACTCGGTGAAGTCGCGCAGCGGTCCGTCCGCCGGGTTGCGGTGGTAGCCCTGGGGGTGCGGCTCTCGGATGGTCTTCTCGCCGGGGGCGGGGAAGTAGGTGTGGCGCAGCCCGATGCGCTTGATGATGCGCCGGTCCATCTCCTCGGCGAGGGGGCGGCCGGTGACCTTCTGGACGATCAGGCCGGCCAGGATGTAGTTGGTGTTGCTGTACCCCCACGTCGTCCCCGGAGCCGCGTCGGCCTTGTACCGGAGGGCGATGTCGAGCAGCTCGCGGGGCTCGAAGTAGCGGTTCCTGATCTCGTCGTCGTCGAGGTGGATGCCGTAGTCGGGGAGTCCGCTGGTGTGCTGGAGGAGCTGACGGACGGTGATGCGGCGCCCGTCGATCCCCTCTCCGCAGACGAGGCCGGGCAGGTAGGTGTCGACGGTGGCATCGAGGCCGATCTTCCCTTCGCCGACCAGTTACAGGACCACGACCGCCGTGAACGCCTTGGTGTTGCTGCCGATCCGTACCTGGCCGTCCCTGGGCACCTTCGAACCGGTGGTCAGGTCGCCGACTCCTGCGGTGTAGGTGCGGGTGCGGCCGTTCCGGTCCTGGACGCTCGCCAGCGCGGCGGGCATCCCGTCGTCGCGCACCAGCGTGTTCAGGACCTGCTGGACGGCGTCCGGCCTGGCGGCAGCGGAGGCGGCTGCGGAAGCGGAGGCGGAGGCGTAGGCGGCGGGCGGGGCGAGGGCGCCCAGCGTCATGACGCCGATGGCCACCGCGGCGGCGGCCGACACGGCTCGTCGCCGCCTGCCGCCCTGCTGCCGGGTCGAGGAACGAAGGCCCTGCCGGATCTGAGCACGCATCAGTCAACTCCTGGGGATCGTTTGGTCTGGGCACGATCCTGGTTTCCAGGGCCCTCCGACCGCATCGCGGGAAGGCGGGAGAAATCGCTCCCCCGATCGGGGGAGGCTGCCGGAGGGCCGCCCGGCGATACTGGCGACCATGATCAGGGGAATCCGGCCGCTGCTGCGCGGCTCCACGTATTCGGGTGTGCTGTTCGCCTACTGCGGCGCGCTGGCGAGCCTTCCGTTGTTGCCTCTCGCCCTGTTGCCGGCGCTGTCGTGGCGATCCGCTCCGGAAAGCGTGCAGATCGTCCTGGTCCTGCTGGTCTGGGCGGTGCTGGTCGGGGTGGTCGGACTGGCGCGCCCCGTACGGCGGGCGCTGGTCGTGTCCGCCCGTCGGCTGCTGCAGGTGCCGCTGCCGAATCCGGTGGCCGGTCGCCGGACCTCTGGTTCACTCGGCCTCGACCGCTGGCGGACCCCGATCTGGCTGGTGCTGCACGTGGCCGTCGGGTGGACGGGGGCGCTGGCCAGCGGGGTGCTGTTCATCATGGGCCTCTCCCTGCCGGGGAACTGGCTCGGCGGAGAGGCGCGGGCGAGTCTGTTCGGCACGTCGGTCCGGGTGTCGGGCGGGTGGAGCTGGGTGGTGGCGGCCGTGTGCATCCTGCTGGCGGTGGCCGTCTGCGTAGTGGTGACGAAGGCCCTGCGGTGGTCGGCGCCACGGCTGTTGGGCCCGTCGGCGGCCGAGCGGCTCGCGCTGGCTGCCGAGCGGGAGCTGCTGCTGGCCGAACGCAACCGGCTGGCCCACGAGTTGCACGACTCGATCGGGCACACGCTGACGGCGGCCACGATCCAGGCGGCGGTGGCGGGCGAGGTGCTCGCCGCCGACCCGGCGGCGGCGCGGGCCGCCCTGCGCAGCATCGAGGAGTCGACCCGGGCCGCGCTGGAGGACCTGGACTACGTGCTCGGAGTGTTGCGCGAGGACCAGTCGGGAACAGCGCCGACCCGCACCCTGGCCGACCTCCCCGAGCTGCTGGACCGTCTGCGGCACGCGGGCGCGGTGGTGGAACCGGCCCTGTCGGGCGATCTGGCGCAGGTGCAGGGGACGCTCTCCCGGGCGGCGTACCGGATCCTCCAGGAGGGGCTGACGAACGCGCTGCGCCACGGGGCGGGCGGCCCGGTCGAAGTCCGGGTGGCGGCCGGGCCGGACGCACTGGATCTCACGGTGGTCAACCGGACCGGGGCACGGACGGGCCCGGGCCCGGGTGCCTTCCCGACCTCCGGCCACGGTCTGCCCGGACTGGCCGAGCGCGTACGGCTGCTGCACGGTGAGTTCCAGGCCGGTCCGGACGGGACGCAGCACTGGCGGCTGGCCGTGCGGCTGCCGGTACGGGTCTCGGCGTGAGTGGATCCGACGCGGGCGAAGGCATGGCCCTCCCCGCCGTCACCAGCCCCGCCATCACCCTCATGATCGCGGACGACGACGAGGTGACCCGCAGCGGCCTGCGCACGCTGCTCGCCGCACAGCCGGGAATCACGGTGGTCGGCGAGGCCGCCGACGGCGTCGAGGCGGTCGAGCGGGCGCAGAGCCTGCGGCCGGACGTGGTCCTGATGGACGTCCGGATGCCGCGTCGCAACGGGATCGAGGCCACCCGCCAACTGCTGGCCGAAGCAGCCGACCCGCCGAAGGTCGTGATGATCACCACCTTCGAGAACGACGGCTACGTCACCGCCGCCCTCAGCGCGGGCGCCAGCGGCTTCGTCCTCAAGCGCCTCCCGGTCCGACAGATCGCCGAGGCGGTCCGGGTGGTGGCGGCGGGCGAAGCGGTCCTCTTCCCGGCCGCACTGGGCCGCATGGTCGCCGCCCGCCCGCTGGGCTCCGCCGAGGCCCTGCCGCAGGCCGCCCTGACCGGCCGGGAGGAGGAGGTGCTGCGCCTGATGGCCACCGGGCTCTCCAATCCGGAGATCGCGGAGTCCCTCACGGTGAGCCTGGAGACGGTCAAGACCCACGTCGGAAACGTGCTGGCCAAGCTCGGCGCGCAGAACCGGACCCATGCCGTGGTGATCGCGTACGAGTCCGGCTTGGTGGTCCCTGGCTTCACCGGCTGACCATGGCGAACGGCACCCGACCGAGACGGCTACAACGCGATCCCAGCTACGTCCTGGTTGCAGTCTTGGTTGCTTTCACCCCCGTCCAGCACCGTCCGGCACCGTCCGGAGCCCATCCAGCGAGCCGCTCCGCCGCAGCTCAGGATGCTCACGACCGCCGCCGAACGCCCGGACGAACAGCTGGAAAGCGTGTTTGGGGGCGCCCCCTCACGAGTTCGGATCTCGTACCGCCCTGACCTGTCCGTACCACGGGCTCGCCCGGTCAGCACGGTCGGCGTTCAGGGGGCCAGCCCATGGAGGTGCCGTCGTCACGTCAGGTGCAGAAGTAGTACTTGACCGCGCCGGGCGGAGGCAGGTCGGCGGGCATGTAGGACCACTGGCGGCCGGTCGGCGCCGGCCGAGGAGTGCTCGGCGGGACGACGGGGGGATGGACGCGGCCCCGTCGAAGGGTGGGCCGACCGGCTGCGGGTGGCTACTTGAGCGGTGTGCCGCCCGAGTTGCGGTACGCGGTCGTCTTGTTGATCAGGTTTCCGCCGTCGGACTCGACCGTGGTCTGTTCCTGCTGCCCCGGGCCGAACAGGAGGGCGGCGACGTGCGCGTTCGCGACCTGGTCCATGTGCGAGAGGAACCAGTCGACCTTGTCGTCCTTGTAGTGGCCGAAGGTGTTGTTCTGCGCCATGTTGCCCAGGGGGATCTGCCACAGGACCACCGGCTTGCCCACCGACTCGGCCATCGTCCTGTACCACCCCAGCGCGGCAGCGGCCTTCTGGTCGTTCCAGTAGGTGTCACGGCCGCCGTTCGCCGCCAGCGCGTACCAGCCCGCGTCGCGGTCCACCACGTCGGCGACCAGGAAGTCGGCGCTCGATGCCCCGAGGTCCGCGTAGTCCTTGACGCACTTCTGCATGTTGCTCTGCCAGTCCCAACAGGTGAGGTGGAACCCGGCGCCCGTGTTCGGCGCGTACTTGTGCGCCATCGTGATCAGGCACTGGGCCAGGCCGACGGCGCTGTTCTCCTGCGATCCGCAGTCCGTCGGGTTCGCGGCCTCGACCTGCGCGGCGACCTGGTGCGGATTGCCGAGCGACCGGACGTAGCCCCAGAAGTCGGGCTCGATGTCGATCGCGTCCTGCGAGGTGCCGATCTTCTGGAGGAAGAAGCGGTAGTCGTTCATGTAGCGGGTGAGCAGGTCGGTCCTGTTGATGGCGGTGACCTCGCCCGGACCGTCGCCCTGGCCCGCCAGGTCTCCGAGGTCGCGCAGCGAGTACCAGGTCCAGAAGTTCTTCTGCGGGCGCGGCCTGCCCTGGTACGTCGCCTTGGTCACGTGGTCGTCGTTCCAGGTCACGTAGAAGCCGGGCGCCGTGGTCTCGCCGCTCCAGCAGCCCCACCAGCTCGACCAGGCGGCCTTGCAGAGCGCTGCCGAGTAGTAGTCCGACGAGGGCGCGGGCCGGCTGTGCACGTAGGCGTAGCGCACGTCGAACGGCGCGGCGTTCGCCGAGTTGTCGTTCATCGAGCCGCCGACGAGCACCGTGTTGCTGCCCATGAAACTCTTCGCCGAGCTGCCGCCGGCGGTGACCGGGGACGCCGGGGACGCCGGCGGCGTCGACGCCGGGCGGGTGCCGCCCGGGGACTGGCTCGCCGGAACGCTGCCGCCCGGCGTGGTGGGCGCGGTGGGCGTGCTGGGCGCGGAGCTGCTGCCGGGGCTCCCCGCGTTCCCGGTGCCGCTGACGCTGCCGGCCGGGACGAGCTGCCACTGCTGCTGGGCGCCGTTCCAGTCGTGGTACTGGGCGATATGGCTCCCGTCGGCCTTGGAGCCGCCCGGGACCTCGACGGCCTTGCCGCTGAAGCGGTTGATCAGGCGCACGTAGCCGTCCGGCGACTTCGCCAGGTGGAACTGCTGGTTGGCGCCGTTCAGGTCGCGCCACTGCACCAGCTCGGAGCCTTCGGTCTTCGACCAGTTGTAGTCGTCCAGCACCTTGCCGGAGTTCCGGTTCTGCAGCCGGTAGTTCCCGTCACCCGAGTCGATGAACTTCCACTGCTGATCGGTCCCGCCGTTACGGCTCCACTGCACGATCGGGGCACCGTCGTTCATGGCGTAGCCGGGGGCGTCCAGCACCTCGCCGGTGCTGCGGTTGACCAGCACAAACCAGGCGTTCGTGTCCACGGTTCCCGCTGAGGCCGTGTTGACCACGACCACGGAGCCGCCCAGGACCGCCAGGCCGACGGCCGCCCAGAAACTCCGACGCTGGTACAACCGACGGCCACGATGCGTCGGCCGCCGCCCCGGAACGTCCGGGCGCAGCGACGCGCGACCACGGCGGGCCCGGCCGCCGGGCGACGCCTCCGGCGACGTGGATGGGCGAGGGAACATGTCGATGCTCTCTTTCAGCCGTTGCCTCTGACCGGACCGCCTGTCCGGACACCACCCAGTTGTCACCGCCCGCGGAAAGGTTGCCCCGGACCGCGAAGTTTTTTCGGGCACCGCGCACCGGCCGGCGATCACGTCGTCGGGCGGGGGCGGCGGCCGGGACGAAACGCAGCCGACGACCGGTCAGCCGGTCGCCGGCATGATCCACGGGTGGGACGAGATCCGAGGGGGCAGTGTCCACTGCGAAATCACGGGCATCCGGTGGGCTCGAGCAAGCGTGAGAACCACGGACGGGGCAAGGTTGCCCTGGGACGAGGGCCGCGCCAATCTCCGGCTCGACAAGAAACATTCTTCCCGATCGCGGCAACCTTCGCGCGCACGGCGGCAACTGACAGGCAATCGAGGCCGAGACGAAGGCCCACCGCGCCAGAGGGACAAGCCGTTGCCAGCTCAGAAAAGCTCTCATCGCCGCCGTCCGGCGACCCGCCGCGTGGTCGCCATCGCCGTGGCCCTCGCAGCGGCGGGTGCCGCCGTCCCGCTGGTCGCCATGGCCACCAACACGCCCGGCGCCCCGACCGTGGTCGCCGACGCGGCCGCCCGCAGCGGGCGCTACTTCGGCACGGCAGTGGCCTCGGGCAGGCTCGGCGACCCGGCCTACTCGAGCATTCTCGACCGGGAGTTCAACACGATCACCCCGGAGAACGAGATGAAGTGGGACAGCACCGAGCCGTCGCGCGGCTCGTTCAACTTCGGCCCGGCCGACGCGATCGTCGACCACGCCGCCGCGCACGGCCAGAAAATGCGTGGCCACACCCTGGTCTGGCACTCCCAACTGCCCAACTGGGTCTCGTCGATCAACGACGCCACCACCCTGCGCAGCGTGATGGACAACCACATCACCCAGGAGATGACCCACTACAAGGGCAGGATCTACGCCTGGGACGTGGTCAATGAGGCGTTCGCCGACGGCGGCAGCGGCCAGCACCGCAGCTCGGTGTTCCAGAACGTGCTGGGCAACGGCTTCATCGAGGAGGCCTTCCGCACCGCCCGCAGCGTCGACTCCTCGGCCAAGCTCTGCTACAACGACTACAACCTCGAGAACTGGACGGACGCCAAGACCCAGGGCGTCTACACCATGGTCAAGGACTTCAAGGCCCGCGGCGTGCCCATCGACTGCGTCGGCTTCCAGAGCCACTTCGGTGCCGGCGGCCCCCCGGCCAGCTTCCAGACCACGCTGTCCAACTTCGCCGCGCTAGGCGTCGACGTCCAGCTCACCGAGCTCGACATCGCCCAGGCAGCCCCCGCCGCCTACACCAGCGCCGTCCAGGCCTGCCTCAACGTCGCCCGTTGCACCGGCATCACCCTGTGGGGCATCCGCGACAGCGACTCCTGGCGCGGCGGCGAGAACCCGCTGCTGTTCGACAGCAACGGCAACAAGAAGCCCGCCTACAACGCCGTCCTCACCACCTTCGGCGGCGCCGACGGCAGCACACCGGGCGGCGCCCTCAACTCCGGCACCGTCTACACGCTCTCCGCGATGGGCACCGCCGGACGCCTCCTCGACGAGCCCGCCGGACAGAACGGCAACGGCACCCAGCTCCAGGTCTGGGACGCCGGCGGCGCCACCAACCAGCAGTGGCGGGCCGACAAGAACGGCGACGGCTCCTACGCCTTCACCAACATCGCCAGCGGCCGGGTCCTGGACGATCCGGCCGGCCAGGCCGCCAACGGCACGAAGCCGGTGGTCTGGGACAACAACGGCGGCGCCAACCAGCACTGGAAGGCCGCCCGCAACAGCGACGGCTCCTACACCCTCACCAACGCCGCTACCGGCAAGGCCCTGGAGACGCCCGGCAACCAGACCGCCAACGGCACCCCCGTCCAGATCTGGGACTCCTGGGGCGCCGCCAACCAGCACTGGACCCTCCGGTCGACCGGGTCGTCCACCCCACCGCCGACTCCGACCCCGACCACGCCCGCCCCGGGCGGCACGTGCGCCCTTCCCTCGACGTACCGGTGGTCCTCCACCGGCGCACTGGCGCAGCCGGCGAACGGCTGGGCTGCGGTGAAGGACTTCACCGACGTCGTCTACAACGGCAAGCACCTGATCTACGCGTCCAACGTGTCGGGGTCGTCGTACGGCTCGATGATGTTCAGCCCCTTCACCAACTGGTCCGACTTGGCGTCCGCCGGGCAGAGCGGCATGAGCCAGGCCGCAACGGCGCCCACGCTGTTCTACTTCGCGCCCAAGAACATCTGGGTGCTCGCGTACCAGTGGGGTCAGTGGCCGTTCATCTACCGCACCTCGACCGACCCGGCCGACCCCAACGGCTGGTCCGCGCCGCAGCCGCTGTTCACCGGCAGCCTGCCCAAGTCCAGCACCGGCCCGATCGACCAGACCCTGATCGCCGACGACCAGAACATGTATCTGTTCTTCGCCGGTGACAACGGCAACATCTACCGTGCCGGCATGCCGATCGGGAACTTCCCGAGCAGCTTCGGCTCGTCCTACACCACCGTCATGACCGACACGACCGCCAACCTCTTCGAGGCCCCGCAGGTCTACAAGGTCAAGGGCCAGAACCAGTACCTCATGATCGTCGAGGCGATGGGCGCGAACGGACGCTACTTCCGCTCCTTCACCGCCACCAGCCTGGGCGGCTCCTGGACCCCGCAGGCCGCCGGCGAGAACAACCCCTTCGCCGGCAAGGCCAACAGCGGCGCCACCTGGACCAACGACATCAGCCACGGCGACCTGGTCCGCAACAACCCCGACCAGACCATGACCATCGACCCCTGCAATCTCCAGTTCCTCTACCAGGGCAAGTCCCCTGCCGCCACCGGCCCCTACGACCAGCTCCCGTGGCGCCCGGGTGTCCTCACCCTGCAGCACTGACCCCCCGGTCAAAGGTGATCGCGATCGGGTGCAGTCTGCCGGCACGTGGACGGGCGATTCACGGCGTGGGCAACTCCACCTGCTGACCGACACTCACCGCCCCGAGGAACCCCAGCCGTGCACCGGCTGGGGTTCCTCCGTTCTGCGGACTTTCATCGCGGTACGGGCCGGAGGCCGGCAAATGAATCGTGCTCGGTCCGGTCAATGACCGGAGGAGGGCCCTGATCCCGTGACGACGTGCCCGTGAGACGACAGAAAACGGCGCACTGTGGTTGCAATCATCCACGTCGGTTCTGCCTTCGCGGCACCGCGTCGGACGTCCCACTCGAACGACTGCGTGCCCTGGTCGCTGTGGGACAGCCCGCGAGCCTGACGTTGGAGTACAAGGAGGCGTTCCCCGATCGATTGATCAACTCGGTGGCGGCCGCATCGCACCGCTTGATCGCCAACTGCTTCGGAGCACGCCGCGCCCGCTTCCGCTGCGTCTTCGAGTGACCCGAGCCGGACCTGCGGAATGAAACGGCACCCGCACCGGCGATCGATAAGCTGCTCACTAACTGGGCTGGCACGTGTCGTAGTTGACTGCCAACCTGGCGTGATTCTCCATTGGCACGAACTTGAGGACTGCTGGTGAGCGACCCAATCATCGTCGTAGGTGCGGGCCCGGTGGGGCTGACCGCTGCGTTGGAGCTGGCCCGGCGCGGGGTGCCGGTGCGGATCGTGGACCGGCTGGCCGAGCCCACGACGGAATCGCGCGCCATCGTCGTGCACGCTCGCAGTCTGGAGATGTTCGAGCGGCTGGGCCTGGTGGACCGGCTGATCGGGGCCGGGGTCCGGACCACCGCGATGGAGATGCACTCGGACGGCGAGGTGGTGGCCAGGATCGCACTCGACCTGGTGGACAGCCCGTTCCCGTTCTCGGTGACCATCGCGCAGACCGAGACCGAGCGCATCCTCACCGAGGCGCTCGCCGAGCACGGTGTCACCGTTGAGCGCGAGGTGACCCTGACGGGCCTGACCCAGGACGAGCACGCCGTCCGGGTGGTGCTGGAGCACGCCGACGGGAGCGAGGAGACCGTGAGCACCGGCTGGTTGGTGGGCGCCGACGGCGCGCACAGCCAGGCGCGCAAGCTGGTCGGCAGCACGCTGGCCGGCAAGTTCAAGGGCGAGCGGTTCCTGATGGGCGACGTGGACGCCGACCACGATCTCGACCCGCACAGCATGTACACCTTCTTCGCGCCGCACGACGGCCCGCTGCTGGTCTTCCCCATGCAGGGTGACCGGCTGCGGCTGATCGCGAACATCGCCCCGGACGAGGAGCGCACCGCGACCCAGGAGTGGCTGCAGCAGGTGGTGGACGAGCGCGCCGAGCGGCCGATCCGGATCCGGGACTCGCGCTGGCTCACCGTTTTCGAGGTGCACCACGCCCAGGTGCCCGAGTACCGGGTCGGCCGGGTGCTGCTGGCCGGCGATGCGGCGCACGTCCACAGCCCGGCCGGGGCCCAGGGCATGAACACCGGTATCCAGGACGCCCACAACCTGGCGTGGAAGCTCGCCCTGGTCGGCACCGGCCAGGGCAGCCCTGCCCTGCTGGACAGTTATCACGCGGAGCGCCACCCGGTCGGCGCCGAGGTGATCCAGTTCGCCAGCGCGCTCACCCGGGTCGGCACGCTCGTCAACCCGATCGCGCAGAAGCTGCGCAACAAGGGGATGCATCTGCTCACCAGTCTCGCCCCGGTCCGCCACGCGATGGCCGACCGCACCGAGGAGACTGCGATCGCGTACCGGAAGAGCCCGATCGTGGTCCAGGGCCGGGGAGGCGGCGAGCTGCACGCCGGCGACCACCTCTCGGCGGCCGGCCCGGAGCTGCGGGCGGCGCTCGCCGGAACGCACGAGCATGTGCTGCTCACCGTGGCAGGCAGCGACTCGGCAGCTGCACCGGCGCCGGTGGCCGATGTGACGGTCCGGCAACTGCTGGTCGGTGCCTACGACACCGCCCCGACCGGCTACGACGCCGTGTTCGCGGACCCCGACGGCCGGACGGCCGCCCGCTACGGTCTCCCGAACGGCGGCCGGATCATGGTCCGCCCGGACGGTTACATCGCCGCGATCGCCCCGCTGGACGAGGACTCGCCGCTCCACACCTACCAGGCACTGCTGCAGGCGTAGCACCCTGGTCATTGCCCCGTCTCGCCGAACGTGAGCCGCCCTGAACCCTGGCCTGCGGTAGCTCGGTTCGAGCAGGACGGGACGTGTGCGCGGGGCGAATCCTGGCGCCTCAACTGTCCTCGGCACTGTCGGTCCGAGGCGCGCGTTCGGCCAGGAACTCGGCCAGGAACTCGTCCAGGAGCCGGAAGGGAAGTTCGACCGCGCGCTTCCCGTCCTCGCGGTAGCTGCACGAGGTTGTCCCACCCGTCAGGCAGCCCGATGAGGAGGGCCCACCCTGGCCGGCCATGATCGGCTCGTGGGTGACGAACCAGTGCTTTGACAGTTCGCCGGGTTGGTGGTCGCGTCGATGGTGCGGGCCGTTTTCTTCTGGGCGGGCGGTTACCCGGTGGCCGGACGATGATGGAAGTCCGGGGGCGCGCGACGTACGAGAGCGACGTATGGCTGTATGGCATGTGCGGGACTTCACATCGGACGACCTTGAGGCGGTGGTCCGGCTCGACACCGAGAGCGCCACGACGGACAGCCCCGCAGTCTTCCGCCTGTCCGATGTCGTCGCCGCGTTGCAGGCGAGGAATCCGAGCGTCGTCGCGGTGGCCGACGGGCATCTCGTGGGCGCGGCGGTGGGCCGGGTCGACGGGGACCGGGCGTGGGTGTTGCGCATCGCGCTGCACCCCGCCTGGCGCAATCTGGGCTTGGGTACCGCACTGCTGTCCGCGTTGGAGCACCGTCTGCGGGACTCCGGCGCAAGGATCGTCGCGGCGCTGCTGCCCGACGAGGAGACCGGCTCCACCGCACTGGCCAACTCCGGGTTCCACCCCCGCCGGGGCCTCACGTACTTCGAGAAGTCGGAGGCCGTCAGCGCCCAGGGCGCGACGGTCCTGGCCATGCTGGGCGCGGTGATGCCCGAAGCCCGCCTCTGGGGGCAGCTCACGGGCATGACCGAAGAGAAGCGGCTCATCGAAAGGCGCCTGGTACTGCCCTTGGCGAATCCCGAGCTGGCGGACGCCCACGGAGTGGAACCACCCCGTGCGGTCGTGCTGTTCGGTCCACCGGGCACTGGCAAGAGCACGTTCGCCAAGGCCGTGGCCGGTCGGCTCGGCTGGCCGTTCGTCGAGCTCCTCCCCTCCCGGCTCGCCTCGAAGGACGGGCTGGCCGCCGGACTCAGCCGCCGGTTCGAGGAGGTGGCGCAGCTCGACAACGTGCTGCTCTTCATCGACGAGGTCGAGGAGGTCGCGGGCACGCGCAGTCTCGCCGCCCCGGCATCGGTCGGCGTGGCCAATGAACTCCTCAAGTCGATCGTGCGGTTCCGTGACCGCGACGGCCGGCTCCTGGTCTGTGCCACCAATTCGGTGGCCGCCCTGGACCCGGCGTTCCTGCGCCACGGCCGGTTCGACTACGTCCTGCCGGTCGGGCCGCCCGACCGCGGGGCGCGCGGAGCACTGTGGGCCGGCTACACGGCGAGAACGGGCACCGCCGCCGACACGGCAGTCCTCGCCGAGGCGAGCGAAGGCTTCACGCCCGCCGACATCAGGCAGGTCGCCATGGCGGTCGCCCAGAGCGTCTTCGAGCGCACGCTCGACACCGGTGAACGGACCGAACCCAGCACGGGGGACTATCTGGACGCCATCCACCAGACCCGTCCGACCGTTTCCGCGGAAATGGCCCAGGAGTTCGCCGACCAGGCGGTCCGCTACGGGCGGGTCTGAAGGGCAGGCATCAACGTTCCGCTGTGTCCGTCCCGAGGCGCCGGGCAGCGAACCCGGCCGGCGCCACCATGCCCGGTTCGGGCCGACCGAGCGTAACCGCGTTGTAGCCGAAGGAACTTCGCACGCCGGCACCGGACCGCGAGCGACCCGCTCGCTGCGCAGGCCGACGGAGTCGTGGCCGGTGTCCGCGTAGTCAGCAGGAACGGGAGCCGCCCGGCACGGCCGGGGCGGCATGCGTCACTCGCGTGACCATTCGGTCTCGGTCCGGGGCTCCCCGGGGGCATCGGACCCGTCCCAGAGGCGGATCCTGATCGCCCGGGGACCGGGAGCAGGCCGCGAGAGCGTGCGCACGAGCACGTCCCGCAGGTGGTTGGCCGCCTGCTGGGGTGGCCCGTCGTACTCCAGCGGATTCTGCAGGGGAACGCCGTCCTGCCGGGACCAGCGGCCGTCGTCGTCCTGAGTCTCCAGCACCCATCGGTAGTGCCGCATCCTGGCCTCCCGAACCGGGGATCCCACCCCCTGGGAACGACAGTATGGGCGAGGCGGATCAACCGCGACCGGGGACGCCGCGCCTCCGAGGCGGACCAGATCACCGACGGTGATCATCCCGTGCGTGCTCGTCCGGCCCGTATCGGTCGACCGCCGATGCGGGCCATATCCGCCGGTCCGCGTCGCCGTGCCGGAGCCGTGCCGTCTTCTCCCCACGGCGCCCGGCACGGACGGGTCCCGCCGGGCGGGCGGGCCACGCGAACCGGCGTGGCACGGGCCGACACCGGCGAGCGGCCGTACAGCGATCGGTATCAGACGAGTGCCAGGCTGATCTCTTCGTTGAAAATCGCCCAGCGCTGGCCGGGGTCCCCGGAGTCGCACGGCTTCGTCGAGACGTTCGGGGTCTGCCAGGCGTTGGCGAAGCAGTAGCCCGGGGCGTAGGAGAGGGAGATCTGCTGCCCCGAGACGGTCCAGTACTGTCCCAGATCCTTGGAATCGCACGGCTTCACCGAAACGTCCGGGGCGCCCCAGGTATTGGCGAGGCAGTAGCCCCGCGCATTGGTGAGGGAGATCTGCTGCCCTGAGACAGTCCAGTGCTGGCCGGAATTGCCGGTGTCGCACGCCTTCGTCGAGATGTTCGGGGTCTGCCAGGCGTTGGTCAGGCAGTAGATGCCGGGATGCGGGGCCGGCGCGGCCGCACCTGCCTGACCGGCCGGCAGGAAGGAGGCCGTCAGTGCCAGCGTGGCGAGGGCGAGCGTCTTGCGGACTGCGATTGCCATGGAGAGCGGATTCCATTCTCAGTATGGTCGTATGATTCGTGCACAATCAATGACTCGATCGTGCAGCCCTGCCCTGAATGCACGACAATTGATAGCATCGATCGCTGACGAACTGATGAGACAGTGCCGGATATTCCCCCGAAAGGCGGACTCTGCGCCACCGAGAGCAATCGAATGGCGTCGGCCGACCATCCACGGTCAGGCCGGTGCCGTGTCGGCCGCCACCGGTCCGCCTCCCGCCGGCGGGGCCCATGAGCGCCGAGGACCGGCCCGTGCTTCAGGACGAGCCCGCACCGCCTCGGTCGACGAGGACCTGGACGCCGTCGAGGATGCGGGCGAGGCCGAAGTCGAGCGGGTCGATCTCCGTAGGCTCGGACGCGCCCGCCGCGATGGCCCTGGTCAGGGCGGGGAAGCGGTCGGCGTGGCGGTGGAGCAACTCGCCGGTCAGCCGGCTCCACTCCTGGTCGTGGGCCTGGTCGAAGTCGGTCAGCTGCCGGGCGAGGTTGCGCACGAGCCCGACGAGCAGGAGGAAGACCTGTCGGCACTCGGCGGGCGTGAGTCCCGACGGTGCCAGGGCAGCGAGTGCGGCGTCCAGCCAGCCGAGTTGTCCCGGACCCATGGCCTGGCGTCGCATCGCGGTGGCCGTGAGCAGCCAGGGGTGGGCTGGTGGACGGCCAGGGAGCGGCGCGCCCACTCCGCCGGCTGGAGCCGCCAGGCCGGACCGGCGACCGTGAGGTCGGGACGGTCGGCCAGGACGGCGTCCACCATCAGGTCGACGAGTTCGGCCTTGCCGGGCACGTAGCGGTAGAGGGCCATCGCCGAGACGCCGAACTCGGCGCCGACCTTCGCCATCGATACGCCGTCGAGGTCACCGAGTACGTCCGCGCCCTGCTCGGCATCGAGAAGGTCCTGCTGGTCGCCAACTCCTTCGGCACCGCCCTCGGGCTCCGCCTGGCCCGCAGCCACCCCGAGCTGTACTCCGCCTACGTCGGCACCGACCAGGACATCAACGCCGGCGGACGCGAGAACTCGGCGTACCGGGCGCTGCTGGAGCGCCTGCGCAAGGCCGGCAAGCACACGGAGCCGGCCGCCGCCACCGCGATGGGCGACGACAAGTCGGCCTGGAGCCCGGAGCAGTGGATCGGCGTGGCCCGCAGCCGCCACAGTCGATCGCGGCGGGACGCCGGGCTGCGACCAACCGGGTGTTCCGGAGCCACCCGGCGGCGGCGGGCGCGGTGTGGCGAGGTGCATCGGGCGATTCGGCGGCCACACTCGTGGTCAGGGTCGGCGCAGGAGGGTCCTGGCGGGCCTTCGAAGCATCCGGTTCGAGCCATCCGGTTCCGAACCGTCCGGACCGCAGCCGCTGCCTGTCGGGGCTCGGGCTTCCCCGATCCGGCGCCACCCGCACCCGACCGCCGGACCACTCGCCCGCCGAGCAACGTCGAGGAAGGCAGAACCCCTGATGAACGAGTCGACGGCAGAACCCCTCCAGCGGGGGAACGGCCCCGGTGCAACCGCGCGGCGCCGCTTCCTCCTCGGCGGCGCCACGGCGCTGGCCGCCGTTCCACTGCTCGGAAGCTCCCGAGCGGTCGCGGAGCCGCGCAGCTTCGCGGAGCCCCGCGGCTTCGCCGAGCCCCGTAGCATCGCCGATCCGTCCCAGCCGCCGGTGCCGGACGCGGACACGCCCGGCCCGGACGAGGCGTTGCAGTGGCTGGTCGACGGCAACCGGCGCTGGGTCTCCGGCCGGCTCCTGCATCCGCATCAGACCGTCGCCCGCCGGCTGGCGGTGGCCGCGGGGCAGCATCCGCTCGCGACCGTCTTCTCGTGCATCGACTCCCGGGTGCCACCCGAGATCGTCTTCGACCGCGGTGTCGGCGACCTGTTCGTCGTGCGGACGGCGGCCCAGACCAACGACGGGCTGATCCAGGGCGCGGTCGAGTACGGCGCCGAGGAAGCGGTGACGCCGCTGGTCGTGGTGATGGGCCATCAGCGCTGCGGCGCGGTCACCCTCGCGGTGGACGTGCTCAACAACGGCACGGAAGTACCGGCGCACCTGGTGGACGTCGTCGAAGCGCTGCGGCCCGCCTACGAGGCGGCCGCGCCTCTGCCGGGCGACCAGGTCGAGAACACGGTCCGGGCCCAGACCCGGCTCACCGTGGACCAGGTACGCGGGGACTCGTTGCTCGCTCCGCTCATCGCCGGGCACAGGACGCGGGTCGTGGGCGCCTACTACTCCCTGGACACCGGGTGCGTGGAGTTCGTACTGCCCTGACGCCCGACCGACCGACCGACCGACCGAGGGCGGGCGGCCGCCGGGGGCGGTCGGCCGGACGACCGCCCCCGGCGTGCCGGAGCTCAGCCCTGTGCGGTCGGCCGGACGACGATGTCGTTCACGTCCACCGTGGCCGGCTGGGCGATCGCGAAGGCGATCGTCTCGCCGACCGCCTCCGGCGGGATCGCGAACTGCTCCTTCCTCGCCGCGAGTTCCGCGCGCACCCGGCGGTCGGGGACGGAGTCGATGAAGTCCGTCCGGACGAATCCGGGTGAGACCGTGGTGACCCGCAGGCTCGCGCCGGCCTCCTGCCGCAGGCCTTCGGTGAGGGTGCGCACGGCGTTCTTGGTCGCGGCGTAGACGGCCTGGTCGGGTACGACCCGCAGGCCCGCCGTCGAGACGACGTGGACGAAGTGGCCGCCGCCCTGCGCGCGGAAGACCGGCAGGGCGGCGGCGATGCCGTACAGCACGCCCTTGAGATTGACGTCGACCATCGCCTCCCAGTCCTCGACCCGAAGGTCGTCGAGCGGGGAGACGGGCCCGATGCCGGCATTGGCGACCAGCACGTCCAGCCGCCCGAACCGCTCGCGCGCGAGTGCCACCAGCGCCGCCAGGTCGGCGCGGCGGGTGACGTCCGTGACCGCCCAGGCGGCCTGGCCGCCCCGCTCCTCGATGCGGGCCGCGAGGTCCCGCAGGCGTTCGGCGCGGCGGGCTCCGAGGACGACCCGGGCTCCGCGTTCGGCCAGCAGCAGGGCGGTGGCCTCGCCTATACCGCTGCTGGCGCCGGTGATGGCGACGACCTTGCCCTCGACTCCGGACATGGGTGTACCCCCTAGACTCGAACCGGACACGTGTCCGGAACTCTCGGACCACCTTAGCGGACACGTGTCCGTTTAGGTCGGAGGCGGCGATCGGAAGGGCGCGGAATGACCCAGAAACCCCAAGAACTCCAGGAACACCAGGAACACCAGGAGCCACAGGGTCACCAGGTGGCACGGCGCGCCGACGCGGAGCAGAACCGCGCGCGCATCCTGGCGGTCGCGCGCGACGCCCTGGCCCGCTCCGGCGACGTCACACTGAAGTCGATCGCCGGGGAGGCCGGCGTCGGGCAGGGCACGCTCTACCGCCACTTCCCCACCCGCGAAGCCCTCGTGCTCGCGGTGTACCGGCACGACGTGAGCGAACTCGTCGACTCGGCACAGGAGTTGCTCGACCAACAGGATCCCTGGCAGGCACTGCTGCTGTGGTTCGACCGGCTGGCAGCGTTCGGCCGCGTGAAACACGGACTCGCCGACGCGCTGGACGCGGCCACCCGGAGCGACCTGTCGGCCGAGTACTACCAGCCGGTGGTCGACGCGATCGACCGGCTGCTGCGCGCCTGCCGACAGGCCGGACTCGTCCGCACCGACGTGGACGCGGCCGACGTCCTGCTGCTGGTCGGCTTCCTGTGGCGCGTCGAATGGGGTGACGACCCGGACCACCGCGCCGGGCGCCTGCTGCGGATCGCCCTGGACGGGCTGCGCACCGGCCCGTCCCCGGCGGCGGGAGCCTGAGCCCGTGGGAACGGGCCTGGACGACTCCAGCGCCGCCGCGTGCCGGATGATGGGAACAGCGGACGTGAGGGGCAGCGCAGTGACAGACAGCGAATCCATCGGGTCGGAGCCGGACCTCCGGTCGGAGCGCGGGGGGCCGGACACCGTCGTGGCCGTCGCCCGGCCTGAGGCCGGGGAAGCCGGAAAGCGCGGGGAGACCGGGGAAGCCGGAAGCGGCGGGGAGACCGGCGAGGCCGGAAACGGCGGGGAGACCGGGGAGGCCGCCGGGGTACCTGTGCCGGGTGCCGAAGCCTCGGGCGGCGGGAGCGCGAGGCCCAGGCGCTCGCTGGTCCGGCGGCTGGCCGTGATCGTCCTCGTCCTCGTGGTCCTGTGCTTCCCGCCCTGGTGGACGTTGTTCGCCTCCGGCGTCGACTGGCCGTTGCCGGTCTTCCTGGCCGGCACGGCGGTCCTCGCCGCCTGGCTGGTCTCCTTCCCGCTGCTGATGATCGCGGGCCACGGGCCACGGCGGGACGACCGGGCCGCCCGCGTCGCGGACACCAGCCTCGGGGTGATCTGGGTGCTGTTCACCTGGTCGGTGCTGGGCGGCCTGGTGGACCTCGGGCTGACCGGGTTCGATGTCGGCGGCACCGGCCGGGCACGGATCGTGGCCGTGGCCGTCGCCCTGGTCTCGGCCGGGCTGCTGGGCTGGGGACACCACGAGGCGATGCGCGTGCCCCGGGTGAAGCGGCTGGACGTCCGCCTCCCGCGGCTCGGCGACGGCCTGGACGGGACCCGGGTCGTGGTGCTGGCCGACACCCACTACGGGCCGATCGACCGGGCGGCCTGGTCGGCGCGGGTGACCGAAGCGGTCAACGCGCTCGACGCGGACGTCGTGGTCCACGCCGGCGACATCGCCGACGGCACCCCCACGCAGCGCCGGGAACAGTCCGCGCCGCTCGGAACGGTCCGGGCACGGCTGGCCAAGGTCTACGTCACGGGGAACCACGAGTACGGCAGCGAGGCCCAGGGCTGGCTGGACCGCATGGCGGATCTGGGCTGGGAACCGCTGCACAACCGCCACGTCGTGGTGGAGCGTGGCGGGGACGCCCTGGTCCTCGCGGGCGTGGACGACGTGACCGCCGAGCACTCCGGCCTCGCCGGACACCGCGCGAACCTGCTCGGCGCGCTGGCGGGGGCCGACCCCGGCCGGCCGGTCCTGCTCGTCGCCCACCAGCCCAAGTACGTCCCGCAGGCCGCTGCCGCCGGCATCGACCTGCAGATCTCCGGGCACACCCACGGCGGGCAGATCTGGCCGTTCAACTTCCTCGTCCGGATCGACCAGCCGGTGGTGCACGGCCTGAGCCGGCACGGAGAGCGCACCCAGCTCTACACCAGCCGGGGCACCGGCTTCTGGGGGCCGCCGTTCCGGGTCTTCGCACCGAGCGAGATCACGCTGCTCACGCTGCGGTCGGGCGGCTAGCCGGCCATCACCCAGCGGCGCCGATCCGCCCGGGGACGCGCGGGGAGCCCGGCCGCCGCACGGGCCGGACCCCGTTTCGGGGTGCGGCCCGTGCGGTGACCGCTACGGCGGGTCAGGGGTTGGGGAGTTGGCCGGGCTTGTCGACGACGGCGGTGCGCTGCACGGTGTCGTTGAACTCGACCTGGGTGGTGCTGCCGGGGCTCAGGATGCGTTCGCCCAGGAAGGCGTGGCTGCTCCGGTCGAAGACGAACTGGATGGTGCCCAGCCGGGGATCGGGCAGGCCGACGGCGACGCCCGGGCGTCCGGCGGCGTCGGTGGCGTTGTCGGAGTAGCTGATGTGGGGGACCTTCGCGGCGACCTTGAACAGCGCGGCCTCCTGGGCGGCGGGGACGTTCTCGACCAGGTCGCGCAACAGGCCCCAGAGCGCGACGTCGGCCTTGGTGCCGTTGTGCTGCTGGTCGCCGAGCACCGCGGGGTCGGCGTAGAGGATCCTCAGGAGGGCGTCGGGGTCGGTCGGGAGCTTCGCCAGCACCAGGTACGGCGCGTCCCGGAGACTGTCGCCGCTCTTGTACGGGTCGATCGGAGAGCTGTGGTCGCCCATGAAGCCACTGGTCCTCACCAGGCCCTGCCGGGTGCCGTCGGCGGAAGTCCAGCTCTGGGTACGGTCGTTCATGCCACTGGTGGTGTGCAGCACGTCGAGGTAGATGTACTGGTCCGGGCGCGGCTTGAGACCCACGACCGTGTGCGCGGTGGCGGCCGCGGTGACCGCCGCGTCGTTGAGCACCTCGGCGGCCTGGGCCGAGGTGTCGGCACCGGCCGGGCCGGCGATCTGGTAGCCGATCACACCGCCCGCCAGCGCCAGCGCGACACCGGCGGAGGCGAGCACGCGGCGGGTGCGCGGCCTGCGGAGCGGACGCCCGCCCTGGCCGGACATCGCGGCCTCCAGGCGCTGACGGCCCTGGAAGCGGGCCTGGGCGGACATCGCCGGGACGTCCTGGCGGAACCGGGCCAGGACGTCGGTGTCGTTCGTGTCGCCGCCGACCGAGAAGGGGTCGTTCGGGCCGGGGTCGTTCGGGCTGCTGGCGTTCATGAGGCGTCCTTGGCTTGGCCGGTCGGGTGGGAGAGGGCGGCGCGCAGGCGTTTGCGGGCCCGGTTGAGACGTGAGCGCACGGTGCCGACGGGGATGTCCAGCGCGCCGGCGATCTCGTCGTAGCCGAGTTCGGCCCAGGCGAAGAGCAGCAGGACGTCGCGCTCCTTGGCGGTCAGGTGCTGCAACGCCCCGGCGACGTCCTGGGCCTGGCCGACGGCGGTGATCCGGCCGGCCACGGCGTCCGCGTGGTCCGGCACGCCCCAGGGGTCGATGCCGGTGCGGGCCATCGCCCGGTACTGGGCGCGCTCGGTGCGCTGGTGGCGGCGGAGCAGGTTGGTGGCGATGCCGTAGAGCCAGGGCAGGGCGTCGTCGCGGTCCGGGTCGTAGCGGCCGCGGATCCGGAACGCGGCCAGGAAGGTCTCGGACGCCAGGTCGTCGGCGACCGGGACGCCGATCCGGCGGGCGAGATAGCGGTGGATCACGGCCGCGTGCCGGTCGTAGATCTCACCGAACCGCTCGGGATCGGCCAGCGAGGCGCCGATGACCAGCGAGTCGGGGACCGCGTGGCCCGGGGCCGGGGCGGTGCCCGGCGCGGTTGTGGTCACCGGGTGCGCTCCGGACGGTCCGCCGTTGTCCGCCTGCTGCTTCGACCGCTGGTCCGCATCGGGTCCTCCTCGTAGTGGGCTGTCACCGGTCATTGCCACGGCGAGGGCAGCGGGTTCGGCGGAATCGGCGGCGACTTCGGGCGGTGCCACCCCTCGGCCGCGACACCGGCCCCGTCACACCCGGGACTTCGCCCGGACGTGCATGCGCTCACCCTGCCTCCCGAAGAGGCTGAGCACCTCGACGGGCCGTCCGTCCGCACTGCTGAACCAGTGGGGCAGCCGGGTGTCGAACTCGGCGACCTCGCCGGGCCCGAGGACCACGTCGTGCTCGGCCAGCACCAGCCGCAGCCGCCCGTCGAGGACGTACAGCCACTCGTAGCCCTCGTGCGTGCGGGGGTCGGGCTCGGCACCCCGGTCGGGAATGATCATCTTGTAGGCCTGGAGCGGGCCGGGGCCCCGGGACAACGGGACGAACGCGCCGCCGTTCGCCAGCGGGCGGGGCGTCAGCCGTACCCGGGGATCTCCCACCTCGGGGGCGCCGACCAGGTCGTCCAGGGGGACGCGGTACGCACTGGCGAGCGGCAGCAGCAGTTCCAGGCTGGGGCGGCGCTGTCCGGACTCCAGCCGGGAGAGGGTGCTCTTGGAGATCCCGGTCGTCTCGGCGAGCGCCGCCAGGGTGAGGCCGCGCGCGGCGCGCAGCCGCCTGAGCCGGGGGCCGACCTCGTCGAGGACCGCCTGGTGGGACGGCGGCGGGTCGACGGGGCCGTCCGGGTGGCTGTCCAGGTGACGGTGCGGGCGGCCGTGCGGGCGGCCGTCTCCGCGAGCGTCGGCGGGAGTGTCCGTGGGGGTGTCCGTGCGGGTGTCCCGGTGGGTGTCCATGCGGGCATTTCACTCCGCCGTCCCGGAACCGGCAACAAGAGTTGCCGGTTCCCTCCGGGCGGGTGCACGCTCCCCGTCATGAACGCACACAGCGGATCCGGGCACGGACACCACCACCATCACCAGGCAGCCACCGACATCGACTGGGAGGTCATGGCCGCCCACCTGGAGAGCAACGGCGAGCTCCAGCTCCCGGTGCTGCGCCTCACCGCGGCCCGCCTGCGGGAGCTGCTCGGCCCGGACCGGGAGGTCCGGCGCGTCCTCGACATCGGCAGCGGGCCGGGCGTGATGACCTGCGTACTCGCCGAGGAGTTCGCGGGCGCCGAGGTGGTCGCCGTGGACGGCACGCCCGGACTGCTGGACCGCACCCTGGCCCGCGCCGAGCGGCTCGGCCTCGGCAGCAGGGTGAGCGCGCGGCACGCGGAGCTGCCCGGCGGCCTGGACGGCGACGGCGCACCGGAGGGAGGCGGCGTCGGCCCGGCGGACCTGGTCTGGAGCAGCAAGACCGTGCACCATCTCGGCGACCAGCAGGGCGCGTTGAACGCGCTGGCCGGCCTGCTGCGGCCCGGCGGGCTGCTCGCCGTGGCGGAGGGCGGCCTGCCGATGCGCTTCCTCCCGCGCGACATCGGGATCGGCCGGCCGGGCCTGCAGGCGCGGTTGGACGCCGTCCACGAGCACTGGTTCGACCTGATGCGGGCCGAGCTGCCCGGCAGCACCCCCGTGGTCGAGGACTGGCCCGCGATGCTCGGCCGCGCCGGGCTCTCCGGCACGGGCGGCTTCACCTTCCTGCTCGACCTGCCGGCGCCGCTGGGCGATCCGGCCCGCGCCTTCCTGCACGCCTACCTGACCCGGCTGCGGGAGGCCGCGAGCGAGCTCCTGGACGCGGCGGACCTCAGGACCCTCGACGTGCTGCTCGACCCCGCCGCACCCGAGGGCCTGCTGCTGCGGCCCGACGTCTTCCTGCTCTGGGCCACCACGGTCTTCACCGGCGTGCGCCTGCCCAGGTAGCCGTGGGGAAGGCTCCCGGAAAACCTTCTCGGACTCGTGCAACCTGCCAGGTACAGCGGGAGTACTTATGGGTGGAGAGGCGCCGCTCCCCCGTTCATCCCTTCACGACCGAGGAGAGTCATGTCCCTGCCTTCCCTGCCCCGGGCCAAGCGGATCACGGTGATCGCGGCGGTGGCCGCCCTGGCCGGCCTCGCCCTGAGCACCTCCGCCATCGCGTCGACCGCCGGTACCACCGGAGCACCGGCCGCCAGGCCGGGCACCGCGCCCGCCGCCGCAGCCGCAGTCGTCGCCGTGGCCCCGCAGGCCGCCGCAGCCGCGCCCGCCGCCGCCAAGCCGTCGGGCCCGGTGTCGCGGACCGTCGGCAAGGGCGTGCTGGACGGCCGCTCCTGGTCGGTGACGCTGACGTACTACCCGACGGAGCCCGCGAACTACCCGACGGGCCCGGCCCACCGCGGCCTGGTCTGCCTGAACACCGTCGTCGGCGGCCAGGCCGCCGACCCGTACGGCGACTGCGCCACCGTCAGCGGCCCCACCGACAGCAGCCTGTCCGGCATGTACGGGGAGCACACCCTCCCCGACGGCGCCAGCATCTTCGTCGCCCAGCCCAAGGCCGCCGTCGCCTCCGCCACCATGACCTTCACCGACGGCCGCACCACCACCGCCAAGACGGTCACCCTCCCCGGCACCGCCTTCACCGCCTACGTCGTCCCCGTCCCGGCCGCCCTCCACATGAGCAGCCTCGACGAGTACGACGCCCAGCACCACGTCGTCGGCCACCAGGCACTCTGACCGCACCACCCGATCGCAAGGATGCTCCTTCGTGCGTAGTGGCACAGACCGCGGTGACCTGCACCGCGCCCGCACGGGCCGCGCCGGCACCGGACGTGCCGACGGCGGTCCGGGCGGCACGTCCCGGGGCGGCGACGACGCCCGGTTCAGCGAGTACGTGGTGGCCCGGTGGGGGGCGCTGGTCCAGACGGCCTACCTGCTCACCGGTGACTTCCACGAGGCCGAGGACCTGGTGCAGACCACGCTCGCGAAGGTGTATCCGCAGTGGCGACGGATCCGGGCCGAGACGGCCGCGAGCTACCTGCGGCGTGCGCTGGTGAACAACAACCGCAGCCGGGTCCGGCGGCGCAGGGTCGGCCACCTGCTGATGCCCTTCCTCCCGGACACCCCGGCACCGGCCGCCGCCGCCCCCGGCGAGGACCGCGACCCTTTGGTCGCGGCCCTCGCCGGGCTGCCCGAGCGCCAGCGGGCGGTGGTCGTCCTGCGGTACTGGGAGGACCTCAGCGTCGAGGAGGTCGCCTTCGAACTCGGTTGCAGCGTGGGCACGGTGAAGAGCCAGGCGTCCCGTGCGCTCGGCAAGCTCCGGGCCGATCCGACCCTCACCGACCATGCCGCCGACCTCCTGGGAGCCACCCGATGACGGATCAGCTGGAAGCCGCACTCGCCCGGTCGGCCGGGCGGATCACTCCGTCCCCCGCGCCCGTCCTGGAGATCCTGCACGCCGGACGGGCCCGGCGAGCGGGCCGGCGGGCGCTGATGGCGACGGCGGCCTGCGCGGTGGGCGCCGTCCTCGCCCTGGGCTGGGCCGTGAAACCCCTGGTCGACCACGGTGCCGCCCCGGCGGGGCAGCAGTCGGCCGGAGCCGGGGTCTCGCGGACGGTGGGCCAGGGCGTACTGGACGGCCGCTCCTGGTCGGTGACGCTGACGTACTACCCGACGGAGCCCGCCGACTACCCGACGGGCCCGGCCCACCGCGGGCTGGTCTGCCTGAAGACCGTCGTGGCCGGCACGCCCACCGACCCCTACGGGAACTGCGCCGGCGTCGCCGGACCCACCGCCACCGGCCCGGCCGGCCTGTACGGGGATCAGACCCTCCCCGACGGCGGCACCCTTTTCATCGCCCAGCCCAAGGCCGCCGTCGCCTCCGCCACCATGACCTTCACCGACGGCCGCACCACCACCGCCAAGACGGTCACCCTCCCCGGCACCGCCTTCACCGCCTACGTCGTCCCCGTCCCGGCCGCCCTCCACATGAGCAGCCTCGACGAGTACGACGCCCAGCACCACGCCGTCGGCCACCAGGCACTCTGACCCCGGCGGCAACCCGGGCCGCGTCCCGGCGGCGGCCCCGACAACAACTCCGGCAACGACCCCGGCGGCACCGGACGGGCTCCCCGGAACCGTCCCGACCCCGACACATCGTCATGAACCGGATAATTGCCGGCAACTCATCGGCCGACCTGAAACGATCCGGACATGTCGCGCACATTCGAGGATCTGGTGGCCGAGGCCGACTCCGTCCCGGTGGACGGCTGGGACTTCTCCTGGCTGGCCGGCCGGGCCGTCGAGCGGCGCCCGTCCTGGGGGTACCAGCGGGCCATGGGTGAGCGGCTGGGCCGGGCGTCCGCCGCGCTGGACATCCAGACCGGCGGGGGCGAGGTGCTGGCCGGGGCGCCGAAGCTGCCGAAGCTGACGGTGGCCACCGAGTCCTGGCCGCCGAACGTCGCGAAGGCGACCCGGCTGCTGGGCCCGCGCGGGGTCGTGGTGGTCGCGGACCGCGACGAGCCACCGCTGCCGTTCGCCGACGAGGCCTTCGACCTGGTGACCAGCCGTCACCCGGTGACCGTCTGGTGGGACGAGATCGCCCGCGTCCTGCAGCCCGGCGGTACCTACTTCTCCCAGCAGGTCGGCCACTCCAGCGTCTTCGAGCTGGTGGAGTACTTCCTCGGCCCGCAGACCGAGGAGACCCGCCGCGCGCGGCACCCCGACGACACCCGACGCAAGGCCGAAGCGGCCGGGCTGGACGTCCTCGACCTGCGGTTCGAGTCGCTGCGCACCGAGTTCTACGACGTCGGCGCGGTGGTCTACTTCCTCCGCAAGGTGATCTGGATGGTCCCCGGCTTCACCGTCGACCGGTACCGCGACCGGCTCCGGGAGCTGCACGAGCGGATCCGGGCCGAGGGCCCGTTCGTCGCCCACTCGACCCGCTTCCTCATCGAGGCCCGCAAGCCCGCGTGAGCGGCCCGCCCGGCGGCGGGGCGGCGCGCCGCCGGGCAGTGCAGTGGGGCGGGCCGTGGGGCGGGCCTGCTCCCCGCTCTGTTGCACGCCCGTGACTGGCGCCCGACAGTTCCCGGACGGCCGACTGCCACGCTTCTCTCATCGCAACTGAGCAGCAACCGGTCGACGGGGCGGATCCGGCCCTGGAAAACGACGGCGCGGCTCCGCGAACGAGAGCACACACGCCGTCGCCGTTCCTGGGGGGAACCACTCATGTCCGCTCGTACCCGCCGCCGCACCGCCGCCGCCATCACCCTGACCGCCGCCGTCACCGCAGGCGCCGCCCTGCTGACCGGCTGCGGACCGACCTCCGCCGCCGCTGCCACCGTCGCCGCCCCGACCACCCCCGGCGGTACGCAGTCCGGCGTCCCGGGCACCGCCCCGAGCAGCGCCGTGAGCACCCCGGCCACCGCCCCCGGCACCGCACCGAGCGGGACCACCGCCACCCCGGGCGCACCGGCCACGCCCACGGGCGCCGCCCCCGTCCGGAGCACCGCACCGGCCCGGAACGGGACCGCGCACAACGGGCTGACCATCAGCAACGGCACCACCCGCGTCCTGATGAACGGCACCTCGGTCGACTTCCACACCGTCGTCCGGGACCTCGCCTGGTCCCCGGACGGCAGCAGGGCCGCCTTCATCGACGGCGCGGGCAACCTCGACACCGCCAACCCCGACGGCAGCGGGCGCGTCCTGGTCGCCGTCGCCCCCGGCGGGCAGAGCTGGTCGCACCCGACCTGGCAGGTGCGGGCCGCCGACGCGCAGTACCAGCTCCCCCTGAAGAACAACATCATCTTCGCCGCCGCCCAGGGCGGCGTCTCCCGGCTGGAGACCGTGCCGGCCACCGCCGTCCACGGCACGCCCACCACGCTGTCGCTGGACGCCGAGGGCGGCATGCCCGCCGACGCGCCGCCGCAGACCGGCAACACCTGGCCGAACGGCGGCGGCAAGTACGGCAACGCGGTCTACGCGAACAGCAACGGCGACGTCTACGTCCGCGACGACTACCTGCGCGAGCAGGTCAGCATGGTCACCGCCGGCTCCCAGCCCGCGCTGTCCCCCGACGCCATGACCGTCGCCTTCGTCCGCTCCGTCGACGGGCACGACCACATCTTCCGGAGCAGCTGGGACCACAAGGCCACGGACCTCACCCCGCACGCCACCACCGACTACACCGAGCCCACCTGGTCCCCGGACGGCAAGACCCTCGCCGTCCGGACGCCCCACGGTGTCGCGACGCTCCCGTCGGACGGCTCCGCCGCCCCGACCGTCGTCTCCGACTACCCGGGCCTGCCCGCCTACCGGGGCTGATTCCGTTCCCGCTCGGGGCGGGCCAGTTCGGCGCGCAGCTCGTCGAGGTGCGTCTCGGCCGTGTCGTGCGGCCGGAACTCGACCAGGTCGACGAAGCGGAACAGCACCTGGGTGCCGGTGACCGCGAACTCGTAGTCGCCGAACCCCACCACCGCGCCCAGCCCGCCCCGCGCGGCTCCCCGGACGACGTGCGCGGTCAGCTCGTCCGGCTGCACGGCGGTCGTACCGCGCCGCGCGTTCGGGCGGGCCAGGTAGGGGCAGACCATCGAGGCGTACAGCATGCAGGCGCGGTGCCCCGGCCCCTCCAGGGTCGGGGCCAGGTTGCGGTAGGGCCGCCCGGCCGCCAGCGCCTCGCCGATCGCGGCGCTCTCCGCCGCGCCCACCACCCGCCAGACCGGCCCGCGCGGCATCAGCGTGTTGCAGACCGAGCACAACCGCATCCGCGCGCACTCCGCGCTGCGGGCGTAGTCGGTCAGCGCGAACCGCGGCTCGTCCCCCTCCCACGGGGTGATGGCCGGCACCGGGTAGCCCCGGACGTCACGGGGCCGCAGCTGGACGGACGTTGGCATCGGAACCGAGTCGAAACGCACCCCCCATGCCTACCAGGCGGCGGCGCCCCGCACACCACCGCCCCCGCACGGACGCGTGTTGCGGCCCGGCCGGGCGAGGGGGTCCCGGCGTCAGCTGCCCATCACCGCACCACCGTTGACCCCGATCACCTGGCCCGTGAGGTAGCCCGCCGCCGGGGAGGCGAGGTAGCCGATGGCTCCGGCGACGTCCTCGGGGGTACCCGCGCGGCCGACCAGGGTGTCGGCGACCTTCGCGGCGTGGAACTCCTCGCTCCACCCGTCGCCGAAGATCTCGGTCTCGGCCACGTACCCGGGGGCGAGCACGTTGACGGTGATGCCCTCCGGGCCCAACTGCCGGGCCAGGCCGAAGGCCCACCCGTGCAGCGCGGCCTTGGCCGCCGCGTACGGACCGGCCGAGTGCGCCCCGGCCCCGCCGCGCTGGCCCGCCGCCGAGCTGACCACCACCAGCCGCCCGCCGGGCTGGCGCAGCTGCCCGAGCAGCGCGGTGGTGAGCAGGACGGCCGTCAGCAGGTTGCCGTCCAGCCCGCGCCGCCACGCCTCGGCCACCGCGGCCAGGCTGTCGTCGGCCGGTGCGGCGACGAGCGCTCCGGCGTTGTTGACCAGGACGTCGACGGGCCCGAGCGCCGCGATGGCGCCGGCCGCCCGGGCGACCTGCTCCGGGTCGGTGAGGTCGACGGCCAGCGGGATCACCCGGGGGCCGCCCACCGCGGCGTCGACCTCCTTGCGGGTCTGCTCCAGCGGTTCGGCCCGCCGCCCGAGCACGACCACCCGGCAGCCGGCCTCCGCCAGCTGCCGGGCGGTCGCCCGGCCGATCCCCGTACCGCCGCCCGACACCACGGCCAGTCGGTCGGCTGTCTTCACGTCCACCACGGATCCCCCCAGGGCAGGTGTGTCAGCGCGTGCTGTTGCGGTAGAAGGGCGCGTCGTCGGGGCCGGTGAAGGCCGGACGGTGCCAGGTGGCGGGGCGCAGCGAGGCGGCGATCCCGTCGGCGACGCCGAGGACGGAGGCGAACAGCGCCATCCGGGTCGGGATGCCCGCGTCGGTCTGCCGGAAGATCGCCAGCCGGGGGTCGCCGTTGAGGTCGGCGGACAGGTCGTTGGAGCCGGGGCGGCTGTCGCGCGGGAGCGGGTGCATGATCACCGCGTCGGCGCGGCAGACCCGGTTGACCAGGCTGCTGTCGATCCGGAAGTCGTCGCTGTACGGCATCGGCTTGTCCGCGAAGCGCTCGGTCTGGAGCCGGGTCGTGTAGACCACGTCGGCGTCCTTCAGGGCGGTCGCGGGCTGGTCGCTCTCCTCGATCCGGTGGCCCCGGGCGGCCGCCAGCTCCAGCAGCGGCGCGGGCATGCCGAGTTCCGCCGGGGAGACGCAGGCGATGGTCATCGAGTCGTAGCGGGAGAGCAGCTTCATCAGCGAGTGCACGGTGCGGCCGTGGCGCAGGTCGCCGACCAGCGCGATCCGGCGGCCGTCCATGGTCTTGCCGAGCCGGGCGAACTCGCGGTGCAGGGTGAACATGTCGAGCAGTGCCTGGGTCGGGTGCTCGCCCGCGCCGTTGCCCGCGTTGACCACGGGCGTGTTGGTGGCGGCGGCGAACTCGTGGATGGACTCCACCTCGGGGTGCCGCATCACCACCAGGTCGCAGTAGCCGCCGACCACCCGGCCGGTGTCGGCCAGCGACTCGCCCTTGGACATCGAGGTGACCTCGGAGCCGGTGGTGCTGCTGACCGCGCCGCCGAGCCGCAGGAAGGCCGATTCGCAGCTCAGCCGGGTGCGGGTGCTCGCCTCGAAGAACAGGCTGGCCATCACCGCGCCCTCCAGCACCCGGGTGACCTGCTCGCCCCGGGCGACCGGTACCAGGAGGTCCGCCAGTCGGAAGAGCCGCTCCAACTCGTCCCGGTCGAAGAGATCGCTGGAGAGGATGTGCTTTCCGGTCAGTGACATGGCGGCTCTGACTTCCTGGCTAGTACTCGGCTGAGGCGCTCGGCTGTGGCACTCGGCGCGGAACAGTCTACGTGGGCGGGGGATTGTCGGAATTGTCCGGAAAGGCATTTCGCCGCCCCCGGTGGCGCGCAGGACTGCGCCATCCATCGACCCGGCCGCCGGGCGCCCGTAGAGTCGTTCCCATGGCGACAGAGCACCCCAGCACACTCGACCCGGCCCGGATGATCGCCGAGGCGCGCAAGGCGTTCTTCGTGATGTTCGCGCTGCTCTGCGTGGTCTGGGCGGTGCAGCTCGCCAACTGGGCCGACAGCTACCGGCTGTCGCTCGACTTCGGCATCATGGCGCACCAGCCCGGGCGGCTGCCCGACGTGCTCACCGCCCCCTTCCTGCACGCCAACTGGCGCCACCTGGAGGGCAACTCCGGCCCGCTCTTCGTCTTCGGCTTCCTGGCCGCCTACCGGGGCGTCAGCCGCTTCCTGGGGCTGACCCTGCTGGTGGTGGTGACCAGCGGCCTGGCCGTCTGGCTGTTCGAACGGGGCGAGGTGGTCACGGTCGGCGCGAGCGGCGTGATCTACGGCTACTTCGGCTACGTGGTGCTGCGCGGCCTGTTCGACCGGAACCTGATCGACACCCTGATCGGCCTGGTGATGGGCGCGTCCTTCGCCTACATCCTCACCACCGCCGTGCCGGGCACCCCGGGCGTCAGCTGGCTCGCCCACCTGGGCGGGCTGGCGGGCGGCCTCGCGGGCGCGTGGATCTTCCGCGACCGGGGCCCGGAGCGCGCCGCCCTCGCCCGGCCCGCCGCCGCCTCCGCCACTGCCGCCTCCGCCGCCGTCCCGGGGCAGCCGGACGGGCCGGTGTCGAGCGCCGACCCGTCCCGGGCACAGCTGCTGAAGGACCTGGACGACCTCGGCCTGTAACGCCGGCGAGGGGGCGCGGGCCGGCCCAGTGGGTCTAGACCAATCCCGAAGCCTCGGGCTAGCGTGGGGCCACCGCCCGCCCAGCACCACCTGCCCCGGAGCCGCCTCGTGGAGTCCTCAGTCCTCGCCTTCGCGACCGACCTGATCGACGAGGGCCCCGACACCTTCTTCGGCAACCTCACCGACCGGGCGGGCGTCGGCGGCGTGACGCTGGCCTCGGTCTACCACGAGGCCCGCGACGTCTTCCCGCACAACCCGCACCGGGTGGTCCGCTACCTGGAGCCCGGCGCCGCGTACTTCCGCCCGGACCGGGCCCGCTGGGCCGGCCGCCGGCTGGCCCCGACGCCGTCCACCGCGATCGGCGACCGCGACCCGTTCGCCGAGGCGGCCGGGCAGGCGCAGCGGCGCGGGCTGAAGCTGCACGCCTGGACGGTGTTCTGCCACAACGACCGGCTCGGCTTCGAACACCCCGACTGCGCTCCCGCCAACGCCTTCGGCGACCGCCACCTGACCGAGCTCTGCCCGGCCAACCCCGAGGTGCGCGAGTACGCGACCACGCTGGTGGGCGAGTTCGCCCGGTACGGGGTGGACGCGATCCGCGCCGAGTCGCTGCACTTCCACGGGCTGCGCCACGGCTACCACCACGAGCGCTACTTCGAGGAGCTCGGCCCCGTCACCGAGGCGCTGCTCGGGCTGTGCTTCTGCGACCACTGCCGGGCCAACGCGGTGTCGGCGGGCGTCCCGGCCGAGGAGGTCCGGACGGCCGTCCGGGTCGAGCTGCGGGCCCGGCTGGCCGACGAGGACCGGGCCGTCGAGCCCGCCGCGCTGGACGGGCTGGCGGGCGGCGCGGTGGCCGCGTACGTCGACGCCGCCGCGCTGAGCGTGACCTCGCTGACGGCCGAGGTGGCCGAGGCGGCGGCCGGGCTCGGCATGCGGCTGACCTTCATGGACGGCGGCGGCCCGGGCAAGGGCTGGCTGTCGGGCATCGACCTGCCCGCGCTCGGCAAGGCCGCCCACCAGATCGAGACCCTCGGCTACGCGAAGACCCCGGAGGCCGTCCGCGAGAAGATCGCCGCGTTCGCCCTGCACGGGGTCCGCCCGGAGGAGATGGCGGTCATCCTGCGCCCGATGACCCAGGACTGCGACGGCCCGGCCAACCTCGCCGCGAAGATCGCGACCCTGCGCGGACTCGGGGTCCCGGAGGTCGAGTTCTACCACTACGGCCTGATGCGGCTCGCCTCGCTGGACCGGATCGGTACGGCGCTGCACGGCTAGGGCCGCCGCACGGCGGGAGCCGTCACGCGGACATGACGATTGTCATGCCGGACAGGTGACCGGAGCTCCTGCCGCCGGTGCCCCCGCGGCCCGCACAATCATGGTCATCACCACGACCACGGGGGAACAGACCATGAGCAGCACCGGCACAGAGCTCACCGTCCAGGCCGCGCCGGCCGACCGGACCCGCCAGGCCGAACCGGGCACCCCGGGCACCCCGGCCGCCCCGGGCAGCCGGGCCGACGGGGCCGACCAGGCCGTCGCGACGCCGCCGGCGGCCGCCGACCTCCGGATCCCGCTCTGGTTCTTCTGCTTCGAGGGCGCGCTGGCCGGCGCCTTCGACGTGCTCAAGGCCTTTCCGGCCGCCTGGCCGGTGCTGGTCCTGCTCATCGCCGTCAACATCACCGTGTCGCTGACGATGATGCGCGGGCGGCTGAAGCTCGCCAAAGCGCTGTGGCGGGGAAAGGAGACCCGGAAGATCGTCATCGGTCTGCTCGTCCTGCGTCTCGGCAGCCACCTCGCGCTCAAGGCCGTGGGCCTCGGCATCACCTCGACGCTCGGCCACCTGGTGTTCGCGCTGGTCATGAGCGGTGTGACGGTCGCCGTGCTCGCCTTCTCGCAGCGGATGGCGCTGCGCGCGCTGGCCCGCTAGTCCGGTGGGCCGCCCGTCCCGCCGGGAGAGCCCGGCGGGACGGGTCGCGGAGCCGCCAAAGCGATATTTCCTATGTAATCGCTACAAATCGCCGAAGGCCGGTCGGGGCGCGCTTGCTGGGCCTGCGCCCGCCGTGACGGTAGGCTTTCCGTGTGATCTTCAAGCGCATCGGCAACACTCGGCCGTATCCGGATCACGGCCGGACCAGCACCCGCCAGTGGGCGGACGTAGCACCGCGTCCGGTGCGGCTGGACCAGCTGGTGACCACCAAGGGACAACTGGACCTCGAAACCCTGCTGGCCGAGGACTCCACCTTCTACGGGGACCTGTTCGCCCACGTGGTGAAGTGGCACGGCGACCTCTATCTGGAGGACGGCCTGCACCGCGCCGTACGGGCCGCGCTCCAGCAGCGCCAGGTGCTGCACGCCCGCGTCCTGGAGATGGAGTGACCCCGCTCCGGGCCCTGCACCGTACCCGCACCACATCTGCACCACGCCCGCACTGACCGTCTTTCACCCGCCCGACACCACCCCCACGGGTACCGGTACATCCTTTCGAGTGCCGTCGTACTCCAGATGATGATCATTTAGTACATTCGCCGCCGTACTGGCACTAGTCTTCCGAGTACGGCCGAAGCTCGTGGCGTTCCGCCCTCCCGGCCGTACCCGTCCCTGGCCCGTACCCGTCGCTGGCCACACCCGTCACCGAGCCTGACCAGGCACGAGGGGGAGACAGACTGTGAGCATGTTGACTCCCCAGGGGTTGAAGGGGAAGCAGTACCGGATCACCGGCAACTCGTACCCCCGCCTCGGCCGCCCGCCGCGCAGGAGCCGGAAGATCCTGGCACTGATCGGCTCACTGCTGGCGCTGGCCCTGATCGCGCTCGGCGGCGTGCAGTTGGTGGACATCTTCGGCGGCAAGGGCCGGCACACCAGCGCGCAGGCCTGCTCCACCCCGGCCGCCGGCACCTCCGGCAAGCCGCTGGCCGCACCCGTCAGGAGCGGCGCCCCCGCCGCCTCCGGGTCGCCCGCCGTCGCGCCGTCCGGGTCGCCCGCCGGACCGGCGCCCGGGGCCACCAGCACCGCCGTCCCGCAGCCGCAGGCCGTCACGGTGAACGTCTACAACGCCACCGACAAGGCCGGGCTGGCCGCCCGGACGGCGGACGAGCTCAAGAAGCGCGGCTTCACCATCGGCAAGGTCGGCAACGCGCCGGCCGCCCTGGACAAGAAGGTCACCGGCAGCGCGCAGGTGGTCAGCGGACCGGCCGGGCTCGGCGCCGCCACCCTGCTCGGCTCCCAGATCGCTGGGGCGGCCACCTCGGCCGACACCCGTGCGGACGCCACCGTGGACTTCGTGGTCGGCGACGCCTACACCGCGCTGCTGGACCCGACCCAGGCCGCCGCCGCACTCGCCCTGGCCACCAAGCCGGCCCCGAGCGCCGCCCCCGGCAGCTGCTGACCCGCTCGTAGGTACGGCGAAGGGCCCCCGGATCCTCCGGGGGCCCTTCGCCGTACCTACGAGCCGTCGCGGCCGGCGGGGTGGGTCAGCCGGCCGTGCCGTACAGCCGGTCGCCGGCGTCGCCGAGGCCCGGCACGATGTAGCCGTTCTCGTTGAGCCGCTCGTCCACGGCGGCGGTGACCACGGTGACGGGCAGCCCGGCGAGCTCCTTCTCCAGCACCTCGACGCCCTCGGGGGCGGCCAGCAGGACGACGGCGGTGACGTCGGTGGCGCCGCGCTCGATGAGCATCCGGATCGCCGCGATCAGGGTGCCGCCGGTGGCCAGCATCGGGTCCAGCACGTAGACCTGACGGCCGGAGAGGTCGTCCGGCATCCGGGTGGCGTACGTGGAGGCCTCCAGGGTCTCCTCGTTGCGCACCATGCCGAGGAACCCGACCTCGGCGGTCGGCAGCAGCCGGGTCATGCCGTCCAGCATGCCGAGCCCGGCGCGCAGGATCGGCACCACCAGCGGGCGGGGGTAGCTGAGCCGGGTACCGGTGGTGACGGCGACCGGGGTGGTGATCTCCACCTGGTCGGTCCGGACGTCCCGGGTGGCCTCGTACGCGAGGAGGGTGACGAGCTCGTCCGTCAGCCGACGGAAGGTCGGCGAATCGGTGCGCTCGTCGCGCAGGGTGGAGAGCTTGTGGGCCACCAGCGGGTGGTCGACGACATGGAGACGCATACTTCGACCATAACGGGCACGGGCACGTGCGTACGACCCCGCGTCGCGGCGTGACGGCCCGTGACGGGCCGGACGGCGAGCGTCGATATGTCCGAACCGATACCTCTCCGGTGGTATCAACCGATCACTTCTGGGAACGTCGGACCGTATGAAGAGCAACCCGCGCACCGGGGCCGGCTCGACAGACGGGTCTCCGGCACCGTCCGAGACCGCGAGCGAGTCCACCAGCGAGTCCACGAGCCCACCCGAGAACGAGACGCAGCGCCGCCGACGGCGGGCCGTGTTCCTGCGCGAACTCGCCGAGGCCCGCGAGCTGCGCGCCCGGGTGCAGCCGCGGCGGACGAAGGAGCGCCGGCTCCGCGAGGCGCTGCGGATGCGGACCTTCCGGATCTGACGCCGGGCCGACCCGGCCGGCCCGGCGCCACGCCCGGCCGACCGGCCCGCACGACCGGCCGGGGCCCGGACCTGACGCTGCGGACCGGCACGGTGACCCGGCGTCGCGACCTGACGCCGTACCGGCCGGGCCGGCCGCATCCTCCCGGCCATTCCGACACGACCTGCAAAGACGCGCTGCCGAACACTCCCCGGAGCGGCGGCCTTTCTGTCACGATGCCGGTGGGACGGTCCGAACGGCGGACCGCCTCTGGCGCGGGGGCGGCCAGGCCGCGTTCGCCCGGGATCGCCTACAGCCGAGACCAATCTTGGGAGTGTCCCCGGTGGCGTACTTCGCTGCAGTGCTTGCTCGCACCGATGGCGGGTGGGATGTGAGCGAGACAGAACTCGACAACGTCGAAACCCTGGCCGATCTGGCCGATCTGGCCCGCGAGGCCGCCCAGGACGACGACACCGTCCTGGTCTTCATCGAACAGGAGGACGCGTGGTTCGCCGTCCTCCGGGTGGACGGCGAGGAGGACCCGCGGATCTTCGTGTCCGACGGCGCCGCCGCGGCCCGCAGCTCGTACGGCGTGATCCTCACCGACGAGCTGGTCGACCGGGTCGGGGACGGTGACTTCGACGACCTGGACAGCCTGGTCGCCGAACTCGACGACGAGGACGAGGAGGCCGGCGCCGACGGCGGCCAGGACGAGGACAGCGCCCGGGGGGCGGTCGGCCCCGGCGGCGTCCCGGTCGGGCCGCTCGGCGACTCGGAGCTGCTGACCGACTTCGGGCTGGCGGCCCCGCAACTGCTCGACCTGAGCGGCGAGGGCGCGGTGCCCGGCGACGCGCTCGCCGACATCGCCGAGTCCCTCGGCTGCGGCGAGGTCCTGGAGGCGGTGCGGTAGCGGGCGCACCGGTGTCCGACACTGGTGCCATGCAGATCGCCCCCCTCCCGGCCCCCGTACGCCCCGACCCGGTACGTGACCGCTGGACGGACCAGATGCGCCTGGCCATCGCCGAGGCCGCGCTGGCCACCGCCACCGGTGACGTACCGGTCGGGGCCCTCGTGCTGGGCCCCGACGGCACGGTGCTCGGGCGCGGGCACAACGAGCGGGAGGCGGTCGGCGACCCGACGGCGCACGCCGAGGTGGTCGCGATCCGGGAGGCGGCGAAGGCCGTCGGCGAGTGGCGGCTCAGCGGCTGCACGCTGGTGGTGACCCTGGAGCCGTGCACCATGTGCGCGGGCGCGATCGTGCTCTCCCGGGTCGACCGGGTGGTCTACGGCGCGTACGACGAGAAGGCCGGCGCGGCGGGCTCGCTCTTCGACGTGATGCGCGACCGGCGGCTCAACCACCGCCCCGAGGTGATTTCCGGGGTGCTCGCCGAGGAGTGCTCGGCGCAGCTGCTGGCCTTCTTCGACACCCAGCGCTGAGGCCGGCCGGATACGGATTTCGTGACCGCCGGGCACGTCCGGTAGAGTTCCCCTCGGTAGCGTGTCCGAGCGGCCAAAGGAGCACGCCTCGAAAGCGTGTGTGGGGGCAACTTCACCGTGGGTTCGAATCCCACCGCTACCGCCAGAGCAGGACACGAAGGGCCCGACCGGAGACGGTCGGGCCCTTCGTCGTGCGTCATGTCCTCACGCTCCGCGCCCTCGGGTGTCCCGGTCGTGGCACGGTCGTCACGGTTTCGTCCCCAGGTGGGCCCCGCGGCGACAGGCCGTCCATCCGGCGGTTCTATGCTGACCCCGCACGGTCCGCACAAGGCAGGCGTGCGTGAGGAAGGAACCCCCGATGGAGAGCCAGATCGTCCACAAGGCCGCATTCCTGCTGCACGAGTGCCACGAGCCCGAGCAGGTCGTGGTGGAGCGCCTCAAGGACTACTTCCCCGACCTGTCGCTGACCGAGCGCGAGCGCTACGTGTCCGAGGCCTGGGACCAGGTGCACACCAAGGGCGGCGCGGTCTGACCAGGGGTTCTCACAGGCCGCCGGCTCGTCCGGAGGCCGCACGGGGCTCGGCCGGGGCACGCCCGGGGCTCGTCCTGCGAGGGCTTCACGGGGAGTCTTTCGGAGGGGGAGCTGCCCCGGGGGGACGGGCAGCTCCCCCGGCGGAGTCCCACAACCGGAGCCGCGTCGGGGGGAAGTCGCGGCACCCGGTCCCACAGCGGGGAGCTCCGGATCCATGTACCGGCGATTCCTGCCAGATCCTCGGTACAACCCCCATCCTGCGGCAGCGGATCTGACGGGGCACCCGGAGAAAGGCCCCAGTCACGGGGACCTTCGTCCCGGCGGGTGAACGCGCCTCTCACCGTGTGGGCCATCCGGTGGATAAGCTGCGCGGCAGTGGCGGGGCGCGCGGGGACACGGACTGCGACCCACAGGCAGGGAGGCGGGCCGGGGCGATGGCACAGGCAAGGAAGATCGGCATGTACCTCCTGCTGATCTTCGTGATCTACACGATCATCACCTCACCTGCCAGGGCGGCCGAGTTGGTCCAATCGGGGTTCGTCGGCATCTCCGACGCGGCCAAGTCGGTGGGGACGTTCATGACCGGGCTGGTGAAGTAGCCGGGCACGGAGCGGAGCGGGCCGGCACGGAGCGGCCGGGCTGGTGGCCGGGCTGGTGGCCGGGCCGCCGGGCGCGGTCGTTACCGTGGGCACCGGGACCTGCCCGCGGGCGGGCCCACCACACCCTCAACCGCTAGGAGCGGCATCGTGATCCGGCACCTGGTCCTGTTCAAGCTCAACGACGGCGTCACCAAGGACGACGAGCGCGCGGTCGCCGGCGCCAAGGCGTTCGAGGAGCTCGGCTCGCAGATCCCCGAGCTGCGCGAGTGGGAGTGCGGCTGGAACACCACCGTCCGCGACATCGCGTACGACTACGCCATCAACAGCCTGGTCGACGACCGCGAGACGCTGCAGGCCTACCTCGGCCACCCGGCCCATCAGGCCGCCGCCGGACAGTGGCGCGAATTCGCCACCTGGGTGATCGCCGACGTCGAGGTCTGACACTCCGACGGCCTACCGGTCGTACTCGCACCACCCCTGCGGCCCCCCGACTCGCACCGAGTCCGGGGGCCGCGGCGCGTTCGTCCCTACCCCGCACAATCAGCCAACACGCCTGTATGCGGTACTTGCCCGGACTATGGGCGACTTGTGATGCTATGACCGGTTTTGCCGGACCTGGCGAGGTGGTGAGCCCCACCCAGTACCGCGATCAGCGGCGCTGATCACAAGGTGTCGACTTTGGGAGGGGTGACGTGTTCGTGCGGACACAGGACAGCGCACCGGAGACCGACGAGGAGGAGTCACCGCTGGCCCTGCTGAGCACCCCGGGCGGCCTCGGGGACCTCGGGGCGCCGGGAGCCCTGCGCAGCCGCGCCACGCCCGGACGGAGCACCGTGGACGTCCGCACGCTCACCCGGGTGCTCTTCGAGCGGCTCACCGAGCTGCCGCCCGGCGCCCCCGAGCGGGAGCGCGTCCGGGCGGCGCTGATCGAGGTCAACATCCCGCTGGTCCGGTACGCCGCGACCCGGTTCCGCAGCCGCAACGAGCCGATGGAGGACATCGTCCAGGTCGGCACGATCGGCCTGATCAACGCGATCGACCGCTTCGACCCCGGGCGCGGGGTGCAGTTCCCGACGTACGCGCTGCCGACCATCCTCGGCGAGATCAAGCGGTACTTCCGGGACAACGTCCGCACCATGCACGTGCCGCGCCGGCTCCAGGAGCTCTGGGTCCAGGTCAGCGGCGCGATGGAGGAGCTGACGGTCACCCACGGCCGGACCCCCAAGGTGCCGGAGATCGCCGCCAACCTGCGCATCCCGGAGGAGGACGTCCGGGCCTGCCTGGACGCCGGCCGGGCCTACAACGCCGCCTCGCTGGAGGCCGCCCAGGAGCACGAGGGCGGGCTGGCGCTGCTGGACCGGCTCGGCTACGAGGACTCGGCACTGGCCGACGTCGAGCACCGGGACATGGTGCGCCACCTGCTGGTCCAACTGCCCGAGCGGGAGCGGCGGATCCTCATGCTGCGGTTCTTCGCCAATCTGACGCAGTCCCAGATCAGTACCGAACTGGGCATGTCACAAATGCACGTCTCGCGGCTACTGTCGAGAATCCTCACCCGACTGAGGACCGGGAACTCCTGGGAGGAGTGACCGAGGGTGGCCGTCCGGGACGACCGGATAGCTGGGCGTCACTACCACGTGACATCTTGCGACGTTCGGGTTTGCCGGGACGTGTGATCCGGTATTGAGCTGGAGAGTCACCCAGCCGGGAACTGCCACTCGGTAGTGACCGTTGAACAGTCAGTCACGAGGGGGTGGGTACATGTCCGGAGAGCTGGGCGGTGCTGAGATCCACGGCACGACATCGGTCGCCGAGAAGATCCCTGCGCAGATCGGCACCATGCAGAACATCGGCGGTGCGGTCGGCACGGCCGACGCCGCGCCGGGCATGTCCGGGCCGCCGCCCACGGCGGCCGGGGAGGTGACTGCCGAGGGCGCGGCGGCCGAGCCGATGGACCGCACCCTGGACCGGACGCTGGACACCCGCACCCTCTCCCGCTCGCTGTTCCACCGCCTGGCCACGCTGGAGGCGGACAGCGCCGAGCACACCTACGTCCGCGACACCCTGATCGAGCTCAACCTGCCGCTGGTCCGGTACGCCTCCGCGCGCTTCCGCAGCCGCAACGAGCCGATGGAGGACATCGTCCAGGTCGGCACGATCGGCCTGATCAAGGCGATCGACCGCTTCGACCCGGAGCGCGGGGTCGAGTTCCCGACCTTCGCGATGCCGACGGTGGTCGGCGAGATCAAGCGGTTCTTCCGCGACACCAGCTGGTCGGTCCGGGTCCCCCGGCGGCTCCAGGAGCTGCGGCTCGCCCTCACCAAGGCCGGCGACGAACTCTCCCAGAAGCTCGACCGCTCCCCCACCGTCGCCGAGCTGGCCGTCTTCCTCGGCGTCACCGAGGAGGACGTGGTCGAGGGCCTGGCCGTGGGCAACGCCTACACCGCGAGCTCCCTCGACTCCAGCCCCGGCGAGGAGGACGGCGACGGCCCGCTCGCCGACCGGCTCGGCTACGAGGACCTGGCCCTGGAGGGCGTCGAGTACCGCGAGTCGCTCAAGCCGCTGCTGGCCAAGCTGCCGCCGCGCGAGCGGCGGATCATCATGCTCCGGTTCTTCGGCAACCTGACCCAGTCCCAGATCGGCGAGGAGATCGGCATCTCCCAGATGCACGTGTCCCGTCTGCTGACCAAGACCCTGACCCAGCTCCGCGCGGGGCTCGTCAACGAGTAGGGCCCGTCGCACCGCCCCCGGGGCGCATCGGGCACCTCCCGGCCGAGGGCCGGAGGAGGCCCCGCGCCCCCAGGGGTCGGCCCGTGCTGCCCAGGGGGTCAGGTGAGCAGGTTGCGGCGGAGGCCTTCGAGGGTGTCGTCGTCCAGGCCGAGGCCGTCCCGCCAGAACTCGTCGAAGGTCGCCCAGCCGGCGGCGACCTCCTCGAAGGCGGCCTCCAGGTAGCTCCGCTCGGCGCGGAAGACCGGGAGCAGCAGCGTGGGCTCCTTCATCAGGCCCCGGGTGCCGAAACTCTCCACGATGCTCTCGATCAGCGCGGCCGAGCGGGTGTTGGTGAGCAGGTAGTCCTCGAAGACGGTCTCCCGGTCGACCCCGAGGGCGGTGAGCATCAGCGCGGCCACCCACCCGGTGCGGTCCTTGCCCGCCGAGCAGTGGAACAGCACCGGCGGCCCGTCCGGCGCCGCCAGCAGCCGCAGCACGCTCGCGAAGCGGTCCCGGGCGGTGGCGTCGGTGACGAACCAGCGGTAGAGGCCGATCATCATCCGGTGCGCCTTGCCGTCGCCGAGTACAGCGCGCTGGTGCTCCGCGTCCCGGCCCGCCAGGGCGTCCCGCAGTGCGACGTAGATGTCGAAGTCGGCGGCGAAGACCGGCAGGTGGTGCAGGGTCAGCCCGTCGGGGTCAGTGGGTTCGACGGTGACCGGTGTGTCGGAGAACTCGGCGTCGCGGACCTCGGCGGCGGGCAGCCCGGGGATCAGGTCGGGGCCGGCCTCCCGGACCTCGTCCAGGCTCCGCAGGTCGACGACCCGGCGCAGGCCGCTGCTCCCGAGCACCGCGAGGTCGCCCTCGGTCAGCCGGTTGAGCGCGTCCGCGCGCAGCGCGACGCCGTGCCGCACCGTGCGGCCGTCGCCGGTCCGGTAGCCACCGAGGTCGCGGGCGTTCGCCGCACCCTGGAGGCCGAGGCTCCGGGCGGTCTCGGTGGGCTCGGTGGGCTTGGTCACGGGTCCTCCAGGAGCGCGGGCACTGGCGTACGGGTACGGGTGTACGAGTAGCCGGACCCGGTCAGTCTAGGACGGCACCGGATCCGACCGGGCCGCCGGTCGGCCGGGCGCCGGGCAGCACCCGGCGGCCCCCCTGCGAGGGGAGCCGGGGCCCGGGCCTGCCGCTGGAGGAGTGGAGGTCTACTTGACGGCGAGCCAGATCACGGCGCCGAGCACGACGATCACCGCGACGGCGATGCCGACGATCTTGCCTGTCTTGTTGCCGCCACCGCTGCTGTAGGTCGAGACGGAGCCCGGCGCCTGAGGTGCGGGGCTCTCGTCGACGAACGCCCGGAACATCTGGGTGCTGCCGGCGGGGTCGTAGTCGTTGTCAGCCATGGCACGGACTCTAGCCAACCCGGCCGGTCGGAGGACAGCCCGGACCCCCGCCGCAGTGATCCGGGCGCGCGCACCCGGGGCCCGCGCCCCACCGCAGGCGGAGAACGGACATGAGACATCCTCGTGAAGTCTCACGCGATCCGGGACGACACGGCGGGCGGATCCGGTTGACTGCCGGTATGACCGACAACCACAGCGACGCCACTCCCAAGGTGCACCTCGGCGGTTCGGACCTCGCCGTGTCACCCCTCTGCCTCGGCGGCAACGTCTTCGGCTGGACGGCCGACGAAGCCCGCTCCTTCGCCGTGCTGGACGCCTACACGGCCGGCGGCGGCAACTTCGTCGACACCGCCGACGTCTACTCCGCCTGGGTCCCCGGCAACTCCGGCGGCGAGTCGGAGACCATCATCGGCAACTGGCTGCGGCGCCGGGGCCACCACGAGGACATCGTGGTCGCCACCAAGATCGGCGGCCACCCGGACGCCGCCGGGCTGAAGGCCGCGAACGTCCGGGCCACCACCGAGGCCTCGCTGCGGCGGCTCGGCACCGAGCGGATCGACCTGCTCTACACCCACTGGGACGACCCGCAGACCCCGGTCGAGGAGTTCATCGGCGCGCTCGACGAACTCGTCCGGGCGGGCAAGGTCCGCGCCATCGCGGCCTCCAACATCAGCGCGGAGCGGCTCACCGAGGCACTGGAGTTCTCGGCCCGCGAGGGCCTGGCGGCGTACGTCGCCGTCCAGCCGCACTACAACCTGGTCTCGCGCGCGACGTACGAGGGCCCGCTCGCCGAGGTCGTCGCCGCGCACGGGCTCGCCTCGGTGCCGTACTACGCGCTCGCCTCGGGCTTCCTGACGGGCAAGTACCGCGCGGACGGCGCGGCGGTGCCCAGCGCCCGCGCGCTCGGCGCGGCCCGCTACCTGGAGACCCCGCGCGGCCCGCGGGTGCTCGCGGCGCTGGACAAGGTGGCCGCGATCCACGGCGTGGAACCCGCCACCGCGGCCCTGGCCTGGCTGGGTGCCCAGCCGACGGTGGTGTCCCCGATCGCCAGCGCCCGGACCCCCGAGCAGTTGCCCGCCCTGCTCGCGGCGGCGCACCTGGAGCTCACCCCGGAGGACCTGGAGCTGCTCGGAGAGGCCTCGGCCTGACTCGCCGTCCACAGCCTGTGGACAACGGTCGGTCTCAGGCCGGACGTCCCTCCCGGCGGCCGGCCCGGACCGCCGGGGAGGGGACGGCCGCCGTGATGCCGGCCGGGGCCACGAAGGCGACCAGCAGGTGCTCCATCAGCGAGCTGCGGGCGGCCTCGTCCAGTTCGTGCGCGGTGGCCCGTTCCAGGCGCCGGACGGCCAGGGCCGCCGCCTCCACCGCATCGTCGACCAGGATGGTGCGCAGGCCCGCGTCCAGGTCGGCGAGGCGGCGCCGGCGCATGCTCTCGGACACCTCCGGCGCGTAGTCGAGGGCCAGTGGCTGGACGGAGTAGACCTCCAGTCCGGCGGCGGCGACCTCGGCGGCCAGCGCCCGGGTCAGCTCGTCGGCGAACCACTGGCCGTCCCGCAGCGCGGGGCCGGGGACGGCGTTGCTGTCGCAGGGCAGCGTGCTCGCCGTCCGGGTCAGCACCGCCTGCACCTGCTCGCGGAGGTAGTCCTCGTGGGCGGCGAGGCCGAACAGGGCGCGCGCGGTGTCCTTGACCCGCCAGACGATCAGCAGCCGGACGACGATCGGGGTGCCCGTCCGGTCCACCACGTCGGCCGGCTCGCTGCGCCAGTGGCGCAGCCGCACGTCCACCCGTCGGCGGCGCAGCGTCGGGTTGACCCAGACCAGACCGGTGCGGCGGACGGTGCCCCGGTACCGGCCCCAGCGGGTGAGGACGCGGGTCTCGCCGCCCGCGTTGACCAGCAGGCCGCCCAGCACCAGGAAGGCGGCCAGCGCGGCGGCGGAGGCGGCGGCGACCACCCGGGCGCTCAGTTCGACGGTGCCGCTCTCCCGGACGGCGGCGCTGCGGACGTCCGGGAGCGCCTCGAAGTGCGGGATCACCCCGGCCCGGGCCAGCACCAGGACGCCGCCGACGAGGGCGAGCAGCAGCGCGGAGACGGCGATCCAGCCCGGCAGTGCGCGGGCGTGCCGTTCGCGGAGCGCGGGGTCGGTGCGCGGCGGCCGACGGGCGGCCGGTGCGGCGGGTGTGGTGGGCGCGGCGGATGTGGTGGGCGCGGCGGGTGTGGTGGGAGCGGCGGGTGTGACAGCCGTGACGGGCGGGGGCGTGTCGGCGGCGGGCCGGGCGGCCGGGCCGCTCTCCAGCTCGTCCTCCGCGAGGACCGGGCCCGACTTGATCAGCGGCCGGGCGATCGCGTTGGTCACCGCCCGGTTGAGCGGGCCGGCTCCGGACGGGACGAGCCCTGGCAGGGCGGGGGGCCAGGAATCGGGTCGCTGCGAAGAATCGCGGGTGACGTCCATGCACGGATCCTCGGGGTCGGTGTGTCGCGCGACGGGCGGCCCGGATCTGACGGGCGGTGCCGGATCCAGGCTAGGCTGATAAGTCATCAAATGCGACATATCGGATACGGCGTGTCGTCGACTTCTGACGGCGTGTCGAAACCGGTCCGCCCGTCACCGGGGTGGGCGACGGGCGGACCGGTTCGGCGTCAGCGCCTGCGTTTACCGGGCCCGCGGCTGAGGACCCGGCGGGTCGCCAGGGTGATCGCCGCGAGCAGGAGCAGCACCCCGCAGCCGGTGGCCCGCCAGGCGTCCACGGCGGACCGGTGCGCGGCGGCGGCCTCGGCCACCGTGTCGACGGGCGGAGCCGCGAGCACCCGGGACTCCTCGGAGCTCGCCGCCGCCGGTACCGCCGGGTCCGGAGCCTGCCCGCTACGGGCGGGCGCGGCGCCGGGGGCGGCCGCCTTGCCCGGGGCGGAGGGCGCGGCGGAGGACCCGGCACCGGACGGTGCCGATGCCGATGCCGATGCCGCCGACGCCGACGGTGCAGCCGGCGGCGAGACGGCGGCCGGGGTGGCGGCCACGGCGGAAGCAGGGGCCGAGGACGCCGCCGAGGCCGAAGCAGGGGCCGGGGACGCCGCCGAGGGCGAGGCCACGAGCGTCGAAGGCACGGCCGGGACGGCGGGCGCCACGCTCGGGACCGGACTCGGACTCACCTCCGGGATCACGCTCACGCTCACGCCCGGGATCACGCTCGGACTCGGAGCGACCGGCGGAGCGACCGGCGGGGTGGACAGCGGGGGCACCACGATCGGGAGCAGCGCCGGGACCTCGGACGGCGGCGTGGCCGCGGGCGCGACGCTCGGCGCACCGGTCGCAGCCGGGGTCGGCGGGAGCGAGGACGCCGGGGTAGCGGCCGGCGTGGGCGTGGGCGTGGGCGTGGGCGAAGGCGTCGGACTGGCTGCCGGAGCCGGGGAGGCGGCGGCCGGCTGCGGGACGTGGACGTTGACCGCGTCCGCCGCCGTGCTGTTGCCCGCCCGGTCCGTGGCGGTGACGGTCAGGGCCTGGTCGCCCGCCGGGAGGTCCCGGGCGGGCGTGCAGTTCCACGACCCGTCCGTGCCGGCCCGGACGCCGCAGACCGGGACCGGCGCGCCCGGCGCGCCGCCGCGTGCGGTCGCGGTGACGGTGACGGCGGCTCCGGCCTCCGCCCGCCCGGCGAGCCCGGGGCGCGCGTTCGGGAGGGTGTCGCCCGCCGCCGGGGTGGTCAGGACCGGCTTGTCGGGGGCGACGGTGTCGACCACCAGGACGACCGGCTTGCCCGCCGTCCGGTTGCCCGCCGCGTCGACGGCGGCGGCGGTCAGCTGGTGCCTGCCGTCGGCGAGGTTCTCCACCGGCAGGCAGTTCCAGCTGCGGTCGGGCGCGACGGCCGTGCTGCACAGCTCCCCGGCCACCCGGACCACCCCGGGCGCGGTGGAGCCGTCCGTGACGGAGACCGTGCTGCCCGGGTCGGCGGTGCCGGTGAGCATCAGGCCGGGGTCGTTGGTGTACTCGGGCAGGGTGAGCGCCGGCGCGGCCGGCGGGTCGGTCTTGACCGTGAGCCGCGCCGCCTCGCCGCGCAGCACCACACCGCCCTTGGTGGTCTCGACCGGGACGAGGCTGTGCGGGCCCTGGGCGAGCGGCGCGTCCGGGCGGCAGGACCAGGCGCCGTCGGCGCCGACCCTGACCCGGCAGAGCGCACCGGAACCCTCGACGACCTCGACGGTGGCGCCCTGGACGGCGCCTTCACCACGGATCTCGGGCCGGCTGTCCGCGACCACCGCCCCGCTGACCGGGCCGGTGATCTCGGGCCGCGCCGCGCCGACCGCGAGCTGGACGCGCTGGTCCAGCACCTCGCCCGAGTCGGCGAAGCCGGACGCGCCGACCAGCTGGGAGGAGTCCCGGGCGAGCCGCAGCCGGGCCCAGGTCTCCCCCGCCGCCGCGTTGTCGGGGACGGTCCACTCCAGCGTCGCCGAGGAGCTGCCGGCCGGGACTTCGGCCTGGACCCGCTCGGTGGCGTCGAAGCCGCCGCTGTGGTCGAAGTCGATCCATCCGGCCAGCGTGGCGGGCCCGCTGCCGGGGCTCACCGGGACGGTGACGGAGTAGTACCGGCCGATCGCGGCGACCGCCGGGAAGCTCACCGTCGGGTCGGTGCCCTGGTACTCGCTGCGGCCCGGCTGGAGCGCGGGCGGCGCCGGGTTGGCCCACGGGCTGTGCTGCCGGGTGCCGCCGCCCACCTCGACCATCGGCCGGGCGAGCCGGTCGAGTGCGGCGGGCTCCCGGACGCCCGGGACGGCGGCGGGGACCAGCGGGTGCGGCGACTCGGGCTGGGCCGCCGCCAGCCGGCCGAGCACCGCCCCGGCCGCGTCCTGGCCGAGGAACAGGTCGGAGAGCAGGTGCGAGGCGTTGCCGTACCCCTGCGGCGCGGTGCTGAGCTCCTCGTCCAGGGTGACGGTGTACGCCGGGCGCAGCGGCTCGGGGGCGGCGGTGCTACCCGCACGGGCGGTGCTGCGCTGCTCGACCCGGAGGGCGACCGTGCTGACGGTGCCGGAGAGTTCGAGGGTGCCCAGGCTGTCCAAGGTGGCCGTGGCGGAGTCGTCCCCGGTGGGGGCGAGGCTGTTGCCGCCGACCGTCCAGCCCGTCCAGCCCGTGCGGCCGACCAGGCTCGGGACGCTCGGGGAACCGCCGGTGACGGTCAGTCGGGCCGCGCCGGCGGTGCTGCCGTCCTTTCCGGTGGCGAGCGAAGTGAGACCGCTGACGTGCAGCCGGGGATTTCGGACCGACCGGGAGAAGGAGAGCTGGAGCGTTCCCAGGGTGCGCCAGGAACCGTCCGCACGGGGCCGGTCCTCGGCGATCCGGAAGGTTTCGGCCGGATCTCCGCCGTGCACTCCGTCCGCGTACGGGCTGGTCGTGCCGGTACCGGAATCGAGTTTTCCGGGCGCGGCCGAAGCGCTGACCCCGGGCAGGGGGGCGAAATCGAGCGCGACGGCGAGTCCGGAGGGCAGCACCGCCCGGTGTTCTCCCGTCCAGGTGTCCGGGGTCTGCTGCGCCCCGGACGGGGACGGGCTCCAGCTCAGCAGCAGCGCGGTGGCCGCGAGCACGGCCACTCCCCTGCCGAGTCGCCTGCCCGGCAGGGCATCGGGACCGCACCGCCCGGGGCGGGTGGCGGACACCTCGGCGGCATGGGGAAACTGTCGGCTCATCCGGCTCTCCTTCGGTGTCGGCCGCCAACGGGCGGTGTGGGCTGGGAATCTGACGCAGCCATACGATCTGACAAAAGGGAATCACGACCCGGAGTCCGGCATACCGCGACACCGATGGGCTTGCCCGGTTAGCACCCGATTGGCGGGCATTCGCCGCATAGAGCGGGAAGTACCCAGCACAGACGCATTTCAGCCGTCTCGGGTTGTGTACAACCGAGCTTCTCCGGCAGGCACATGACCATTCATCAAGGAGACCTGTTCGATTTGGGCACCGGCTCAGTAGAGTCAGGCTCCGTGACGATTAACCCCGGTCTCATCAAGAGCAGCTTCGCCCTCGTGGAGCCGTACGGCCCCGAGGCGGCGGCCCACTTCTACCGGCATCTGTTCGAACACCACCCCGACGTCCGGGACCTGTTCGCCGAGCACCTGGACGACCAGCAGGACCGGCTCTGGTCCGCCCTCGGCGCCCTCGTCACCCATCTGGAGGACACCGGGACGCTGCTCCCGTTCCTGCGCGAGCTCGGGCGGCGGCACGCCGGGTACGGTGCGCTCCCCGCCCACTTCCCCGCCGTCGGGGCCAGCCTGATCGCCACCCTGCGGCACTACGCGGGGACGGCCTGGACGCCCGAGACCGAGGCCTCCTGGCTGGCCGTGTACGGGACGGTCTCCTCGACGATGGCCGAGGCGCTCACCGAGGCCCTGCCCGGGGCCGGTTCCGCCACCGCCGGGCACTGAGAACCCTGCGGTGTCCTTCGACCCAGCGGTCGTCCGCGCGAGCTTCGCCGTCGTCGAGCTCCGCGCCGACCACCTGGCCAAGTACTTCTACGCCCACCTCTTCGCACACAACCCGGAGCTGCGGGCGCTCTTCCCCGCCGGGATGGCCGAGCAGCGCGACCGGCTGTTCGCCGCACTCACCGAGGTCGTCCGCCGCGCGGACGACTCCGCCGGGTTCGCCGCCTACCTCCGGGCGCTCGGGCGCGACCACCGCAAGTTCCGGGCCGCACCCGAGCACTACCCGGCCGTCGGCGCCAGCCTGATCGCCGCCGTCCGGCACTTCTCCGGCCACTCCTGGACGCCCGAACTGGAGAAGGCCTGGACCGAGGCGTACACCGTGATCTCCCAGGCCATGATCGACGCCGCCGCGGCCGAACCGGCCGGCACCCCCGCCTGGTGGGAGGCGCGGGTGACGGCCCGTCGCCGCGCGACGCCCGACGTGGTGATCCTCACCCTGGCCCCCGACCGCCCGTACCCCTACCGCGCCGGGCAGTACCTCTCGCTCTGCTCGCCCCGGCAGCCCCAGGTCTGGCGCCCGTACTCGATCGCCAACGCCCCGCGCGCCGACGGCACCCTGGAGCTGCACGTCCGCCGGGTGCCCGACGGGCTGCTGAGCAGCGCGCTGGTCAACGACGTGCTGCCCGGCGAACGGCTGCGGATCGGCGCGCCGCTCGGCGCCTGCGTCCTCGACCCGCAGGCCGTCCGGCCGCTGCTCGCGGTGGCCGGCGGGACGGGCTGGGCGCAGATCAAAGCGCTCCTCGACGAGCTGGCCGGTGGCCGGGGGCGGCCGACCACCCTCTTCCTGGCCGCCCGGAACGAGGCCGACCAGTACGACCTGGCCGCGGTGCGCGAGCTGGCGGCCCGGCACACCTGGCTGGAGGTGGTGCCCACGGCTCCCGGCCCGCGCGCGGGCCGGGAGCAGGCGTCCGAGCTGCTGCGGCACGGGCTGTGCGAGCGGGGCGGCTGGGCCGGCCACGACATCCACCTCAGCGGGCCGCCGGACCTCGCGCCCGAACTCACCGGGCTGCTGCTCCGGCTCGGCGCGCAGCCCGAGCTGATCCGGCACGACCCCGTCCCGCTGACCCTGAACCGGCGGCGGCCGCTGACCTCGTCCGAGTGGTTCCTCGACCGGCGCGACGTCGCCTGGATCAACCGGACGGAGCTGGGATGACCCCCGGAAACCGCCCGCCCGGAGCGGGCACGGCACCCGGGCACGACGAAGGCCCCGGGCGATCCGCCCGGGGCCTTCGGTCTGTGCGCTCAGCAGGATTCGAACCTGCAACCTCTTGATCCGTAGTCAAGTGCTCTATCCGTTGAGCTATGAGCGCTCGTGGTACTGCGTGCTGTACTGCGCGGAGCAAACGAGGAGACCCCGGGACGAAGCCCGGAGCCTCTCGATTGCGGTGCGCTCAGCAGGATTCGAACCTGCAACCTCTTGATCCGTAGTCAAGTGCTCTATCCGTTGAGCTATGAGCGCTCGCCCTGCCGGTTCGAACCAGCGGGGCGGTGCGGGGACAACATTACATGACCTGCGACGTGGGGCGAAATCGATTGATCCCGGACAGCGACCACCCCGGACGGCGGCCTGCGGGGGCACTCGCAGGAGCACCCGGGGCCGGACAAGCGGAGAGCCCCGCCGGCGTACTGCCGACGGGGCTCTCGGAGGCGGAGGCTGAGGGATTTGAACCCTCGATGGGATTGAAGTCCCAAACCGCATTAGCAGTGCGGCGCCATAGACCGGACTAGGCGAAGCCTCCTCCGCGCGGATCGCACCGGTTCACCCGGCGCACTCCGTGCGAATGTGATGATGCCACAGCCAGGGGCTCCAACACCAACCACCGACAACGTTACTAGGCGGGTCATCCGCAGCGCAAAGAAGAATGAGATACTCCAGTCTCCCGAGGAGAGCGCGAGCCGCGAGTCGCAAGCCGTGACGCAAGTCGTGAGGAGACCTGTCGACGTGAGCAGCAGGCCGATCCGAGGCGCTGCTCGCCTCGCCGCGATACTCGATGCGCTGCCGGACGCGCTGTTGCTGGTCAACAGCAACGGCACCGTCGTCGACGCCAACCAGGCCGCCGTGCAGAGCCTGCAGGCGCCGGGCACCTCGCTGGTCGGGATGGGGGTGCTCGATCTGCTCCCCGAGTTCGACCCGAGCCGGATCCCCGGCTCGATGCGCCCGGCCCCGCGCGAGCCCGAGGGCCTGGACCACCCCGTCCGGATGACCGCCCGCCGCACCGACGGCAGCGCCTTCCCGGTCGAGGTCTCCGGCAACGACTTCGCCGACGACGGCGCGAGCGAGGGCCTCGGCAGCGAGGGCCGGGGCTACACCTTCTCGTCCGGCGCCGGGTACGGCAGCAAGTCCGGCAGCGACCTGCTGCTGCTGCTCGTCCGCGACCTCTCCAGCCGGCTCGGGGTCGAGGCGGAGCTGCGCCGCCAGCACAAGCAGACCGAGATGATCCTGCGGGCCGCCGCCGAGGGCGTGCTCGGCGTGGACCTCGAAGGCCGCGTGGTGCTGGTCAACCCGGCCGCCGCACACATCCTGGACTACCGGGCGAGCGAGCTGGGCGGGCGCGAGCTGCACCCGCTGATCCAGCACTCGCAGGCGGACGGCACCCCGCTGGCGCTGGAGGGCTCGGCACTGCTGGACACCCTGCTCTCCGGCCGCAAGCACCGGGTACGCGGCACGGTGCTCTGGCGCAAGGACGGCCAGCCGGTGACGGTGGACCTGACCACCGCTCCCGTCCGGGACGGCGACCAGCTGGTCGGCGCGGTGATGACCTTCACCGACCGGACCAGGGAACTCGCCCTGATCGCCCGCAACGAGCACCTCACGGCCGTCCTGGAGAGCGAGCTCGGCACCGCGCTGACCGCGCTGCACCGGCGGATCGACGCCCTGGCGGCCGACCCGGCCGGTCAGCTCTGGCCGGAGGCCAACTGGACGCTGCGCCGGCTCGCGGACGAGTGCCGCCGGTTCGGCACCCTGATAGACGGCGTGCTGACCCACCAGCGCTTCGAGGACGAGGCCGAGACCGGCGGGCAGTCGCTGGAGCGCGAGCCCGTCCGGCTCGACAAGATTGTCCAGCGGGCGGTCGAGCGGGCCGGTGAGCTGGTCGGCGCCGGCCGGGTGCGCTACTCGGTGCACGCGGCCTCGGTCGAGGTGACGGCCGACCGGGAGCGGCTGGCCCAGGCGCTCGCCCACCTGGTGGCGGACGTCAGCGGCGTGGCGCTCTCGCTCGACGGCCCGGTGGTGCCCCAGCCCACCTCGGCCTCGCTCGGCGTACCCGCGCTGCCGCCGGCCGGCGGCGAGGCGCCGATGGTCGTGCTCGCCGCGGCGCAGCGCGGCGACGTCGCCCGGATCGAGGTCCGCGGCCCGTCCCGGACCAGCAGCCCGGTGCACCTCCCGATCGCCCGCGCCATCGTGGAGCGGCACAACGGCGTGCTCCAGCAGCACGAGCTGCCGAACCGGGCCGGGACGACGTACGTGGTGGAACTGCCGCTCGACCCGGCGGCGGCGAAGGCCGCCAAGGGCGTGCAGCAGCGGGTCCCCAAGGAGACCGACACCGCGATGCTGCCGGACCTCCCCGAGGTCCGGCCCGCACCGCCGGAGCGGCGGGGGCCCGAGGAGCCGGCCGCCGCACCCGAGGCGGAGGCCGGGCGTCCGGACGCCACGGACCTTCCGGCCGAGGCCGACCGGCCCGGTACCGAACGACCGGGCGCCGACCGACCCGGTACCGACCGGCCCGCTCGGTCCGGCCGGGCGGAGGAGCCCGCCGCGCGCGGCCCGATCGCCCTGGGGCCGATCGCGCTGGGCCCCGGCCCGTCGGAGGAACCGAGGGACGCGGAACCGGCCGAGGCGGAGAGCCCGGCGGAGGAGCAGGGACGTCCCGGACGGCGGCGCCGCGCGGTGGCCGCCGCCGCGGGCCCGGAGTCCTCCGGTGCGCTGTCGCTCCCCGGCATCCCCGACCCCGGGACGCCGCTCTACCCGGGCCTGGAGCACGCACTGCCGCCCGTACCCGTCGCGCCGCCCGAGTCGGACGCCGCGCCGGCCGTCCCACCGACCGGCCGTCGGCGCCGGCTCGCGCTGCCCGCACAGCCGACGGCGCCCGGTGGCGGCGCCGAGCTGGAGCTCGCCAAGTCGCAGCTCCCCGAGCGGCCGTCGGTCCCGCCGGCCGTCCCCGCTCCCACCGAGGTGTCCGAGCCCCGGCCGGTCGGCAGCGGCCTCGGGGAGCTGTCCCCGCCGCGTCCGCTCGGCGGGTTCGCCGGCGCCTTCCCGAACGCGTTCCCGCAGCCGGAGCCGCCCACCGAGCAGCTTCCGGCGCAGCCGGCCGCCGGACCCACCGCCGTCCCCGCCGTCCGGGCCGCGCTGCCGCCCGCCGTGGCGTCCGTCACGTCCGAGGCGCCCGAGGCCGCCGGAGCGGCCGGGACCCGTACGCCGCCGCGCCCGGTGTCGGAGCTGGCCCGCTCCAGTGCGGAGCAGTCCGGGCCGGACCGTGCCGAGCCGGGCGCCTACCCGGACTACCCGACGATGGTGGCGCCGGCCGTCGACGGCGGCACCCGGCGCCTGCTGGTCTGGCCCGAGCCGGACCCGTCCACCAAGCAGGCCCTCCAGGACCGCGGCTACCGCCCGGTGATCGTCCGCTCCCGCGAGGAGGTGGACGCTCAGGTCGCCGCGTACCCGGCCGCGCTCTTCGTCGACCCGCTGACCGGGCCGATCACCCGGACGGCGCTCCAGTCGCTGCGCACCGCCGCGCTGAACAGCCGGGTCCCGGTGCTGGTCACGGCCGGTCTCGGCCAGGCCACCCGGGACGCCGCGTACGGCGCGGACCCGGCCGTCCTGCTCCGGGCGCTCGCGCCGCGCGACAGCGAGCAGCACGCCCCCCGGGTGCTGCTGGTCGAGGCCGACCCCGACATCGCCGCCGCGATGATCACCAGCCTGGAGCGGCGCGGGATGCACGTCGAGCACGCGGTGAGCGAGAACGACGCCGTCTCCCGGGCCAGCAGCGTGCAGCCCAACCTGGTGGTGATGGACCTCTTGCAGATCCGCCGCCGCCGGGTCGGGCTGCTGGACTGGCTGCGCGCCAACGACCGGCTGCACCGCACCCCGCTGGTCGTCTACACCGCGGTCGACCTCGACCCGCAGGAGCTGCCGCGGCTGCGGACGGGCGAGACGGTGCTCTTCCTCGCCGAGCGGTCGACGACCGAGGACGTGCAGTCCCGGATCGTCGACCTGCTGGGGCGGATCGGCGCGATGGGCGAGGTCAGTACGGCGCGCTGAGCAGGCCCGCCCCGCGCCGGAACCGCTCCGGGGCGTGGTCAGCTCTTGAAGTGCTGCGAGAAGCGGATGTGATTGCCCGACGGGTCGCGGAAGGCGCAGTCGCGGACGCCGTAGGGCTGGTCGACCGGCTCCTGCGTCACCTCGGCGCCCGCGGCCCGGAGCTTCTCGAAGGTGGCGTCGCAGTCCTGCGTGGTGAAGATCAGGGTGCCGAGCGAGCCCTTCGCCACCAGCTCCCGGATCGCCTCCCGGTCGGCCGGCGAGCGGGTGTCCGCCGTTTCGAGCAGGATCTCCAGCTCGGGCTGGGACTTCGGGCCGACGGTGACCCAGCGCATCTGCTCGAACTTGACGTCGTTGCGCACCTCGAAGCCGAGGGTGTCGCGGTAGAAGGCGAGCGCCTCGTCCTGGTCGTTCACGAGGAGCATGACGTGCGAGAGGTTGAGGTCCATGCGGTAAACGCTAGACGGAAGGTCTGACAGTCACTCAGAAGAGCTTGCCGGGCGGGCCGTTTGCCGAGGTCGACCGCCGGACGGCACGGCCCGGGCCGAAGGAGCCGGGCGGGGTGCGGCCGACGGCCGGGCAGGTGCCGGTCACCGTGCGGGTCCGGCCCCCGCGAGCGGGGGCCGGACCGTACCGGTGGCGGTCGCTACTCCTTGCCGAGCAGGGTGACGTCCAGCTCGCCTGCGGCGTACCGGGCACGGATGACCTTCTTGTCGAACTTCCCGACGGAGGTCTTCGGGACGGTCTCGACGATCGTCCAGCGCTCGGGGAGCTGCCAGGAGGCGATCCGCTCGGCCAGGAAGGCCCGCAGGTCGCGCAGGTCCGCCGAGGCGCCGGGGCGGAGGACGACGGTGGCCAGCGGGCGTTCGCCCCACTTCTCGTCGGGGACGGCGACGACGGCGGCCTCGGCGACCTCGGGGTGGGCCATCAGCTCGTTCTCCAGCTCGACCGAGGAGATCCACTCGCCGCCGGACTTGATGACGTCCTTGGCCCGGTCGGTGAGGGTCAGGTACCCGTCGGGCGTGATGGTGCCGACGTCACCCGTCCGCAGCCAGCCGTCCTCGCTGAACTTATCGTCCGGGCGTTCCGGGTCCTGCCCGGCGCCGCCGAAGTACGCACCGGCGATCCACGGCCCGCGGATCTCCAGCTCGCCCGCGCTGGCGCCGTCGTGCGGCACGAACTCGCCGCCCGGCCCGGCCAGCCGGGCCTCGACGGAGGCCGGGAAGATGCCCTGGGTGACCCGGTAGGGCCACTCCTGTTCGGGCGTCAGGCCGCCGGGCGGGCTGGCGAAGGTGCCGAGCGGGGAGGTCTCGGTCATGCCCCAGGCGTGCACCACCCTGATGCCGTGCCGCTCCTCGAAGCCGCGCATCAGGGCGGGCGGGCAGGCCGAGCCGCCGATCACCACCATCCGCAGCGAGGAGGTGTCGTAGTCACCGGCGTCCAGCTCGTCCAGCAGGCCGTTCCAGATGGTCGGGACGGCGGCGCCGACGGTCGGCCGGACCTGCGAGATCATCTCGGCGAGCGGCTTCGGCTGGAGGTGGCGGTCGGGCATCAGCAGGTTGGCGCCGGACATGAAGGCGGCGTGCGGCACCCCCCACGCGTTCACGTGGAACATCGGCACGACCGGCAGCGCGGTGTCCCGCGAGGTGAGCGCGAAGTTGTCCGCCGCGTTGACCTGGAGGCAGTGCAGGTAGACCGAACGGTGGCTGTAGACCACGCCCTTCGGGTCCCCGGTGGTGCCGGAGGTGTAGCAGAGCGCGGCCGCCCGGCGTTCGTCGAGGTCGGTCTGCCAGGGGTAGTCGTCGGGCCGGCCGGCGATCAGCGTCTCGTAGTCGTGGACGGTTCCGGCGAAGCCGGCCAGCAGCGAGCGGTCGCCCGGGCCGTTGACCACGATGTGCTTGAGGGTCGGGTCCAGCTGCGGCAGGACGCCCGCGAGCAGCGGCAGCACCGAGCCGTCCACGATGATCGCGTGGTCGGCGGCGTGGTTGACGATGAACGCCAGCTGGTGCGCGGGCAGCCGCAGGTTGAGCGTGTGCAGCACCGCGCCCATCGCGGGGACGGCGAAGTACGCCTCCAGGTGCTCGGCGTTGTTCCACATCAAGGTGGCGACCCGCTGGTCGCCGGTGACCCCGAGCTCGTCGCGCAACGCGTACGCGAGCCGGGCCGCCCGGGCGCCGACCTCCGCGTAGCTGCGGGTGACCGGGCCGGTGCCGTCCCAGGTGGTCACGGTGGAGCGGCCGTGAATGGTGGACCCGTGGACGAGTATGCGGGCGACGGTGAGCGGGACGTCCTGCATCGTGCTGAACACGCGGGTCCTCCTTGACCGGGCGGGCTGGACGGCAGCCCGCTACTGGCCGGTAGCCGGGACTGTCCAAGCCCGATTGTGGCGCCCGGGGCGCCGGATGTCAGCTACTGGCGACGGAGTGAGACCAGCGGCTCACTCCGGGCGCACGAGCCCACCGAAGCGGCCGGGCCCCGGGGAGCCCTCGGACCCCTCAGGGCCCTCAGAACGCTCAGAGCGCGACCGGCGCGTCCAGCTGGTCGCGGTCGATCGTGAGCGTCGCGCCGCCATAGGTCTCCTCGACGTCGCCGTGGTGCTGGTGGACGCGCTGGTGCCGGACCCAGAGGTCCGGGTGCAGGTACCCGCTGCCGTCGACGGCGGCCCGGTCGTCCCAGCGGGCGTACCAGACGGCGTCCGGCATCGGGGCCGCGCCGGCCCGGGCGGCGGCGTCCAGGTCGCGGATGCCGGAGTCCGCGCCGGCGTAGAAGCCCGCGCGGTAGCCCGCGCCGTGCAGGGCCTGGGTCCAGCCGAGGGTGAAGTCGACCACCGCCTTGGCGCAGCCGGCGTCACCGCCGGGGTAGTACTCGATGTCCAGGTAGACCGCGCTGCCCCGGCCCAGCCCGAGCGCGCGCAGCCCGCGCACGGCCTCCGCCGCCTCGCTCCGCCCCTGGTCGACCGCGCGGGCCGGGTCGATCCGTCCCGTCTTCTCCTTCGTCGCCCTGCACGGCGCCTGCAGGCCGACGTGGGTGGGGAGCAGCTGCCACCCCATCGCCCGCACCTGCCGCACCCACTCGGCGGTGAGCCGGGGCTGGTCGCAGGCGCGCCGGCTGCCGCTGCTGTAGATGCCGACGGCGCCGTACGGGGAGGATCCGCGCCAGGCCTTCATGGTGCCGAGGGGCGGCGCCGTGCAGGTGTCGAACCCGGCGCCGGTGAAGGTCCGGCCCGGCGGGGCGTCCCGCCGCCGGGCCGGGTCCGGCAGCACGGTCGGCGGCGGCAGCGGGGCGCGGGGCACCGCCGTGGCCGAGGCGGCCAGCTGGACGGTGCGGACCGGTCCGGTGGCCGCGGCCGCCTCACGGACGGGGTGGTCGGTGGCGATGAGCAGGACGAGCGTGGCCGCCGTGAGGGCCGTCGAGCCTAAGTAGCGCATCTTCTCTTGGTACTGATCCGTCGTCACCGAACGGCCCGAGGCGCGCCGGGGGCGCGGTGCCCGTTCACCTGGTCAGCGGTGCCCGTCCAGCTGATGGTAATGGGCTTGCACGATGAGCGGTCATTACGTAAAACTCCGGTATGTCCACCGCCAGCTCCTACGAGCCGTCCGCCGCCTCGAACCCGTTGCGACGCCAGGGAGGGATCCCGGCGCCGCTGCTCTGCGTCACCGCCATGTTCGCGGTGCAGCTCGGCATCGCGTTCTCGAAGCCGCTGTTCGGACGGCTCGGCGTCGAGGGCACGACCTTCCTGCGCCTGCTGGCCGCCGCCGGCGTACTGCTCGCCGCCACCCGGCCGAAGCTGCGCGGCCGCAGCAGGCGGGATCTCGGCTCGGCGGTGGTGCTCGGGCTCGCCTCGGCCGGGATGACCCTGCTCTTCGCCGGCGCGGTGGACCGGCTGCCGATGGGCACCGCGGCGACCATCGAGTTCCTCGGCCCGCTCGGCGTGGCCCTGGCACTGTCCCGGCGGGCGACCCACCTGCTGTGGGCGCTGCTGGCCGGGGGCGGGGTCGCACTGCTGACCCTGTTCGGGTCCGCCGGGGACTCCGGCGGCGGCGGCACCGGCGGCGCGCTGGACCCGGTCGGGCTGCTGTACGCGTTCGGCGCGGCGGCCTGCTACGCCGCCTACATCCTGTTCACCGACAAGGTCGGCGCCGCCTTCCAGGGCTTCGAGGGGCTCGCGGTGTCGATCAGCATCGGCGCCCTGGCGCTCGCGCCGTTCGGACTCGGCCAGGCCTGGCACGGGCTGGCCGGGGCGGACTCGCCCGGGACGCTGCTGCTGGGCGTGGCCGGGGTGGCGCTGCTGCTGCCGGTGATCCCGTACGCCTTGGAGATGACGGCCCTGCGGCGGATGCCGCAGCGGGTGTTCAGCGTGATCGTCAGCCTGGAGCCCGCGGTGAGCGCGCTGGTGGGGCTGGCGGTGCTCGGGCAGTTGCTGGGGTGGCCGCAGCTGGCCGGGATCGGCTGCGTGGTGGCGGCCAGCGTCGGGGCGACCCTCGCCGGGCGGCGGTGAACCGGACCGCCCCCGGGCGGATGTGACGGTGGGCGGTGCCGGCGCCGGCACCGCCCACCGTGCACCTCAGGGGCCGGTGACCCTTCCCGCTCCCCGAGTCCTGCGTTCTCTCCCCGCGCCGGGACGCCCCGGGCGGATGCTCAGCTCATCCACCCGGGCGTCCGGCGCGCACCGGCGGCGCCCCCGCCGCCGGCGCCCCGCCGTCAGTTGAAGACGGGCGCGAAGACGAAGTGGAAGTTCTTGTTGGACTGGTCGGCGAAGACCAGGCCGGAGTTGTCCTTCACCTGCAGGTTGTTGTTCTGGTTGGAGGCACCCGCGCCCGTGGCGGTCTGCTGGGTCGCGTTGTAGTTTCCGTCCACCGAGCCGAAGATGTTGCCGCTGCCGTAGTTGTCCACGACGCTGCTGTTCGATCCGTGGCCGGCCGCGGCGCCGTCGTCCGCCGCGGCCGCTCCGGCACCGGCGAACAGCAGGCCCGCGGCGAGCGGGGCGGCGACGAGCAGACCGACCAGTCGAGTGGTGCGAGTACGAGCCATGTATGCCTCCAGGGAGCTGACAGCCCGTCAGAGCTGCAAGACAAGTGGTGCCTAAATCTCTTGCTGTATGCGGGAGTTCGCGGCCAGACGAACTCCTGCGGGCTGCGACGCCGAGAGAAAGACTGCCTCGGCGGATCGGCGTACCGCCAGCACGCGTTGTCTTTTTCGCCCGTTAGCGTGACTTCGGGGCCGGGCCGCATGGCCGGGGAATAGCCACCTCCGGGCGGACGCACCACCGATCACCTGGTATTTCCCCCGAACGGCCGCATCCTCGGGGGCCATTCGGGGGGCGCGTACGCGGGATCGGCGAGCGGAGGCGTATCGCCCCCGGCGCATTCGGCCAGGCACCCGCCCCTCGGAAGGAGTAACCGGCCATTCTTCCCGTCGGTTTCAGCCGGGGCGCCGAATGCGTAGGACGGTTATTTTAATGACCTTCAGAGAGTCTTACCCGGATTCATGATTCCCAACGGGTCGAAGACCGCTTTCACCCCGCGCTGGACCTCCAGCCCGACCGGGCCGAGCTCGCGGGCCAGCCAGTCCCGCTTGAGCAGGCCGACGCCGTGCTCCCCGGTGATGGTGCCGCCCAGGGCGAGGCCGAGCGCCATGATCTCGTCGAAGGACCGCCGGGCCCGGTCCGTCTCCGCCGGGTCGGCCGGATCGAAGACCACCACCGGGTGGGTGTTGCCGTCACCCGCGTGGCAGACCACCCCGATGGTGAGCGCCTGCCGCTCGGCGATCCCGGCCACCCCGCGCAGCATCTCCGCCATCCGGGAGCGCGGCACCGCCACGTCGTCGATCATCGTGGTGCCCAGCCGGTCCAGCGCGGGGAGGGCCAGCCGCCGGGCCTGGAGCAGGAGTTCGGACTCCGCCGGACTCTCGGCCGGCACCGCCTCGGTCGCTCCGGCCGCCCGGCAGAGCTCGGCCACCGCCGCCAGCTCGGCCGCCGGATCGACACTGTCGAAGGCGACCAGCAACAGCGCCCGGGTGGAGTCGGGCAGGCCCATCCGCGCCATCGCGTTGACCGCCCGGACGGTGGTCGAGTCCATCAGTTCCATCAGCGACGGGGTGAACCCCCGGGCCATCACCTCGCAGACCGCCGCGCAGGCCGCGTCCGCACTCGGGAACTCCGCCGCCAGCGCCAGCTGCGGAGCGGGCGCGGGCCGCAACGCGAGCACCGCCCGCACCACCACCCCGAGCGTCCCCTCCGAGCCGACCAGCAGCCGGGTCAGGTCGTAGCCCGCGACACCCTTGGCGGTCCGACGGCCGGTGGTGAGCAGCCGGCCGTCCGGCAGCACCACGTCCAGCCCGAGCACGTACTCGCTGGTCACCCCGTACTTCACGCAGCACAGCCCGCCCGCGCCGGTGCCGATGTTGCCGCCGATCGTGCAGGACTCCCAGCTGGACGGGTCCGGCGGGTACGCCAGCCCGTGTCCGGCCACCGCCCGGGACAGCTCGGCGTTCACCACGCCCGGCTGGACGACGGCGATCCGGTTCACCGGGTCGATCTCCAGGATCCGGTCCAGTTTCACCAGCGAGAGCAGGATGCAGCCGTCCACCGCGTTGGCGCCGCCGGACAGCCCCGTCCGGGCGCCCTGCGGCACCACCGGCACGCGGAGCTCCGTGGCCGTCCGCAGCACGTGCTGCACCTGCTCGACCGTCTCGGGGAAGACCAGCACGGCCGGCTCCCCGGCCTCGCAGAACCCCGCCATGTCGTGGCGGTACCCCGCCGTGACGTCCGGATCCACCACGACGGCGCCCGGCGGCAGACCCCGTACCAGCCGATCGGTCAGATCGCTCACGACAGCCTCCACGCTCATGGTGCCCGGGCTCGCACTCTGCCCCTCGGCACGGCCGGAGGCAAGACCGTCGGGCGCCGTCGCGGTGGGCCCCGCCCGGGCCGCGTGGAAGGGGCGCCGGGGTGGAGGGGCCGGCCAGCGCGGAAGGGCCGGCCGGGGTGGGAGAGGTGGCCGGGCCCGGCGCGGTTTTGGGGAACCGTGCCGGGCCCGGTCCTCGGGGCCGGGTCCGGGCTGTCGGGGGGGTGACAGTCCGGACCGGTTGGCGCGAGATCCAGCCGCACCGTCAGCTGGGGGAGTCTTCGGTGCGGCGGCGGCTCTCGGCCTGGTTCAGGGGGCGGCGTTCTGCGCCCAGGATGGTACGGCGGCCTTGCGGCGGCCCAGAGTCGCGCTCGCGGCTCGCAGGCGTGCTCCTGTGGGCCTGCTCCGCAGGCGTGTTCCGGAGGGAGCCCGCTAGCGGGCCTGCTCGCCGAAGAGCCGGCGGAGCTCCTCGTGGAAGCCGGGGAAGGTCTTCCCCACGCAGCGCGGGTCGTCGAGCACGAGGCCCGGCACCCGCAGTCCGAGTACCGAGAAGGCCATCGCGATCCGGTGGTCCCGGTGGCAGGCGATGGTGCCCGCCGCCGGGCGTCCCGGGTGGACGGTGAGCCGGTCGGGGCCGTCCTCCACCTGGATGCCGAGCGCCCGCAGGTTGCCGGCGACGGCGGCGATCCGGTCGGACTCCTTGAGCCGGGCGTGGCCGATCCCCCGGACGGTGATCGGGGCGTCGGCGAGCGGGGCGACGGCGGCCAGCGTCATGAAGGTGTCGGAGATGTCTCCCATGTCCACCTCGAAGCCGCCGCGCAGCGGGCCGGTGCCCGTCACGGTGGTGGCGTCGGCCCCGACCTCCACCTCGGCGCCGGCCTTGGCCAGCACCTCGACGAACCTCAGGTCGCCCTGGAGGCTGTCGCGGCCCAGGTGCGGCACGGTGACCCGGGTGCCCGTCACGGCGGCGGCCGCGAAGAAGTAGGAGGCGGTGGAGGCGTCCGGCTCGATCCGGAGCGTGCGGCCGGTGTACCCGCCCGGCTCCACCCGGACGGAGCCGCCCTGGCGGCAGGTCAGGATGGTCACCTCGGCGCCGAAGCTCCGCATCAGCGCGAGGGTCATCGCGACGTACGGGCGGCTGACCAGGCCGTTCACCGCGATGGTGAGCGGTTCGCGCATCAGTGGCGCCGACAGCAGCAGGCCGGTCAGGTACTGGCTGCTGGTCGAGGCGTCCAGCAGCAGCTCGCCGCCGGTCAGCCCCCGGGCGTCGATCGTCAGCGGCAGGCCGCCGCCGGCGCCGGGCCGGACCTCGGCGCCGAGCTCGGCCAGTGCCTTGACCAGCGGTCCGAGCGGGCGGCCGGTCAGCTGCTCGCTGCCCTCGAAGAGGAACTCGCCCCGGCCCGCGGCGGCGAGCACCGGCAGGAAGCGCGCCGCCGTGCCCGCGTCCGCGCACCAGATCCGCGCCGGGCCGGTGGGCGCGCGGCCGGTGCCGTGCACCAGCCAGGCGTCCGGACCGGTCTCGACCTTGACGCCGAGGTCGGTCAGGGCCTTGCGGAAGGCGACGGTGTCCTCGCTGTCCAGCGGGCCGTCCAGCCGGGTGGTCCCGGAGGCCGCCGCGGCGAGCAGCAGCGCCCGGTTGGTGATGCTCTTCGAGCCCGGTATCCGGGCGGTCAGTGCGCGGGGCGCCGTCGCCGGCTCGGTCCGGACGTCGGCCACCGCTAGGTCCATGCTCATCTGAGTCTCCCTCAGGCCACTGCGGACAGTGTGGTGAACCCGCCCGCCGTGGCGCGGATCTCCTCGACCGCCGAGTGCAGCGCGTCGGTGAAGTAGGCGTCGGCCGCCTCCAGGAGACGGCTCTCCCGGAGCGCCTTCGCGGCGGCCCCCGGGGCCAGTCGGACGGAGATCGTCAGCGCGAGCCGGCCGTCCTCGTCGCGGCCGACCTCGTTCGTGATGAACTCGGTCTCGGGGTCGCCGGGCTGGCGGAAGACGATCCGCTCCCCCGGTCCGATCTCGACCCGCTGGAAGACCGGCCGGCCGTCCCGCACGATCTCCCTCGTGAAGCCGCCGGGGAAGCGGTCCAGGATGGTGCACCGGGTGATCGCCGGCGTGTACGGGACCGGGTTCTCGGCCTTGTGGAGGAGCTGCGCCCAGAGCTGCCGCGCGTCGAGCGACGCGGTCTCGGAGCCGTACTCGCCGTCGCCACCCGTACTGCCGGTGCCGACCGCACGGGTCCAGGACACGGTTATCCCTGACATCGCACTCTCCCCCTGAGAAACCTGCCGACCGCTCTCCCGGAGAACTCTGTCCGACCCACCCGGGGGCGGCAACGACGGTCGGCATACTTCGTCAGAACTCTTGCCGGACAGCAGAGTTCGGCCTCCCTCGGCCACTCCCGGCAGCTCCCGGCAGCTCCCGGACGCGGGCGGCCGGCCGCCCGGCCTCAGAGTTCGACCCGGACCCGGTACGCGCGAACCCAGCCGTCGAACTCGACCAGCCGCTCCAGCACGGCCCGGGCGCTCCACGGCCCGCCGACACCGTACGCCCCGGCCGGGGCGGCCAGCAGCGCGCGGACGTCCGGCTCGGCGACCAGCCCGAGCAACGGGGATCCTTCCACCAGGATCGCCGCCAACTCGGCGCGCAGGGCCCGTTCGTAGCCCTCGTCCTGGGTGGAGGGGTACGGGCTCTTGCGGCGCTCCAGCACCGAGTCGGGCAGCAGTCCGCGCATCGCGGCCCGCAGCAGGCTCTTCTCGCGGCCGTCGAAACTCTTCATCGCCCAGGGGGTGTTGTAGACGTACTCGACCAGGCGGTGGTCGGTGAACGGCACCCGGACCTCCAGGCCGGCGGCCATGCTCAGCCGGTCCTTGCGGTCCAGCAGGAAGTTCTCCCACCGTGTCAGGTTGAGGTAGGTGACCTCGCGCATCCGCGCCTCGTGGCCGGTCTCCCCGGCGAGCCTGGGCATCTGGGCCAGCGCCTGGGCGTAGCGGGACTTGACGTACGCGTCGAGGCCCAGCCGGTCCCAGAGGCCGACGGCGCGCAGCGCGCCGATCCCGCCGAGCTGCTCGAACGGGTGGTGCCAGGGGAAGGTGTCGGCGCCGACCGCCGCCGGGTCGTGGAACCACGGGTAGCCGCCGAAGAGTTCGTCCGCCGCCTCACCCGACAGGGCGACCGTCATCCGCTGCTTCAGCGCACGGCAGAGCAGCAGCAGCGAGTACTCCATGTCACCGCTGGAGACCGGCAGGTCCTGGGCCCGCAGGGCGTCGGCGCGGACCTGCGGGTCGCGCAGGTCCGCGTTGTCCAGCAGCAGGACGGTGTGCTCGGCCCCGACGAACTCGGCGACCTCGACGGCGAAGGGGGTGTCGGGTGCGTCCCACTGCGCGTTGGCGCGGAACCCCGCCCGGTAGCCGGCGAAGTCGACCGAGAACGCCTGGACGGGCCCGGCCCCCTGCGCGGCCAGCGTCCGCGCCGCGAGCGCGGTGATCGCGCTGGAGTCCAGGCCCCCGGAGAGCAGCGTGCCGACGGTCACGTCGGCGTACAGCTGCCGCTCGACGATGTCGGTGAGCAGCGCGCGGACGGTGGCGACGGTGGTGTCGAGGTCGTCGGTGTGCGCGCGGGCCCGGAGCCGCCAGTACGTCCGCCCGGTCCGGCCGGACCGCCCGAAGCGCACGGTCGTGCCGGGACGCACCTCGGCCATGCCCCGGAACACCGCGTGGCCGGGTGTCTTGACGATGCCGAAGATCTCGCAGAGGCCCTCGGTGTCGACGACCGCCTCCGCCTCCGGGTGGGCCAGGATCGCCTTGGGCTCGGACCCGAACAGGACGCCGTCCGAGATCGGGTAGTAGTACAGCGGCTTGACGCCCATCCGGTCGCGGACGAGCAGCAGCTCCTCGGAGCGCGGGTCCCAGACCGCGCAGGCGAAGATGCCGTTGAGCCGCTCGGCGAAGGCCTCGCCCCAGCGCAGGTAGGCGTGCAGCACCACCTCGGTGTCGCTCACTGTCCGGAACTCGTGCCCGAGCGCGGCCAACTCCGTACGCAGTTCACGGTAGTTGTAGACCTCACCGGTGTAGGCGAGGACGGCGAGCGGCTCCTCGGGCCGGCCGGCCGCCATCGGCTGCCGGCCGCCCTCGATGTCGATGACCGCCAGCCGCCGGTGGCCGAGCACCGCGTGGGCGCCGGCCCAGAGGCCGCCGTCGTCCGGACCCCGGCACTCCATCGTCGCGGTCATCGCCGCCACCGCGCCGGACCGGCCGGTGAGGTCCCGCTGGAAGCCGACCCAGCCGGCCAGACCGCACATACGCCTTCGGACCTCCTGGCTGAGCCGGTCGTCGAGCCAGGTCAACGGGGTCGCGGCTCGCGTACCGGGACATCGCCGGAATCGTCCCGCACCCGGTGGCGCCGGGCCAAACCACGCTTCCCGTTCGGCCCAACCACCCCCGCCGCCCCGGGCGGCCCCGGCGTACCGGACGCTGATGAAGTAGCGGCGGCGGTGCATCAGCTCGGCCCGGAGATGACTCTGTGTCATCGAGTTCGGCCGCCTCGGCTACCGTGCTCCCTAAGCTGGCAGGAACATGGGAGAACCGAGAAGCAGTCCGTCCGGCCCCCGTGCCCCGCAGCGGAAGGAGTCCCACCCACCATGCGCGCAGCTCTCAGGACCATGGACCTCAGGACCGGTACGGGCAGCACCGAGCCGCGCGGCGGCCGGTCCGGCCGCCGGACCGCCGTACTCGGCTTCCCGGTCGACCGGTCGCTCTCACCCGTCCTGCACCAGGCCGCGCTCCAGGCCATGGGACCGGGCTGGAGCAGTGCGACGGTCGACTGCGAGGAGAGCGGCCTGGCCGCCCTGATCGACTCACTCGACGACTCCTGGGCCGGGCTCTCGCTCTGCACACCGCTGAAGCGGGCCGTGCTGCCGCTGGTCGACGAGGTGACCGACCTGGCGATGGACGTCGGCGGCGCGAACACGGTGGTGTTCCGCGACGGCCGCACCTACGGCCACAACACCGACGTGTACGGCATCCTCACCGCGCTGCGGGAGGCCGGGGTGCACGCACCCGGCTCCGCCGTCGTGCTGGGCGGCGGCACGGCCGCCTGCTCGGCGCTCGCCGCGCTCGGCGAGCTGGGGGTGAAGGAGCCCGTGGTGGTGGTGCGGGAGCGCAGCCGGGCGGCCGAGGCGCACGCGGCGGCCGGACGGCTCGGCATGGCGATCGACGTGCACACCTTCGACCGGCTGGACGGGCTGCTGCACGGCACCGGGCTGGTCGTCTCCACCCTGCCCGCGGGAGCGGCCGACGCCTACGCCGCGGCGATCGTGCACTCACGGGCGGCGATCTTCGACGTGGTCTGCTCGGCCTGGCCGACCCGGCTCACCAAGGCCGCCGGCTTCGCCGGCAGCACCGTGGTCGACGGCCTCTCCCTGCTCACCCACCAGGTCGCCGGCCAGATCCAGCTGATAACCGGCCGGACCGACATCCCCCTCGCCGCCATGCGGGACGCCGGCCAGGCCGAACTGACCCGCCGAGCGGGCTGACCCCGCCCCCGGCCCCCCTACTGTCCAGGGGCGCGTGGGGGCACCTCCCGGCCGAAGGCTGGGGGAGAACTGCGCGCGAAGGGGGCACCCCCCGCGCCCCCAGGGGGTTGTCCCTCGCCGCCAGGGCGACCTGCGTCACGCCGAGAGCTCCTGCGACTTGTCGAAGCTCTGGCGGCGGGCGGAGGAGAGGGCCGAGATCGCGTGTGCCACCGAGCAGAGGGTGGCGTGCCGGTGCCAGCCGGCGTACGAGCGGCCCTCGAAGTCCCGCATGCCGACCTTCGCGCTGACCTCGGAGAAGTCCTTGGCCACCCGTCGGGTGAGACGGCCGAGCCGCAGCAGCGCGACCGGCGGCACCTCGATCAGGTTCGACAGCCAGAGCTCGGCGGGCTTGCCCTTGGGGCCGGACCAGCCGCCGACCAGGGTCAGGGCGCGCTCCGGCGGCAGCTGGCCGCCCGCGCGGCGGACGGCGGGCATGGTCACCCGGGTGCCGCTGACCAGGATGGAGCGGGTGATCGAGTAGTCCGGGTCCACCCAGCCGACCGGACGGGAGAACCGCTTCGCCCACTCGACCAACTGCTGGGCCTGGAAGAGGCGTTCGCCGCGTCCGGGCAGGCTGAGGTCGTAGCCGACCAGCCGGGTCGAGCCGCTGACCCGCATCACGAACGGCACACCCCGCCGGGTGAACTCCTCGACCAGGACGGAGGCGTCGAGTTCGCGTGCGTCCAGCACCGCCGGGCGCCGCCGCAGGCCCCATTCGGGCCGGGCGAGTGCGACCACGGTGTTCACCGCGCACAGCTCGGGGGTGGCGGCGGCCACGTCGTCGGGGATCTTCGCCCGGCGCCTGCGCTCGGCGTCCTCCAGCCACTCGGGCGGCAGGATCAGATCCCAGTTGACCGGCGCGCTCATGTCCTCGTGCGCGAGCCAGACTCCGTACGCCTGCTGGCTGTTGACCACCCGGCCGAGTTCGGTCCGGAAGGACTCCTCGACGCCGACGGAGTGTTCGCCCGCCTTCGGGATGGCCATCGAGTTGAGCACCCAGGCCTGCGGCAGCATCACCCGGTCGAGGTGGCGGGCGAGGGCCTGGCGGACGGGCAGCCAGCCCCAGGAGGAGTCGCTGATGAAGTGGTGCAGACTCTGTTCGGCTGCTCCGTGCCCCGCGACGGAGGCCAGTGCCCGCATGGACTTGCGTCCCGGGACGGAGAGCAGCCCGTTGATGTACCACTCGCCCCGGGCCCGCTGGTCGCGGCGCTTGAGGGAGGCCAGCATCCGACGGGAGAACTCGGTGACGAAGTCATCGGCCACGTCTCCCCAGGGCTGCTCCGGAACGTCCCGCTCTATGACACTTTCCACAGCTCTCGACTCCTCCTCTGCGCTCACGGACGCCGGCGCCTGCGGGCACGGATCGGCACCCGAGGCCAGACGCGAGGTTCTGACATGAAGCACCATATCGAACCGACTGGTTGGTTTTCTAGAGCTGAAGCGTTATCAGCCAGCCGAGTTCGCGGATCCGGTCCGGCCTATCGATACCGCTTGGTTGGTTTGTTATGATGACACGTAAACGCTCCACCCATACGCGCCAGCCCATGACCCCCCGGCAAGGACCGAGGTGGTCGGCTCCCCCGGCGGCCCCCTGACGGAGACCGTAGCGACAGCCCGGCCGCGCTCCATCACGAGGGAGAAGTGATGCCCCCCCAGGAACGGACCGCACGCACAAGGCACCTCATCATCCAGGCCGCGGCGGCATCGTTCGACCACAGAGGTTTCGCGATGACCGGGCTGAACGAGATCGCTCAGCTCGCCGGTGTGTCGAAGGGTGCCCTCTACTTCCACTTCGGCTCCAAGGAGCAGCTGGCCGAAGCGGTGATGGCCGAGTCGCGGGACCAGCTGCGCCGGATCGTACTGGCCTCGCGCACCCCGGAGACCTCGGCCGTCCAGTACCTGGTCGACCTCAGCCACGGGTTGGCCGAGCAGCTCGACCGGGACGTGGTGTTCCGCGCGGGCCTGCGGCTCACCGACGAACCCGGGCTGGACAAGGAACGCTCCCCCAGCCCCTACCCGGGCTGGACCAAGCTGGTCGGCCGTCAGCTGGCCCGGGCGGCGGCCGCCCAGGAGCTGAGTTCGCACGCCGTGCTGCACCAGGCGACCACGCTGCTGGTCTCCGCGACCGCCGGCATCGAGATCCTGTCCCGGCAGGACCGGGGCTGGCTGAGCCCGCAGGTGACCGCCGGCGTGTGGCAGGCCCTCCTGCCCGCACTGATGGCGCCCGACCACTGGGAGCGGATCCGGACGACCCGCAGGAACGAGCCGCCGCTGCCGCTCTGACCGGCTCCCCCGCCGGCCCGTACCCGACCGACCTCACCCTCCGGCCCCGGACCGCGCGCGGTACCAGGGCGCATGGTCCGCAAAACGACCGGCCAGGCCGGGGCCCGGGTCACACCCGGTCCTCTGCCACAGCCGGGAGCTCTCGTACCAGTGGTCGACCCCCAGCAGCGAGAGCCGCCTGGCCCAGTGTGCGCCCTCCGAGGCGACCAGCCGCGCGACCGCCTGCTCGTAGGGCAGGTCGCCGGACGGCAGCGGGAGGCCCAGCTGCCCCGAGACCAGGGTCAGCAGGTCACGCACCCGCACCGGCTCCGGATGGCACGCGTGGTAGACCTGGCCGCCACCGGGGCTCGGCGGCCCCAGGACGAGGGCCGCCAGCGCCCGGGCCAGGTCGTCCACAGCGATCATGGAGACCCTGGCCCGGCCGCCGTCGATCCAGTGCGGCATCCGCCCCAGCAGTTCGGCCACCGCGGGGATCACCCAGGTGTCCCCCCTGCCGTAGACCAGGTGCGGCCGGACCACCGTCCCGCCCGCCGCGAGCACCAGGCGCTCGGCCTGGAGCCGGGTGCGGCTGGTCACCGAACCCGGCTCCAGCGGGAGCGCGGACTCGGTCGCACCCCGGTGGACGCCGTCCCGGTAGACCGCCGTGGTGCTGAGCTGGACGATCCGCCGGACGCCGGCCCGCTGCGCCTCGGCGAGCAGCGCGCCCGTCCCCAGCACGTTGACCCGGTGGCAGGACTCGGCATCCCCCCCGATCAGGGAGGCGAGGTGGACGACCGTGTCCACCCCGGTGCAGATGCCGCGCAGCGAGGCGGCGTCCCCGAGATCCCCGTGCACCACCTCGACCGGCATCGGCCCTGCGGGGCCGGACGTGCCCCTTTCCCGCAGGGTCGACGGGTCACGTTGGTGCGCCAGCACCCTCAGCGTGTAACATGACGAAGACTTCTTTGACTGACCATCAACAAGAAGCTGTAGTGCCCGTAGTACTTCGGCGCCGATGAACCCGGCGCCTCCCGTGACAAGAACGCGGTTGGTACTCACCTGATTTGGACGTCTCGCCACTAGAAGGCGGGCTGCTCGACCGGCAGCGGCCTGAGCTGGAGAAAGCCCTGGGCCACCGGCTCGCCGGCCTGCTCCAGCACCACCCCGACCGCGAGCCCCTGGTCCTCACCCTTGGGACCGGGGCAGACCCGGACGTGCACGGGCTGGTGCAGTTCCGCATAGCGGATGAAGCTGGTTTCGAGCTCGAACGGAGCGACGGGCCGCCCGTCGGACAGGCTGGCCGCGGCCTGCCGCATCGCCTCCACCAGCACCATCCCCGGGACGTGGTCGACGGGGTGGTCGAACAGCACCGGGTTGCGCCGGTCCGCCTGGATCTGCCAGCTGTTCGGCACACCCGTGGGCACCAGCACGGTGTTGGCGGCGGCCTCGGGGCGGCGGGCCTCCTGGGCCGGCACCATCCCGACCGGGCCGCCGGCCAGGAACGGCGCCCGGAGCCGGGCGTACGTGCCGGGCGCCATGCAGTCGAAGCGCGCGCTGCCGCCGCCCATCCGCTCACCGCCCCGGTACACGTCCACCCGGTAGGTCATCCCGGCCATGACCCCGCGCCGGGAGCGGACTTCCTCGCAGGTCACGGCGACCAGCAGATCGGCGGGCGCCGAGTCGACGGTCATCCACTCCGGCTCGGTCTGGTAGGCCAGGTCCCACATCAGGAACGGGTAGTCCAGCGGAACGCCGTAGCCCACGTGGGCTATCAGCAGGCCGGACTGTCTCACCGTCTCGGCCAGCATCAGCGGGTCGTAGACCCCGGCGACCGGGCGGTAGAGGCTGTGGGTACGCGGCCACTGGGCCCCCAGCAGGAACCTGTTGGGAGCGATCCGCCGCCATCCGGTGAGCAGGACCTCCGAGACGGAGGCGCGGTGGACGTAGCGGCGGGGAACGGTCTGCTGGTGGAGCTCGGAATCGTCATTGCTCGGCCGCCCTGCGGTCAACAGGCAGGTGGCGTCCGTCAGTACTGACCCCATGTGGTCCCCCTAGACGAGTAGCTGTGCATTACTGACCATTGGTCGAACGCGCTCGGCGAGCCGGCCGACCGGCTCGCCGATGGAGCTGTTGAAGGGCCCGCCGCTGGCGGCAGCTCGGATGGACGAGGGACAGCCACCTCGCCAAGCGCCGCGTCGGCAGGAGTCCGGCCGAACGGCCGGACTCCGGAAAGCACCGGCCCGTACGGACGGACCGATTCCCAGAACTCGTGGTCGTCGCGGGCTCGGACACACCCCGTCCGGCCTGCGGATACCTGATGCCAGGGCTTCCCCTTAACCTGGTCTCAAGGCCGCCCCAAGCAAGAGTAGAGTACCATCCGGTCGGTTTGTAGGGGGTGGTACACGAGTCAGGAGAATTATGGTCCAGCAGGCCCGAGCAGTGCAGACCCGGCAGGAGATCCTCCGAGCCGCTGCCGATGTCTTCGACCGGCGGGGATACGCCGCGGCCACCATGGCCGAGATCATTTCCGTGGCCGGCGTGACGAAAGGCGCTGTCTACTTCCACTTCACCTCGAAGGAGGAGCTGGCTCTCGCAGTCGTCGCCGAACAGTCACCCTGGCTGGACATGCAGGACATCGCGGCGCCCGGCATGCAGGCCGTCATCGACCTGACCATGGCCTACGCCAGGGCTCTCCTGAACGACTCGATGATCCGCGCCGCCGTCCGGCTGGTGATCGAGCAGGGGACCTTCGAGAACCCGGACCGCGACGCCTACCAGGCCAGCGCGTCCCTGGTGCGGTCGCTGGTCGTCCGCGCGGAGGAGAGCGGCGATCTGCTGCCCGGGCTGGACCCCAGCGCCGTGGCGGAGACGGTCACCGCCTCCTTCGCCGGCATCCAGCTGACCTCCCAGGCGCTGTCCAACCGGCGTGACCTGCTCCACCGACTGAAGGACTTCTGGACGCTGCTCCTGCCGGGCCTGGTCCCGCCCGAGCGGCTCCCGGAGCTCAACCCGGCGGGCTCGAAGCCCGCCCGCCGTTCGCGCTCCTGACAGGTCCTCACCCCTGAGAGGGGACCGGTACTCCTCGATGGCCGCCACGGCGGCGCCCGACACCGAGGAGTACCGGGGACCGTCCGGGACGACGCCGCTGCGTACGCGACGCGAACCGGCTCCCATCGACTCCCGGCGACTCCCGGCGACTCCTGGCAACTCCAACCGGCGTGACCCGCCGGTCAGTTCGGCGCGCGCGGCGCCGGACACGCCGACCGGCGGAACGGCCGACGGCCCGTCGGAGCGGATCGTCAGGGCGGCCTGTCCGAAGAAATGCGGCGAGCCGGAACACACCTCCGCACAAACCACCGTACAAACCATCGGCCCACCGGCATTGCGAGCCCGATTCCCACCACCGCAGGCCAGCGGCCCTCTTCCCCGCATCGGCGCCGGGGGGGACGGAACAAATTGCTGACGAACCGTCACCAACTCACCATAGACTCTTGCTTCAAGCTTGACCCGGCTGCCAGGCGAACCGGTCACGAGGTCCCGTAGGATCACGCTCGCCGTCCGGAACCCTGGTGTCCACTTCCTGGGGGGAAGCTCGCACCTCCGCACCGCCCGACCCGGCTCCCGACCACCGGAACCCCGTCGACCGCACAAAGGCACGAAGGCACTGGGCCCAACAAGGCTGCACCACCGCCGCAACGCGCCCTACCGGGAGCAAGCGGCACGTGTGTGTCTCAATCCACTGACTCGGACATCTGACTCGGACATCCCAGGGGGGACCGCTTCATGAGCAGCATGGCGTCGGGGCACGACCTCGCAGCACCTCGAACACACCTGTCAAGACTGCCCTCGCTCACGGGACTCCGGTTCGTGGCGGCGGTCATGGTGTTCCTCTTCCACTCCTCACTCAGCAACCCGGCCATCACCCCGTACTCCGGCCGGACCGCGACGGCGGTGGGGCATGTCTTCAGCCGGTTCGGCGGAGTCGGTGTCTCCTTCTTCTTCGTCCTCAGCGGCTTCGTCCTGTTCTGGAGCTCGAAACCCGGCGCGGACAACGGCCGGTTCTGGAGCCGCCGGGCCGTCAAGCTCTTCCCCAACCACCTGGTCACCTTCGCCGCGGCGATGGCCCTCTACGCCGGTGCGACCACCGCGCTGCAGGACTGGATACCCAACGTCCTGTTGCTCCAGGCCTGGGTGCCGCGCTTCAGCGCGTTCTTCGGCGTGAACATCCCCAGCTGGTCGCTCTCCTGCGAGCTCTTCTTCTACCTCTGCTTCCCGCTGCTGGCCCGCGGCATCCGCAAGATCGCCCCCGGCCGCCTCTGGCTCTGGGCCGGCCTGGTGGCCGCGCTGGTGATCTGCCTCCCGGCGATCGCCACGGCCCTGATCCACGGCGGGCCGATGGCCCCCAACTTCGCCGCCTCGGTCTACCGTTACTGGTTCGTCTACGTCTTCCCACCGGTCCGGATGCTGGAGTTCGTACTCGGCATGCTGATGGCGCGGATCGTGCTGACCGGGCATTGGATCAACCTCCGGCTGAAGCCCGCGTTGCTGATCGCCGTGGCCGGATACCTGGTGGCGCTGTCGGTGCCGCCGCTCTACGGGCTGGTCGCCGCGACCGTGATCCCGATCGCGCTGGTGATCCCGGCGGCCGCGACCGCCGACCTCCAGGCGCAGTCCTCCCCGTTCCGGAGCCGGGTGATGGTCCGGCTGGGTGAGGTCTCCTTCGCCTTCTACCTGGTGCACGCCTCGGTCCTGATCGTCGGGCGGACGGCGATGGGCGGGGGCCACTACAGCGCACCGGTGGCCTTCGGCGTCCTGCTGCTGCTCTTCGGCATCAGCCTGGCGCTGGCCTGGCTGCTGAACGTCGGGGTGGAGAACCCGTTGATGCGCCGCCTGGCTCCGAGCAGCGCCTCGGCGCAGATCCCGTCCCAGCGCAGCGCCTCCGCGCAGCCGGCCAACGAGGAGACCGCCGCGGTCTGAGCGCCCGCGCACCGAACCCGGCCCTTGCCGAACCGCCCACCGGGTCGGCCGACCGTCCTCCCTCGCCCCTCCCAGGGAGGACGGTCGACCGGTTCAGGGGAAGAGGGCGCCGCAGCGCGCGGCGACCGCCCGGGACGGCCCGTCCCCGGACACGTTGTACGTGGCCAGCCGACGGTAGATCGGCGTCCGGACGGTGACCATCGTGCGGAGCCGGCCCGGCGGGTCGTCGGACAGCAGCACCCGGCCCTTGGCCGATCCGAGCCGCCGCGCCAACTGCCCTTCCGGAACGGCGAGATGGATCACCAGGTGACGACGGAGCAGCCGCTGGGTCGCCTCCTCCAGGACCGCGCCGCCGCCGAGCGCGAGCACACCCCGGTGCTCGGCCAGTGCGCGGCGCACCATCTCCCGCTCCCGTACCCGGAAGTGGGCCTCGCCCTCGTACCGCAGGATGTCGCGGACGGGCAGACCGGACACGGTCTCGATGTCGGCGTCGGTGTCCCGGAAGCCCACCCCGAGCCGCCGGGCGAGCAGTCGCCCGACCGTCGTCTTGCCCGATCCCGGTGCGCCGATCAGTACGGCCATCGGCTTGTCGCGGGCCGACGGTTCCGCGTCCGGCCGGCCCACCGGCTGCGCGTCCCCCGTGTTCGCCATGACGGCTCCCCTTTCCTCTCAGATCCGGCGGACTCTTCTCAGCTGCGGCGGACCCGGCCGAGCCCGGCCAGCACCGTGTCGGTGAGCACTGTCATCGCGCACTGCTCGGCCGCGTACTTCAGGGCCGAGCAGTGGTACTCCCGGGAGAAGTCGGCGACGGCGTCGCCGACCAGGAACGGCTGGATGTCGTACGTGAAGGCGTCGCAGGTCGTCATCAGCACACCGATGTGCGCGTACACACCGCATACGATCAGCTGGTCGCGGCCCTGCGCCCGCATGAACGCGAGCAGTTCGGTGCGGAAGAACGCGCTGTAGCGCCAATTGGTGAGCACCAGATCGCCGTCGGCCGGTCGGACCTGGTCGACGATCTCCTGGTGCTCGGGGTCGGCACCCATGCCCTGGCCCCAGAAATCCTTGAGCAGGCCGCGCTGTTCGTCCGTCATTCCGCCGGGCTGCGCGGTGTAGGCCACCGGGATCCCGAGAGCCGCGGAGCGCTCCCGCAGCAGCGTGACGTTGCGGACCAGTTCGGTCACCGGGGACCCGCCCGCGGCGAACGGGCGCAGGAAGTACTTCTGCATGTCGTGGATCAGCAGGACCGCGCGCGCCGGATCCACCGCCCACTGCGCGGTGTTCGTCGGCAGGTCGCCCAGGCCCGGCATCGGGTAGGGGGAGATGGCCGGGATTGCCATCGGTTTCCTCTCATTCCTCTCAAGTGCGTCGGCTGACATTCCGTGGCAACCCCCGTAAACCGGCGATCTCGCGACGGACTCCCTTTCTCCATGAGTCTGGGTAGGCCGATCGGGCCGGTCAACGGCGGCCGAAAAACTTCGTCAGGTACCCTGGAATCGGGCGGTCAGCAGCTTTCAAATAAACCATTCAATATTCCCGGACATCACTATTCCGGGTGAATACCGGCGTCCTTTTCCGTCCGTCGGCCACGATCCGGCGGTCCGGCCGTCGGACTCCGCCAGATGCGGCCCGTACCGGAAACTCCGGGGCCGACTCCGTCAGACGGGACCGGCGGACGGGACCGGCGGACACGGAGCGGGGCCCGATCACCTCGGCTGCCGGTGATCGGGCCCCGCTCGACTCCTGGTGGCCGCTGTCGGCCGGGGTGCTCAGCCGCGCCGGCTTTCCTGGGCCAGACACGAACGCGCCTGCGCGGCGACCCGCTCGGGCGCGAAGCCGAGCTGCTCGTGGAGGGCCTGGTACGGCGCGGAGAGGCCGCACTGGTCCAGCCCCGGCGACTCGCCGGCCGCGCCGAGCATGACGTACCAGCCCAGCGCCGACGCCGACTTGACCGAGACGCGGACCCGGACGGCCGCCGGGAGGACCGACTCCCGGTACTGCGCGTCCTGCTCCTCGAACCACTTCGCGCACGGCATCGAGACCACCCTGGTCGGCGTCCCCTCGCATTCCAGGATCTCCCGGGCCCGCAGCGCGACGGCCAGTTCACCGGGGGTCGCGATCAGGATCACCGCCGGACCGCCACCGCTCCTACCGCCCTCACCCTTGCCGACGCCCGCCTCCACCAGCACGTACCCACCGCGAGCCGCGATGTCGGCGACGTCGGCGCCCTGACCGAGGCTCACCGAAGCGGACGGACGGTCATGCCCGGAAGCCACCTCGGCCACCCTGCCGTCAGGCCCGATCCACTCGAACCGGCCCTTCCTGCCTCCTATGTGAAGTGTCATCAGAAGACTCAGGGCTCCTCTCCGAGGTACCGCACATGGCTCGGGCCCACCCAACTCTCCTCAGCCACCGGCAGGCCCGCAACCGCCGGCGGCGGACTTCGTCAGCTGGGCGGGAGCGACGCCGGTCAGGGCAGGCGCGGGCTGCGCGCCGGGCGGGAGCGGTTCGGGGTCAGAGCTGGGTGCCGCCGCTCGCGTCGATCCGCTGGCCGGTGATCCACCGGGAGTCGTCGGCAGCCAGGAAGGCGACGATGTCGGCGACGTCCTTCGGGTCGCCGACCCGGTCGAAGACCGACATCGCCGCGAGTTCGGCCATCGCCTCGGGGGTCGTCCGCCGCCGGGCGTTCATGTCGGTGGCCACGAAGCCCGGCAGCACCACGTTGACCGTGATCCCCCGCTCGCCCAACTCCTTGGCCAGCGCCAGGGTCAGCGTCTCGACCGCGCCCTTGGTCATCGCGTACGGCACGCCGCTCGGGAAGGCGATCCGGGTGGCGACCGACGAGACGTTCACGATCCGGCCGCCGTCCCGCATCCGCCGCAGCCCGTGCTGGATGAGGAACAGCGGCGCCTTGGCGTTGACCGCGACCAGCCGGTCGAAGTTCTCCGAGGTCACCTCGTGGATGCTCGCGGACACGCTCATACCGGCGTTGTTGACCAGGATGTCGAGGCCGGGCCGCTCGCCGAGCCCTTCGAGAGCCTCGTCGAACCGCCGGTAGACCGCCTCGGCGTCCCCCGGCACGCCCAGCTCGACCTGGACCGGAAAGGCCCGGCCGCCGTCCTGCTCGATCAGCGCGAGGGTCTCCCGCGCCGCCGGCTCGTTGCCGCCGTAGTGGACCGCGACCAGCGCGCCGTCCCGGGCCAGCCGCCGCGCGATCCCCCGCCCGATCCCCCGGCTGGCTCCCGTCACCAGAGCCGTTCTACCGTCAAGTGCACCCATCAGTAGCCCCCCTGTCACTCATGACCGACCGTCAGCGACCGACCCCCGAGCGATCTTTGCGGCGTCGGCCCGGCGGAGCAATACCCGGACCGGAACAGATGTTCGCCGCGCGGCGGACGCCGAGGACCCGCGCCGGTGCCCCTGGCCCGGGAACACCAGGGCGCGACGACACCGGTCCCGTTCGACGCCGGGCCGGGGGTCAGCTCTTCGGCTTGTTCCGCCGGAACTTCAGCATCAGGGCGCGCGAGAACTGGTCGTCCGCCGTCGTCGTCCCCTGCGGGAAGTCGGCGGCCATCAGCTTCTGGTAGGCGTCGGGCCGGAACTCGGCCATCAGGAGCCAGCCGCTGCGGACGTCGGCGGTGGGCGCGCTGTTCCCGGTGCCGTCGGTGCCGTCCACGCGTCCCGCGTAGTGGCGGGGGCCCTTGGTCATCACGTCCACGAAGGTGTTCGCGAGCGGGGCCATCATGGCCGGGGTGATGCCGTACCGGCCGGACAGGTACGCCCGGTACAGGCCCGCGCAGTCCAGGCTGCCGTGGTCGTTGTCCTCCGGATCGCCCGTCGAGGGGGCGTACACCCAGGCGTACGCCGGCTTCCCGGCGTGGTCGGTGTACTTGCGCACCTGCGAGAAGAACCAGTCGACACTGGTCTGCACCAGCAGGTCGTACCGCTTGACCCGCTGCGGGTCGTCGCCCAGCAACTGGTGCGCGACCGCCAGGTTCTGGAAGCCGTAGTCGAACATCATCTGCTGGTTCCACGGCACCGGCTGGCCGCCCTTGTAGGGCGAATCCGCCGCGAAGTACTGGCGGTCGCCCTTCGAGACGTCCAGCAACCGGGCCAGGATGTGCCGGTCAACGGCGGCGTCCGCCTCCGCGACGAACCTCTTGGCCCGGTCGAGGTAGGTGGCGCCGTAGCCGTGCGGGTCACCGGTCGTCACGGGCTGGTGCCACAGGGCGGGCGTCTGCAGGACGAGCCGGCCGCAGTCCGCGAGGTGCCCCACCGGGTCGCCCTGCTCGCCGCCGGTGGCGACGGGCGTGACCGCCACGTCGTCGGGCCACGCGGGGCCGACCTTGCCGGTCCAGAGCACGTGCTGCCCGACCGGGCGGGCCGCGAGGTCGTCCCGCTCGGAGAGCACCGCGTCGCAGAAGCCGATCATCCGGTCGAGCACCGCCCGGTCGGCGGAGACCTCGTACACCAGGCCCATCGCCTTGGTGTCCTCGCCACTGTGGCCCTGGGCCCACTGGTTGCCGATGTTGTCCGCCGCCGGCGTGAGCGTCTGGACGTACGACCTGAACGACTTGATCTCGTCCGGCGTGACCGGCCCGTCGAAGCCACTGAGCTTCATCACCGGACTCGCCCCGCGCGGCGACGCCGAGACGGTCGGCGCCGCCCCGGCCGCTCCCCCCATGGCCGCCGTCGCCACGGCTCGCGTCGACCCGGCCTCCGCCCCTCCGAACGCGATGGCGCCGCCGGCCCCCAGGCAGGCCAGCACCAGGCTCCCGACCAGGACCTTCGCGGGTTTCCGCACAACCATCGCGAACCTCCTGAGCAGCGACCGGGCAATCGGCGAGCGGACGGGCCCTCGCCCCTGCCACCTGCCGACCCGCGCCCGATCCGGCACGGACGCGGTCCTATTGACGCATTGTCATGAACCAACGGCAAGAGGGAGAGCCGGACCCAGGACGCGCACAGGGTCCACCGGGGCCGGGCCTACTGGCCCACCGTGGCCCACGGCGGGAGCAGGGCGGGGCGAACCCGGGAAAGCCGACGGCCCCTGACCGTTGTTGCCGGTCAGGGGCCGTTCCGCTGCGGAGAGCGTGGGATTTGAACCCACGGTGAGGGGTCACCTCACGACAGTTTTCAAGACTGTTCCCTTAGGCCGCTCGGGCAGCTCTCCTGGCGGAGGTCAGCCTAACGGGTCCGGAGGGGTTCGGTGCACACCGTTTAGGTGCCGGCGTCGCCCGGGTCAGTTGTCGCCCTTGCGCTCGCCGAGGGTGATGGTGGTGGTGCCGGGCTTGCCGTCGCGGGTGTACTCGACGGTGACCTTGTCGCCGGGCTTGTACGTCCAGATCTCGCTGACGAGGGTCGGGCCGCTGTCGATCGCGTGGTTGCCGAGCTTGGTGATGACGTCGCCCGGCTTCAGGCCGGCCTGGTCGGCGGGGCCGCCCGGGGTGACGGCTGCGGTGCCCTGGACGGGGCCGGTCTGGATCTGCGCGCCGTCGCCGGTGTAGTCGTCGTTGCGCAGCACACCGAAGATCGCGTAGACCGGGGTTCCGTTGCTGATCAGGTCCTGGGCGACGCGCTTCGCCTGGTTGATCGGGATGGCGAAGCCCAGGCCGATGCTGCCGGCCTGGCCGGTGCTGCTCTTGTTGTTGGACTGGATCGCCGAGTTGATCCCGATCACCGCGCCGCTCGCGTTGAGCAGAGGACCACCGGAGTTGCCCGGGTTGATCGAGGCGTCGGTCTGCAGGGCGTTCATGTACGAGGACTGGGCGCCCGTGCCGTCGCCGGAGGCGACCGGGCGGTCCTTCGCGCTGATGATGCCGCTGGTGACGGTGCCTTCCAGGCCGTACGGGGCACCGATCGCGACCGTCGCGTCGCCGACCGCCGCGTGGTCGGAGTCGCCCAGCGGCAGCGGGACGAGCTTCTCCTTCGCCGGGTTGTCCAGCTTGATCACGGCCACGTCGTAGCCCGAGGCGCGGCCGACCACCGAGGCGGAGTACGAGGAGCCGTCGGAGAACTTCACCGTGAGCTTGCCGCCGTTGGCCGCCGGGGCGACCACGTGGTTGTTGGTGAGGATGTGGCCCTCGGTGTCGAAGACGAAGCCCGTGCCGGTGCCGGACTCCTGGGAGCCCGACGCCTTGATGGTGACGACGCTGGGCAGCGCCTTGGCCGCGATCCCGGCGATGGAGTCCGGGGAGCGGTCGACGGCCTTCTGGTTGTCGCCCACCGAGATGGTGGTGCTGGAGTGGCTGGAGCCGGAGTTGCCGCCGGAGTTGCCGTCGTTGTCGGCGACACCGACACCGATCGCCCCGCCCGCGATGCCCGCGACCAGTGCGACCGCCGCGATCAGCGCGATCAGCCCGCCGCGCTTCTGGCGGGGCGGCCGGGCCGGAGCGCCGGAGTAGTCGGCCGGGAACTCGGGACCACCGGCGCCGCCCCCCGGAGTGCCCCAGCCGCCGAGCGGCTGGCCCGCTCCGAACGGGTGGTGCGGCTCGGTGGGCGCGCTCTGGGCCGCGTACGGGTTGCCCGGGGCGGCTGCTGCGGAGGCCGGCGCGGGCGCGTCGGCGTACAGCGGCGCGGCGGGCGGCTGCGGCGCGGCGGGAGCAGCCGGTACGGCCGGGGCGGCGGGCGCGGCCGGGAGGACCGGCGGCGGCGCGTCCAGGTACGAGGGAGCGGGGGCGGGAAGGGGGGCCTGGGCCTCGCTCGGCTTGCTGAAGGAGAGCGTCGGCGCGGACTCGACGACGGGCGCGGCCTCGGCCGACACCGCGTCAGGAGCCGGACCCACCGCCCCCTGGCCGGTGGAGGGGCGCTCCTCCTCCGACCCGGTGGAACCACTCGCGTGCTCGGTGCTCACGGACGACCTCCATAACTGACTGGACCTTGGGCCATAGTTTTTCGCATCTCTGATTCGGTTGCCGTAAGGAGCCCCCTGAAGAACTCATAAGAATCCTTACGGCCCCCCGACGCCCCTCGGCGCCGGTCCGCGATGCGGACGGCTGCCCCCTGGCCTTGGCGTTCCCCGGCCGGGCGGTTAGCCTGGCGCTCCAAACTGACACGCGGGAGCTTGGACCATCCAGGCTGAGAGTGCGCGGATCGACCGTACGGCATGGGACCCGATCATCCGATCGGATCATAAACCGCACGGCCGAAGGAGCGCTGACCGCTCGAACCTGTCCGGGTAATGCCGGCGTAGGGAGAATCGGCCATGACGGCTGCCCCCGCACTCAGCGAACCGTCCACCAGAACGCCGGAGCGCCTCGAAGCACCGCTGACGCTGGACACCGCCCCACCCCGCACCCTCGGCTTCCGCGACCAGTTCGCGCTCTGGGGCAACCTCGGGGTCAGCCTGATCGGGTTCGCCAGTGCCGCGACGGTGCTCGGTGCCCCCGGCTCGGAGCTCTCGTTCACCGCCGCCGTGACGGCGATCGTGGTCGGCACCCTGATCGGCACCGCGATGCTCGGCGTCGCCGCGCTGATCGGCGCGCGGACCGGCGCCCCGGCGATGGCGGTGCTGCGCGGACTGTTCGGCACCCGGATCAGCTACGTCCCGACCGTGCTCAACATCGCCCAGTGCGTGGGCTGGGGCGTGTACGAGCTGATCATCATCGCGCAGGGCGCGCAGACCGTGGCCGGCACCACCGGCTGGCGCTGGCTGTTCGTGGTGCTGGCGGGCCTGCTCACCACCGTGCTGACCATCTGGCCGCTGGGCTCGATCGCGGTGCTGCGCAAGTACATCGCGATCGCGGTCGGTATGGCGATGGTCTACTTCACCGTCCAGCTGGGCCGCCAGGGCTTCCCCGACCCGGGGGCCGGTAACTGGAAGGGCTTCCTGCCCGCGACGGACGCGATCATCGCGGTGTCGATCTCGTTCGTCCCGCTGGCCGCCGACTACACCCGGCACTCCCGCAGCGCGCGGGCCTCGTTCTGGGGCACCTTCTCCGGCTACACCGTCGCCCAGGTCTGGTGCTACGTGCTCGGCCTGATCGCGCTGCTGCAGTCGCACGGCGACTCCTCGAAGATCCTCTCCTCGTTCGCCGGGGTGGCGGCGGGCTGGGCCTTCCTGCTGGTGCTGGTGCTGCGGGAGTCCGACCAGTCCTTCGCGAACGTGTACTCGACCGCGATGTCGGTCCACAACCTGTTCCCGAAGGTCGACCGGCGCCTCCTGACCGGCGGGATCGGCATCCTGGTCACCGGTCTCGCGCTGAAGATCCAGGAGTTCACAGCCTCGTACTACGCCTTCCTCGGCCTGATCGGCTCGGTCTTCGTACCGCTGCTCGCCGTCCTGGCCGCCGACTTCTTCCTCGGCGCCGGCCGACGCGGCTGGAACCTGGCCCAGGACGCACCCGCCCGGCCGCTGATGCTGCTGCCGTGGGCGCTCGGCTTCGCCACCTACCAGTACCTGGCCCCGACCGCGGTCGCGGGCTGGTGGACGGACTTCTGGACCGGCGCCCAGTCGACGCTGCACTTCACCCCGCAGCCGTGGAGCTCGGCCTCGCTCTTCAGCTTCCTGGTCGCCGGGGTGGCCACCTGGGGCCTCGGGCTGCTGCCCCTCTCTCGCCGGGGGGACGAGGGACGCGGGCGCTGAACGGGGGTGCGGCGCCGCACCTTCCGGGCTCGCGCAGTTCCCCGCGCCCCTGAAGGGTGAGCCCGACCCGAACGGGGGCACAGCCTTCCGATGCCGCGCGGTTCCCCGCGCCCCCGAGGGGTGGGGGGATCTGTTCACCGTGCGTTCCCCGTGGCGGTGGTTTCAGGCCATTCCCGGGCTCGTAGGCTTGGCGGTGTGGACACCCGGAACCTCGACTCGACGGCGCCCGACGCGCGCGTGCCCGACCGCTCCGCCGTGCGGGTGGTCGCGCACCGCGGCTCCTCCGCCGCGCTGCCCGAGCACACCCTGGCCGCCTACCGCCTGGCGATCGAGGAAGGGGCGGACGCGCTGGAGTGCGACGTACGGCTGACCGCCGACGGGCAGCTGGTCTGTGTGCACGACCGGACGGTCCAGCGCACCTCGGACGGGCACGGCACGGTGTCCGCGATGACGCTGGCGCAGTTGTCCGCGCTGGACTTCGGCTCCTGGAAGTCCGGGACGCCCGAGCCGGTGCTCACCCTGGCCCAGTTGCTGGAGCTGGTGGCCGACGCCGGGCGGCGGGTCGAGCTGGCGATCGAGACCAAGCACCCCACCCGCTCGGCGGGCCGGGTCGAGGCCGAGCTGCTGCGGACGCTGGACCGCTTCGGGCTGCTGCCGCGGACCCCCGCCGAGTCGACCGTCCGGATCATGAGCTTCTCCGAGATGTCGCTGCGCCGGGTGCGCCGGGACGCGCCCGCGATCCCCACCGTGTACCTGCTGGAGCGCCGCCTGCCGCTGCGCGGGCGGATCGCCTCGCTGCCCGGCGGCGCCGGGATCGCCGGGCCGGGGATCGACCTCGTCCGGGCGGATCCGGGGCTGGTGCCGGCCCTGCGCCGGGCCGGGCACCGGGTGCACGTCTGGACGGTGGACGAGCCCGCCGATGTCGAGCTCTGCCTGGAACTGGGCGTGGAGGCGATCATCACCAATCGGCCGCGCGAGGTGCTGGCGCAACTCGGACGATAGGCGATTAACCCTACGATCAACGCTTCGCGACCCCGGGCAATTGGCGTACGCGGGCGCGGCCCGGGGGGCGTGAAGCACCCGCGCCGGTCGAATTCCGAGCACTTTCACAACCGTCCGTGAGCAAGTAATCACCATTTGCGCACCGTGCGTTGCGGTGCTCCGAATTGTCCGCCCGCGATCGGCCCACGGTCGTTTCCGACGCATTCCCAGGGGGCATCCATCCCTCGGCAATCGCTGAAGGAGGTACGGGGGTGGCACTGATGGTTGCGCGCGATGTGCCGACTGCATCGAGGTCGGCCGTATCGACGCCGGCGTCGTCGACTCTGGCGGTGCCGCACGGGCCGGCCAGTGTCTCGGTCGCGCGCCGGCAGCTGCGCCGTGATCTGGGTGAGCGCGAGATGCCCGACGCGGTGGTCGACGATGCCGTACTGATCCTTTCCGAACTGCTCAGCAATTCCTGCCGGTATGCCCGGCCGTTGGCCCTGCTCGCCGAACTCGACGAACGGGACACCGTACTGGTGGGCGCGCACGCCCCCGCCCGGCGCGGTGCGCTCTGCCCCGAGGCCGACCGCGAATGCGGCGGGCTGCTGGTCCGCTGGCAGCTCTTCGGTGACGGGTCGCTCACGCTGGAGGTGACGGACGGCGGCGCGGTCACCCGTCCGCTGCCGGCCCGGCCCTCGCTGACCTCCAGGGGTGGGCGCGGCCTGAGCATCGTGGGCAAGCTGGCGACGGCCTGGGGCGTCCGGGACGCGCCCGGCCAGGTGACGGTGTGGGCGGCCCTGCGCCCGGAGCGCGCCGAACGCTCCGAACGCTCCGAACGGCTGGAGCACGCCGACCAGGGCGCCAGGAGCGCCTGACCGCGCCGCGCCCACGGCCCGGCGTTGACGTGATCGGAGCCCGGCGTTGACGTGATCGGGGCCCGGCCATGACGTGATCGGAACCCCGGTCGGGACCCGACCGGGCCCGGGCTCCGGCGCGGCGCCGGGCGGCGGTGAATCTCGGCGGCCGGGAAACCTCAGTAGGCTGCCGGGAGTAAGACCGGCCGGGAGCGGGGAGCGCGGGACGACGCGGGCCCCGCCGCCGGGCGGTCACAGTGTCACCGTCCCCGGGAGAGCCGCACCATGGCCAAGAAGGCCGCCAAGAAGTCGCCGCAGCGCAGCCAGTCCACCACCGTCAGCACGGGTGACATCCCCGTCGTCGGCGCCCGGGAGGACTGCCCCTGCGGCTCGGGCCGCCGGTACAAGGCCTGTCACGGCCGGGAGGCCGCCCACGCGGTGCAGGAGCTGGTGCACCGCCCGTTCGAGGGACTGCCCGGCGAGGCCGACTGGGTGGCGCTGCGCGAGCTGGTCCCCGCCGCCACCGTGCCGCTGACGCTGACCGCCGAGGCCATGCAGGGCGCCGTCGGCGAGGTGCCGTCGGTGACCCTGGCGACCGTGCTGCCGCTGGCCTGGCCGGCGCTGCGCCGCGCGGACGGGTCGATCCTGCTCGGGCTGCAGACCCAGTCCTCCTCCGGCGACCTGAGCCGGGACCTCGCGGACGCCCTCGAACTGGCGCTGGCCACCGAGCCCGGTACACCGGTGCCGGCCCGCCGGACCGTCCCGGGCGGCCGCCGCCTCCAGGAACTCCTGGACCTGAACGCCGGGTTCACCCCCGCCGTGCACACCGGCTTCGAGTTCTGGCTGGAGGACGCGGAGAGCTCGACCGGTGAGGTCGCCGCCTCGCTGGAGCGCGCCAACGCGTCCGCGATCCCGACCGAGAAGCTCGCCGGCGTGGACTCCTCGTACTGGTGCTCCGCCGGCGACAAGAACCACCTGCGCTGGGTCATGACGGTGCCGGAGGAGCAACTGCTCGACGCGCTGGCCCGGCTGACCGCCGCCGAGCAGTCCTCGCTCGGCCCGGACACCCGGCTGGTCGGCTCGTTCCGCGCGCACGGCCTGACCGTGCCGGTCTGGGACCTGCCCACCACGATGACCTCGACCGACTGCGAGAAGCCCGCCGCCGAGTTCGCCGAGCGGCTGGCCGACACCCTGAAGGCGCTGGCCGCGGCCGACGCGGCACCGCTCACCGCCGAGGAGCGCCGGGCGCGCGCCAACCTGGTGAACCGTCAGGTGACGCTCAGCTGAAACCTCCCCCGAAAGGGGAAAGTGAGTCGCGTCACATTTCAGCCATTCGGGGGAAATGGCCAGGTCGCAAGCCAGATGGACAAATTGGCTCGGACGCGGATCTTTGTTACCATTTAAACAGTCCGGTCGCTGGTGCATCCCCCGTCGCCAGCGGCCGGATCTTTTCTTTTCCCGGGCTTCCCCGCACATCCGGTGGTACTCCCGGCGCGGTGGGATTGTGTCATTCAGGCCCGGACAACCCGCCCGACCGGCGCGGACAACCCGGCCCGACCGGCCTCGACGCCCGTCGGAACACCCGGCCGGAACACCCGGTCAGAACGCCAGCCGGCTGCCGTCCGGCGCCGTCGCGCTCGCCGCGATCAACACGCTGAGCAGGCCGCCCACCTGAGGCAGCCACGGCCGGTCCTCGATCGGCGCACGCACCCAGCGGACACCGCCCGCACCGGTCCGCGAGGGCGGCAGCACCAGGTAGCCGTCCGGCCCGTGGTACCGCAACGAGCCCGGTACCCACGGCTGTTCGGCGAGCAACTCGCCCAGCTCGGCCAGCGAGTAGGGGGCGACCAGCAGCACGTACCGCCCGGGAGTCGCCAACACCGGCCCCAGCGGCACCCCGTGCAGCGTGAGGTACTCCAGCGCCCGGGCGCCCGCGTCCGCCGGGAGGCTCACCGCGCAGACCGCGCGCCCCGTGGCGACCAGCACCGAGGACTCCGGGCTGCGCTGCTCCCACCACCAACTCACCATCCGGGCATCGGTGCTGGCCGCCAGCAGCGGCGGCTCGTGCGGGTGCGCGCCCGGCGCCGGACAGCACGGGTCGGCACAGGAGCACGCCCCCGGCAGCTCCGGCAGCCCGTGGGTGCCCGGCACCACCGGCCAGCCCCGGCCCGCCGCCGCCAGCGCGGCGCCGAGCAGCGCGGCCCTGGCCCGGCGGCGGCAGCCGGGCAGGCGCAGCCAGGCCCTGCGCAGCAGTCCGCGCCACGACCGGCTCCGGCCGCGCCGACTCCGGCGCGACCACGTCCGTTGGGAGAGCATCAGCTGCATGGCGCTCGTTCCTTTCCGCGACCGTTGGACTCCGGGACCGTCAGACCGTGACCACGACGAGGGTGCGGCGTCACGGGAGTGCTGCCGCCACGACGGTGAGGTGAGGTGCAGTGCGATGAGCAGTGCGCACGACATGAGACGGCCGGGCCCCTCAGAGGGAGGGTCGGGCCCGGCGCAGCTTCACATCCAGGCTCTCAAGGTCGGCCCCTGGAACGAGAATCCCGCATGTGACCGGATGGACGCCGCTCGGAAGCCGCTGGTTCCACCGTACGAGTGAGTGTGGACCGGCGAAGCCGGACAGCGGTCACCTGAAGCATACGATCCGGGCGGCTCGTTGACCCTTCGCCAGCCGGATGCCGTCGGATCGCCGGGCGCTCGGAGGTGCACCGGGGGCGCCCGCCGTCACGGTCCGGGCTCCGGGACGAATCTGGACATGCCCCGATCGGCCTGTGTACAAGTGGGGGATTGGTGCCGAAGTAGAGAGATAGAAATCGTTTTGGGCGGTCTTGGGAGTCCTGCGTGACACGTACCAGTGTGTGGGGAGTCAGAACATGACCGACGCCAGGCCGCTCGATCTGCCGGTCGCCGGGATCCAGCAGGCTCCGGGAGTGCCACAGGTCTGCGGCGTACCGCAGGCGTCCGGGCTCGCGCCGGCGGGCGGACCGGCGCAGGCGGACACCGGCCGGAAGGCGGGCGGCGCCCGGGTGCCGACGACCGGGCCCGGCGGGCGGGCGTCCGCCGATCCGGCCTTCCTGGCGCTCGGCGCGGAGCCCGGTGTGGGGTTGCAGGACCGTTTGGCCGGATGGCTGTCCGATTTCACCAGCCTGCACGAGCACACCGAACGGCTGGCCGCCGCCCGTGGGCCGGCCCAGGCCCTGGACACGGTGCTCCGGTCCGGTGCGACCCTGCTCGGGGCCCGCCGGGGGCTGATCACCACCACCGCGCGCGGCTCCGGCCGGGCCGTCGGCCTCGGCCTGGACCGCGCCAGCCTGGGCGCGCTGGAGACCGTACCGGCCGAGCACGGACCGTTCACCGGCCTGCTCGGCGGCACCGCCGACCACTGGGACGTACTGGTCACCGACCTGGCGGACGACCCCGCCGTCGGCCCGCGCTTCCGCGAGGTGGCGGCCCAGCTGGGCCTGGGCGCCTGCTACGCGCTGCCGCTCCGCACCGAGGCGGACGGCACGCTCGGCGCAGCCGTCTGGTTCTACGACGAGCCCACCGAACCCGACGAGCGCAGCCGGCACCTGGCCCGGCTGTACTGCGACTTCGCCGCCCAGCTGCTCGCCGGGCAGCTGGAGGCGGACCGCGCCCGGCGGACCGCCGAGGCGCTGCGCCGGGGCCTGCTGCCCGACCGGCTGCCCGTCGTCCCCGGGCTGGCACTGGCCGCCCGCTGGGTGCCGGCCGGGCTCGACCACGCGGTCGGCAGCGACTGGTACGACGCCGTCGCGCTGCCGGACGGCTCGATCGGGCTGACCGTCGGCAGCGTCTCCGGGGACGGCCCCGGCGCCGGGCCGGACTCCGCGCCGGGCGCGGCGACCGCGATGGGCCGGCTGCGCGCCGCGCTGCGGGCGTACGCGGTGCTGGAGGGCGAGGATCCGGTCTCCGTCCTCGGGGATCTGGAGCTGCTGCTCAAGACCACCGAGCCGACCAGGTCGGCGACGGCCGTGTACGCCTGGGTCGAGCCCGACGAGCGGCGGATCACGCTGGCCGGTGCCGGGCACTGCCCGCCGGTGCTGGTCACCCGGTACGGCGCCAACTTCGTCGAGACCTCGCTCTCCGCCCCGCTCGGCATGCTGAGCTGCTGGGAGGCGCCGGGCGTCGAGCTGAGCGCCGAGCGCGGCGACCTGCTGCTGCTCTACACCGAGGGCCTGGCCCGGCGCTTCGGCCCGACCCTGCACGCCGGGCAGGCGGCGCTGCGCCGGGCCGCCGCCGAGGCGCCGCGCGAGGTGCGGCTCTCCCCGGACCGGCTCTGCGCCCATCTGCTGGCCCTCTGCCCGGCCGCTCCCGGCAAGCCCGGGTCGCCGGCCACCGACGACCTGGTGCTGCTCGCGGCCCGGTTCGAGTAGCCGCTCGCCGACCGCCCGGCGACCGCCCGCTCGCCGTCCGCCCGGCCGTCCGATCATCCGTTCGGCCGGGCATCCGTACCATGGGACGCACGGCCGCCCACGCGCGTCGCGATCCGACGGGTCCGGGGCGGCACCACTCGCAAGGAGGCGACGTACGTGACCGAGGACCGTAGCCCGGCGGCAGCAGAGAACCCCGAGGGCGCCGTGGACGGCGACGCCGAGCAGCTGTTCAAGGGGCGGAAGAACGGCCTGTACGGCGACATCTCCGACGAGCTGGCCGCCTCGATGAAGTCCGGCTGGAGCGACACCGAGCTGCGCGGCCTGCAGCCGATCGAGCAGGCGGCGCACGCCGCCGCCCGCCGCGCGAAGCTCTCCGCCCAGTACCCGGGCGAGCGCCTGGTCGTCCCGGCCGGGAACCTGCGCACCCGCTCCAACGACACCGAGTACTCCTTCCGCGCCGCCAGTGAGTACGTGCACCTCACCGGCGACCAGAGCGAGGACGCGGTGCTGGTCGCGGAGCCCGTCGCCGACGGCCACGAGTTCAGCCTCTACCTGCTGCCGCGCTCGAACCGCGCGAACGGCGAGTTCTGGCTCGACGGCAACGGCGAGCTGTGGGTCGGCCGCCGGCACAGCCTGGCCGAGGCCGAGCAGCTGCTCGGGCTGCCCTGCCGGGACGTCCGCAAGGCCGCCGAGGAGCTGAAGGCCGCCGCCGCGGTGCCGACCCGGATCGTCCGCACGTACGACGCCGGCCTGGAGGCCGAGCTCGCCGACCTGCTGGACGAGGAGAAGGACACCGATCTCAAGGTGTTCCTCAGCGGCCTGCGGCTGGTGAAGGACGACTGGGAGATCGGCCAGCTGCGCGCGGCCTGCACCGCCACCGTCGCCGGATTCACCGACGTGGTACGGGAGTTGGGCCAGGCTGTGGCCACTTCCGAGCGCTGGATCGAGGGCACCTTCTGGCGGCGCGCCCGGGTCGACGGCAACGACATCGGCTACGGCTCGATCTGCGCGGCCGGCCCGCACGCCACCACCCTGCACTGGGTCCGCAACGACGGCGACGTCCGCCCGGGTGAACTCCTGCTGCTGGACGCGGGCGTGGAGACGCACACCCTCTACACCGCCGACGTGACCCGGACCCTGCCGATCAACGGCCGCTTCAACGCGCTCCAGCGCAAGATCTACGACGCGGTCTACCAGGCCCAGGAGGCCGGCATCGCGGCGGTCAGGCCCGGCGGCCGGTTCCGCGACTTCCACGACGCCTCGCAGCGGGTGCTCGCCGAGCACCTGCTCGCCTGGGGCCTGCTGGACGCCTCGGTCTACGACGTCGAGAAGGTCCTGGAGCTCGGCCTCCAGCGCCGCTGGACCCTGCACGGCACCGGCCACATGCTCGGCCTGGACGTGCACGACTGCGCCCAGGCCCGCCGCGAGGACTACGTGGACGCGCTGCTGGAGCCAGGCATGTGCCTGACCGTCGAGCCCGGCCTGTACTTCCAGCTGGACGACCTGACCGTGCCGGAGGAGTACCGGGGCATCGGCGTCCGGATCGAGGACGACATCCTCGTCACCGCCGACGGCAACGAGAACCTCTCCGTCGGTCTCCCCCGCACGGCCGAGGACGTCGAAACCTGGATGGCCTCGCTGGCGGGCTGACCGGCTGACCCCAGGTGTGACGACCTGACCACAGGTATGACGACCTGACCACAGGTGTGACGACGCCCCCAGCCGAGCGGCCGGCCGGGGGCGTCGTCGTGTCGTCAGTTGGCCGGGGTCGTGCCGGCGGACGGGGTGGAACCCACCATCGCGAAGGTCATCGAGGGCCGCAGGTTGGTCATCGGCGACGAGCCGTCGTCATCGCTCGCACCGACCGCGATGTTCCACTGGTTGCCGAACTGGACACCGCCCGTCTGCAGGCCGAACCAGAGGGTGAACCGGCTCTGCTGACCGGGCTCTCGGCAGACCGGGCTCTCAGCAGACCAGGCCGAGGTCGGCCGGGGTGGCGGTGGCGGGGTCGATCGGGCGGCGGCCCTCGGTGGGCCAGCCCTCGCGGACCCAGTACTCCAGGCCGCCGATCATCTCCTTGACCTCGCGGCCGAGCGCGGCGAGCTTCATCGCGCCCTTGGTCGAGCCGTTGCAGGCCGGGCCCCAGCAGTAGACGACGAGCAGGCCGGGCGGGAGGGCGGCGACGCTCTCGGCGGTGATCGCGGCGATCGGCAGGCTGATCGCGCCCGGCAGGTGGGCCTTGCGGTGGGCGCCCTCGGGGCGGACATCGAGGATGACGAAGTCCTGCCGCCCGTCGCGCAGCGCGTACCAGACGTCCGCCGGGTCGGCCTGGCAGCCGAGACGCTCGGCGAAGAAGGCGAACGCCCGCTCGGGGGAGGCGGCCGGGATCTCGGTCACGGGCGAGGTGGCGGTGGTGATGCCGGCGGTGGCGGTGGCGGTCATGTCCTGGCTCCCTGTGATCTGCGGCGATGTGATGATCTTCGGGTCCGGACACCATCCACCGACAGTGGCGTGAACGACTACACTCGCCAAGATCCCGCCAGCAGAGCAGGGGCAGCCGAGGACAGGAGAGCGCGATGGGCCCGGTGGCAGTGACGATCGGGCCACCGCCCGAGCCGGTGCACACCGTCGCGGTGTACGCCTTCGACGGCATGGCGCCGTTCGAACTCGGCGTGGTGGTCGAGGTGTTCGCCCTGGCCAGGCCCGAGCTGACCGGTCTGCTGGCGGCGCCCTGGTACGGCCTGAAGGTCTGCGCGGACCGGCCCGGTGTGCCGCTGCGGGCCGTCGGCGGCTTCTCGGTGACGGCCCACCACGGGCTGGACGAACTGGCCGCCGCCGACACGGTGATCGTGGTCGCCGTGCCCAACACCTTCAGCGGCGAGGTCTCCCCCGGCCTGACCGCCGCACTGCGGACGGCGCACGAGCGCGGGGCCCGGATCGTCTCGATCTGCTCGGGCGCCTTCGCACTCGCCGCCGCCGGACTGCTGGACGGCCGGGAGGCCACCACTCACTGGCGCTACGCCGATCTGCTCCAGCAGCGCTATCCGGCGGTACAGGTCAACCCGGACGTACTGTACGTCGACGACGGGGACGTCCTGACCAGCGCGGGCAGCGCGGCCGGGATCGACCTCTGCCTGCACCTCATCCGCAGCGACCACGGCGCGAAGGTCGCCAACACCGTCGCCCGCCGCTTCGTGGTGCCGCCGCACCGGGCCGGCGGCCAGGCCCAGTTCATCGAGGCCGCCGTCGCCCCGGTCGACGAGGACGACGACGGCGTGGCCCGCAGCATGCAGTGGGCCCTGGACCACCTGGCCGAACCCCTCACCGTGGCGGTGCTCGCCCGGGCGGCCCGGATGTCCGACCGGTCGTACCTGCGTCACTTCACCGCCCGCAACGGCACCAGCCCGATGCGGTGGGTCATCACCCAGCGGATCGCCGCCAGCCTGCCGCTGCTGGAGTCCCCCGACGGGACGGTGGAGGAGATCGCCGCCGCCGTCGGCTTCGAGAGCGCCGCCACCTTCCGGCACCACTTCGGCCGGGCCATGCGGACGTCTCCGACGGCCTACCGGCGGACCTTCGGTCACAGCGTGGCCTGAGACGGCCTCGGCGGACACCGGCCACGGAACGGCGCCCGGCCCGGCCCGCTCACGCCCGGGCGGGCGCGACCCGTCGGCGTGGCGGAGCCGGGCCGGGCCGACCGGGTGGTTCAGCCCACGCCGACCACGTTGGTCTGGGAGAGCGGGTAGCAGCCGGGAGTCTCCTTGGTCAGCGAGACCTCCAGGTTGGCGACGGTTTCCGACGCGCCCTTGGGCGCGGTGTCGAGCAGCAGCAGGCTCTCACCGTGCGGGATGGCGGCGGGGTGCAGGATCGCGATGCGGCCGTTCGTGGGGTCCAGCTGCATCACCGACTCCAGCCCCTTGCTGCTGTCGGCCACCTTGGCGTGGCAGTCGGCCGAGGGCGTCATGACCAGCGCGGGCACACCCACCGAGCGCAGGGCGCTCTGCAGCCCGGACCAGTCGGCGCCCATCAGCTGGAAGGAGACGGTGCCGTCCTTGTTGGGGGTCACCGTGTAGGAGACGGTGCTGAGCTGCACCGCGGCCGAGCCGCCACCGCCCGCCTGGGCGACGGCGGGGCCGTTCTGCGGCGCGGGGGCCGTACCGGCGTGCGGTATCAGGGCGACCGCGGTGACCGCGGCGGCCAGCCCGAAGCCGGTCGCCACCAGCCTGCGGGTGTGGCGCGGCCGGATCCGGACCGGGGTGCCCGCGGCGGGGAGGTCCGCGGCACGGGCGGCGAGGTCGGCGCCGAGCTGCTGCTGGAAGTGCAGGGGCGTGGTCACGAGGCGGCCTCCAGGAGAGTGTTCACGGAAGTGGTGGTGGTGGTGTTGGTGGTGCTGGTGGTGCCGGCCTGCGGGACGGCCTCCCGCAGCGCCTTGCGGGCCCGGTGCAACCGCACCCGGGCGGTGGCCGAGCTGATGCCCAGCGCCTTGGCGGCCTCACGGACGGCCAGCCCGTCGACGGCCACCAGGTCCAGCACCGCGCGCAGCGGCTCGGACAGGGCGGCGTGCCGGGCGGCCAGCCCGCGGGCCGCACGGGCCGCGTCGATGCGGCCCTCGATCGCGGTCACGTCCTGGTCGTCCAGCATCCGCCGGCCGGCGATCCTGGCGACCGCGTTGAGCTCGCGGACGTTGCCGCGGAAGTGCGCGGCCAGGACGTTGCGGGAGATGCCGTACAGCCAGGCGACGGGCGCGCCGCGGCGGGCGTCGTAGCTGTCGGCCTGCTCCAGCGCCGTCAGGAAGATGTCGGCCGTCAGATCGGCTGCCAGGTGGACGCTGTCGGTGCGCCGGGTGACGAATCCGAGCACGGTGTCGAACTGCTGCCGGTAGAACTCGGCGAATTCCGCCGGGTCCCGCGAGGGTGGTGCTATCGGGTGCTCCGCTGGCACGGACGACTCCTTGGGACGACGAGCACTGCCTTACACCTCTACTTGGTTCCGGCGCTCCGAAGCGTTACACGCGGCGTTGCGAGGCCGGCGTCGCGCTACTGCGCGGCGATCGCCCGCAGTACGTCCAGGCGGGCCGCCCGCCGGGCCGGCCAGAGCGCCGCCAGGCCGCCGGCCACCAGGCCGAGCAGCAGGAACAGGGCCAGCCGCGCCCAGGGCAGCACGAGTTCGTACCCGGGGAGCGAGGCCCTGCTGAGGCTGCCGCAGCCCCAGGCCAGGAAGATCCCCGTGCCGATGCCCAGGACGGCGCCGAACAGCGAGATCACCACCGACTCCAGACGCACCATCCGCCGGACGCCCCTGCCGTCGAGGCCGATCGCGCGCAGCAGCCCGATCTCACGGGTCCGCTCGAAGACCGACATGGCCATGGTGTTGACGACGCCGAGCACTCCGATGAGCACCGTCATGCCGAGCAGGCCGTACATCATGTCGAGCATCGCGCCGTCCTCGCCGGACTGCGCCTTCGTCAGCTGCTCCCGGTCCCGCACCTGGAGGAGCGGGCTGTTGCCGAGGGCCGCCCGGACGCCCTGTTCGAGGCCGCTCGTGGCCCGGCCGGACGCGGCCTTCACCAGGATGCCGTCGAGCGTCCCGCGCGCGTACGGAAGGACGTCGTCCAGGGTGCCCAGGGCGTCGCCGAGGTTGGGGTTCGGCCGGTAGACGCCGACGACGGTCAGCCGCCTGTCGTCGCGGAAGCCCAGCGTGCCCTGGAAGGTGTCGCCCTTCGACAGGCCGGTGGCCCTGGCCAGTTGGGCGGAGAGCGCGACCCTGCCGGGGCCGACGTCGGCGAGCGAGCCGCTGCTGAACTCCAGGTCGAAGACTTTCGCGAGCCGCTGCGGGTCCGCGCCGGTGAGCGTGCCGCCCTGGCCCCGGGCCGCCAGGCTCGATTCGGCGACGGGCACCGCCTCCGCGACGCCCGGCACCTCGGCGACCTTCGCGGCGAGTGCGGCGTCGATGCCGCCGCCGGTGGCGTTGGAGACCTTGTAGTCCGCGGTCAGGCCGCGCACCGCCGCCGCTTCGAGCGCGCTGTCCGTCGAACTGCCGGTCACGGTCAGGCCCGTGACGAGGGTGAGTCCGATCATCAGGGCGGAGGCGGTGGCGGCGGTGCGGCGCGGGTTGCGCAGCGTGTTCTCCTCGGCGAGCCTGCCGCTGACGCCGAACAGCCGGGTGGCGACCGCCCCGGCGAGCCGGACCACCGGCCGGGACAGCAGCGGGGCGATCACGATCATGCCGGTCAACGTGAGCACCGAGCCGAGTCCGGCGGTTTCGAGGTTGCCGTCGCCGCCGCTGCGCTGGGTGGAGACGTACAGCACGGTGAGGACACCAAGGCCGGTGAGCAGCCCGCCGAGGATGGTGCGGAGCAGCAGGCCGCGCTTGGGCGGGGCCTGGTCGACGGTGGTCAGCGCCTCCACCGGTGCGACCCTCGCGGCCCTGCGGGCCGGCAGCCAGGCGGCGAGCACGGTGACGCCGACGCCGACCACGAGGGACCAGCCGAACACGCCCGTGGAGACGACCAGGGGGCCGTCCGGCAGGCCCGCGCCGGCCGCGTCGAGGAGTGGCCTCATGGCGGCCGCGACGCCCGTCCCGAGCGCGATGCCGGCCGCGGCGGCGCCGAGTCCGAGCAGCCCGGCCTCGGCGAGGACCGCGCGGACGACCTGGCCGCGCAGGGCCCCGACGGCGCGCAGCAGCGCGGTCTCACGGCGTCGCTGGGCGATCAGCATGCTGAAGGTGTTGGCGATGACGAACACGCCGACGAACAGCGCGATCCCGGCGAAGGCCAGCAGCATCCGGGTGAGCTGCTTGGTGCTCTCGGCGATCCGCTGCGCCTGCTCGCGCGCGAGTTGGGCTCCGCCGGTGACCGTGAGGCCGTCGGCGGGCAGCGACGCGCGGATCCTGTCGGTGAGTTCCTGGTTGTCGGTGCCGGGTGCGGAGGCGACCAGCAGCTCGTTGAACTGTCCTGCGCGGAGGAAGAGTTGCTGCGCGGTGCCGGTGTCGAAAAGGGCGAGGCTGCCGCCCGCGGTGACTCGCGGGTCGTCGCTGTCGACGGTGCCGACCAGCTTCTTGGTGAGCGTGGGGCCGGTGGTGGCGAACCGGACGGAGTCACCGAGGGCGTAGCCGGCCTTCTCGGCGGTACGGCGGTCCAGGGCCATCTCCGAGTCGGCCGTGGGGCCGCGTCCGGCGCTGACGGGGTAGCGGCTGTCCCGGCCGCCCTGCCGGGGGTCGGGTGCGTAGTTGGTCGCCAGGTTCTGCCAGCTGTCGTCGGCGTTCAGCGGCCGGCCGTCCTTGGCGGCCAACGTGGCGGTGCCGTTGACGGTGGGGCGCACGGACGTGACGCCGGGCACCGTACGGACCCTGTCGGCGAGCTCGGCGGTGAGCGTCGTGGACCGGCCGCCGTTCGCCGTGCCGTCGGTGTCCCACCTGACCCGGGCCTGGACGGAGACGGCGACGTCCGCGAAGTTCCTGGCGGAGGCGCCGCGCAGGGCCTGGGTGACGGTGTCGCCGAAGACGAGGGTGCCGGAGACGAAGGCGACGCCGAGCGTGATCGCGAGGGCGGTCATGACCAGTCGGGCTCGGTGCGCGAGGACGTTGCGCAGGGCTGTGCGCAGCATGGGTGAAGGCATGGGTGACGGCATGGCTGGCGGTCCCAACTCTGGTGCGGGCAGCGGAAGTCCGGACGGGGCTCGGGCGGCCGGGTCAGCTCGTACGGGCCCTGGTGTCGAACTGCCTCATCCGGTCCAGGACGCCCTCGGCGGTCGGTGCGAGCAGCTCGTCGGTGAGCCGGCCGTCGGCGAGGAAGACCACCCGGTCGGCGTGGGCAGCGGCCGCCGGGTCGTGGGTGACCATGACGACGGTCTGGCCCGACTCCCGTACGGAGTGCCGCAGGAAGCCGAGGATCTCGGCGCCGGACCGGGAGTCCAGGTTGCCGGTCGGCTCGTCCGCGAAGACGATCTCCGGCCGGGACGCGAGGGCGCGGGCCACCGCGACCCGCTGCTGCTGGCCGCCGGACAGCTGGGCGGGGCGGTGGCCGAGCCGTCCGGAGAGGCCGACGGTCGCCACGACCGAGTCCAGCCAGCGCTGGTCCGGCCTGCGGCCGGCGATGGCCATCGGCAGGGTGATGTTCTCCAGCGCCGTCAGTGTGGGGAGCAGGTTGAACGCCTGGAAGACGAAACCGACGCTGTCCCGGCGCAGCCGGGTGAGCTGCCGGTCGCTCAGACCGGACAGCTCGGTGTCGCCGATCCGTGCGGAGCCGGCGGAGACCGAGTCGAGGCCCGCCATGCAGTGCATCAGTGTCGACTTGCCGGAGCCGGACGGGCCCATGATCGCGGTGAACCGGCCGCGTCCGAACTCCACCGAGACCGAGTCCAGGGCGACGACCCGGGTCTCCCCCTGGCCGTAGACCTTGCTCAGCCCGGTGGCCCGGGCGGCGGCGGAATCCGTCGCGGAGCGGCCGGAGTGGGCGGGCGCGGGATCGGCTGCCTGCACTGACATGTCAGCTCCAGAAGTACGAGGAGGAGGTGGTGCGACTGCCTCTCATCCTCGACGCGCCGTCCTGCCCGATCCGTAGGCCTCAGGGCGTGACCGAGGCCTCTGCCGATGGTCGGCCCGGAGGCCGCGGGTAGCCCGCTGGGCGGACGGGCGGCTCTGTCCGACGGCAGAGACCGGGGGCCGGCCCGCTGCTCAGGAGAGCAGCCCGGCCCGGTACGCCAGGAGTGCCGCCTGGACGCGGCTGTCCGTGCCCGTCTTCACCAGGACGGCGCTGACGTGGGTCTTCACCGTGCCCACGCCGATGCCCAGCCGGCGGGCGATCTCCGCGTTGGCGAGGCCCCGGCCCAGCAGCACGAGGACGTCGCGCTCCCGGGCGGTGAGCGCCGCGAGCCGCCCGCCGGGGTCGGCGCCGGCCGCCGACGGCGACCCGCCTCCGGGGCCCGGCGTACCGGCACCGCCGTCGAGCATCTGCGCGATGACGGTGCGGGTGACTCCGGGCGAGAGGACGGCGTCGCCCGCGGCGGCCGCCCGGACGGCGCTGATCAGCTCCTGCGGGCCGTCGTCCTTGAGCAGGAAGCCGGTGGCGCCGGACCGCAGGGCGCGCGTCACGTTCTGCTCGTCGCCGAAGGTGGTGAGCATGACGACCTGCGGCCGGGGGTCGAGTGCGAGCAGCCGCTCGATCGCGGCCAGCCCGTCGAGCACGGGCATCCGGATGTCGATCAGCGCGACGTCCGGACGGGTCTCGCCGGCGATCCGCACGGCCTCCTCGCCGTTCGCCGCCTCGCCGACCACCTCGATGCCCTCGGCATGGCGCAGGATCAGCCGGACCCCGTGCCGGATCAGTTCCTCGTCGTCGGCGAGCAGGACCCGGACCGGGCGGCTGCCGGGGGCGGGGGGTTCGGTCACGGTGACTCCCAGGGCGGCGTCTGCGACACCATCGGAACGGTGAAGTGGTCGATCGTGGCCAGGGTCTCGCCACGGAAGCAGTAACGGGTGATCGCGAGGCGGTCGGGGCCCCGCACGGCGGACTCGGCCGGGGCCGTGGAGTCCTCGGCCGAGTACGTCGAGTACATGCAGCTGGTCACGGCCGCCGGGTGGGCCGGCTCGCGGCCCGTCGCCGCCGCCCGCGCCGGTGTGCTGTCCCCGTACACGGCCTGCTCCACCTCCGCGCGGGACATCCCGATCCTGGGCTGCTGGTGCTGACGCTGCTGACCGCGCTGGTCGGGTTCCGGGAAGGTCCGGACGACCAGGAAGAGGCCGCACATCATCAGCACGCCCACGCCCGCGAGGCCGAGGAACCCGCTGAGGGCGCGCACGGCACGGCGCTGGAACCGGTCGGGTGACTGCTCCGGGCAGGAGTCGGCGGGCTGTCCGGGCGGCGCGGCGCCGGCGGTGGCGAGGTTCGCCGCCGGGTGCGGCCGGGCCGGGATCCGCGCGGTCAGCGCGAAGCCCCCGTCCGGCGCCGGGCCGGCCTCCAGGGTGCCGCCGAGCAGGGCCACCCGCTCCCGCAGCCCGACCAGGCCGCGCCCCGAGCCCAGGCCGGTCGCCGCCTCCGGGGCCACCGGCGGACGCCCGTTGCGGACGAGCACCTCGACCCGGTCGTCGGTGTGCGTGACCGCGACGGTGACGGCGGCTCCGGCCGCGTACCGGTGCACGTTGGTCAGCGCCTCGCGCACCACCCGGTGCACCGCACGCCGCACCTGGGGCGCGCGGTCGTCCAGGTCGGGGCCCTGCCAGCCGAGCTCGACGGGAATGCCGCCGCTGCGCGACTCCCGGGCCAGCGCCTCGATGTCGGCCCGGGTGCCCGTCGTGTCGGTCAGGGCGTCCGTACCGGTGTCCCGCCCCAGCGGGCCCAGGACACCGAGCACCTCGCGCAGCTCCCGCATCGCGTCCCCGGCGGCCCGGCGCACCAGGGCCGCCTCGTCGCGCAGTTCGGGCGACTCCTGCTGCAGGGCCAGCTCCAGGCCGCCCGTGTGCAGCGAGACCAGGCTGAGCCGGTGGCCGACCAGGTCGTGCATCTCGGCGGCGATCCGGGACCGCTCGTGCATCCGGGACTCGCTGTCGGTGAGCCGGCGGGCCGCCTCCGCGGCGGCGGCCCGGTCCCGCAGCGCCCGCAGCAGCCGGTCCTCCTGCCCGCCCGAGCTGCCGAGCAGTCCCGGCACCACCAGCGTGGTGGCGGCGAGTGCGGCGCCGAGGGCGAGCCCGAAGGGGTGGCCGCCGAACCCGATGACCGGTGCGAAGACGGCGCAGCCCAGCGTCGCCAGGACGGCCGAGGCGAGCAGCACGGTGCTCCGGCGCCGGGGCACCGTCAGGTGCCGGGCCGTGGTGTACGCGGTCACGGCGGCCGGCAGCCCGGCGGCGGGCAGCAGGCCCACGACGACGGAGACGCCCAGCAGGCTCGTCGTGGGGAGGCGACGGCGGACGGCGAGCAGGGCGAGGGCGAGCAGACCGAGGAGGAGCTGGACCCCGCCGGACGGACCGGCGCCCCGCACGATCTGCTGGGTGAGGAGCACCAGCACCGCGCCGCCGGCCACTTCCGCGAGCGCGCGCCACAGCCCCGGGCCCGGTTCGCCGGGGGCCGTGAACGGATTTCGGGAGGTGCGGGCCATCGGCCAATTGTCCGGGGCGGCGGAGCGGGCGGGCATGCGACCTGGGGATGAGGTGCCGCTCTGTCGAAAGCCGGAGGCGTGCACCGGGCGGGCCCCGGAGTACCGGGCAGCCGGTTCGCACAACAGCCGTGCGGCTCACCCCGGTTGCACCGCCGACGGGACACCCCGGGCGGCCGCTCCGCGACCCGCAGGGCCCCGGCCGGCGGGAGGGCGTCCGGCGGTCGGTGACGGGGAGACCCTGGGCGCCGGGGGCGGGTGGGGGGTGTGGAACGCTGTGCACGCTCACGGCGGTTGATGCCGTCGCGGGCCGGACAGTCACATCTTCAGGGGGAACATCTCTTGTCCATCCGCCGCCGCGCCGGACTCGCCACCGTCGCCGCCGCCGTACTGGCGGGCATCGGCATGCCGATACCCGCCTTCGCGGACGCCGGCACCACACTCTTCGTCGACAACACGCCCGGGAAGTGCTCGGACGCCGGGCAGGGCGCCGCCGCCCTGCCCTTCTGCACCGTGCAGGCCGCCGCGAACCTCGTCCAGGCCGGCCAGACCGTCCAGGTCACGGCCGGCCCGGCCACCTACCCGGAGCAGGTCACCGTCAAGAACTCCGGCACGCCGGGGCACCCCATCACGTTCACGGGCGACAGCACGCTCCCCGAGAACATGCCGCAGGTCGGCATCGACTACTGGCAGAGCAAGACGAAGACGGGCCACGCCTTCGTGCTGTCCGGTGTGCACGACGTCACCGTGCGGAACTTCATCTTCGACACCCCGCAGGAGGCGGTGCTCGTCACCGACTCCGACCGGATCACGGTCGACCACAACTCCTCCTACAACGGGACGTTCACCAACTCGCCGGCCGTCCGGCTGAGCGGCCGGACGACCGACTCGGTGGTGAGCCGCAACAGCATCGGCGACTCCGGCACCGCCGGCATCGCGGTCGACCAGGGCGTCACCGGTACGGTCGTCACCACCAACGCCCTCAGCGGGAACCAGGGCGCCGGCATCGTCGTCACCGACGCGCCCGGCACGGTCGTGACCAGCAACACCCTCCAGGGCAACAACAGCCTGGGCATCTCGCTGGCGGGCAACTCCAGCGGTGCGACGGTCGAGAACAACATCATCACCGGGTCGGACTTCGGCGTGAAGGACCCGGCCCACGCCGTGGAGCTCTCCGTCTCGGCCGCCTCCGTCAGCGGCACCAAGGTCGACTACAACGTGGTCCGCCCGACCGGCTCCGGCACCGGCTACGCCTGGGGCCCGGCCGGCTACCCGACCCCGGCGGCCTTCCACACGGCCACCGGCCAGGGCGCGCACGACATCAACGACGACCCGAAGCTGCAGGTCACCCAGGTGGCGAACACCTTGGTCGTCCCGTCGGGGGACTCGCCCGCGACGGACTCCGCCGACGCCTCCGCGCCCGGCGAGCTGGCCACCGACCTGATGGGCAACCCCCGGGCCGACGACCTCAACCGGCCCGACACCGGCAACGGCTTCTACGACCGTGGCGCGATCGAGCTGCAGCCGTTCAAGACCTTCCAGGTCCAGGCGGACAACACCTACGGACCGCACCCCATGCAGGTGACGGCCAAGGTCGTGTCGACCCGGAACTGGCCGGACACCACGACGTACAGCTTCGACTTCGGCGACGGCACCGACCCCGTCCCCAGCAGCACGCCGCAGGCGGCCCACGCGTACACGGCCAAGGGCCAGTACGTGATCACCGTGACGGCGACGGATGCCACGGACAAGTCGGTGACGAAGGTGGCGACGCCGTACCAGATCACCGTCACCGACCCGGGCCCGGTCGTGCCGAAGCTGGAGATCACCTCGGCCAAGGACAACGGCAACGGGCCGCTGAGCTACCAGTTCGAGCTGAACAAGTCGACGGCCCCCTACCGGCTCAAGAGCTTCCAGGTCGACTACGGCGACGGGACGCCCGTCTCGGCCAACGCGCTCAGCTACCACAACTACGCCAAGCCCGGCGGGTACACCGTCACCGCCACCGTCACGGACGAGTCCGGCGCCAAGGCCACCGTCACCAGCACCGTGAACGCCCTCTACGCGCCGATGGGCTACACGGCGGTCACCCCGTACCGGGTGCTCGACACCCGGTCCCCGAAGGCCCCCAACACCGGCACCCGGCTCGGCCAGGGCCAGTCGATGGAGGTCAACCCGTACCTCGCGTTCCCGGCCGGCATGCCGCACCCGGACGCGGTCGTCGTGAACGTCACCGCCGTGGGCGGCGACAAGGACAGCTACCTCACGGTGTACCCGAGCGGCCCGAAGGTCCCGGCCACCTCGAACGTCAACTTCAAGGCCGGCCAGAACATCTCGAACCTGGTGACCGTCCCGCTCGGTGACTGGGAGCGGCTGTCGGTCTTCAACCGCTTCGGCAACGTCGACGTCGTGATGGACGTGGTCGGCTTCTACCAGAGCAGCCCGGGCAACGGGTTCGACGCGACCGCACCGAGCCGCCTGCTGGACACCCGGACCACCAAGAACACGCTCGGCCCGGACAGCAGCATCAGCATCCAGGTCGCGGGCGTGAACGGCGTCCCGGGCTACGCGACGGCCGCCGTTCTCAACCTGACCGCCACCGGCTCCGACACCGGCGGGTTCCTCACCGCCTACCCCAGCGGCACCCCCCGGCCGGGCACCAGCAACGTGAACTTCGGCGCCCGGCAGACCGTGCCGAACCAGGTCATCGTGCCGATCGGCGCGGACGGCAAGGTCACCCTCTACAACCACACCGGCCACACCGACGTCATCGCCGACGTGTTCGGCTCCTACAGCCCGAACGCCGACAGCTTCTTCACCCCGGTCGCCCCGACCCGCCTGGTCGACACCCGGACCGCCAAGAGCACGCTCGGCCCGGACGGCAAGCTCGTCGTCCCGACCGGCGCGCCTGCCGGCACCAGCGCCGCCGTCCTGAACGTCACCAGCACCGGGTCGACCACCGGCGGGTACCTCACCGTCTGGGCCGACGGCACCACCAAGCCCGGCACGTCGAACCTCAACTTCACGGCCGGACAGACCGTCCCGAACCACGTCACCACCCCGGTCGCCGAGAACGGCGGCATCGACATCTACAACCACACCGGCAACACCGACGTCGTCGCCGACCTCTTCGGCTACTTCACCGTGCCCTACCTCCCGTAGTCGGCAGCACACGGCACCACGCCAGGCAGGGCCTCCCGGTCGTACCGGGAGGCCCTGCCTCGTCCTCCGGGGGCCCGGCCGGCGGGGTCAGGCCGCCTCGGCCCGGTCCGCGTTGGCGATGATCGCGTCGCGGAACCACTGGGCCAGGCCCGGTGCCAGCTTCTCGTAGTTCGCCGCGAAGCGCGGGTCCGCGACGTACATCTCGCCGAGGCCCCGGTGGATGGCGAAGTGGCAGTCGTAGAAGTGCTCCGTGATGTGCTGCCGGTGCACCTCCGCCAGGTCCGTCGCCTCGGTGCTGTCGGCGGCCGCGCCCGTGCCGAAGACCTGCACCAGACGGGAGTTGATCTCGTGCATCTCGGCCGTGATCCGCTCCCAGTCCGCCTTGGTGTACCCGCCGGTGCGGCTCTGGGACTGCTTCCAGGCCTCGGTGCCGCCCCAGCGGTCCTGCGCCTCGGCCTCCCAGTCCTCGTCGTACTCCGCTCCGAAGACCTCGAACTTCTCCTCGGGGGTGAGCTGAATTCCCATCTTCTGTGCCTCCATCGCTCGTTCGACGGCCGTTGCCAACTCCTGGAGGTGCTCGATGCGTTCACCGATCAGCTGGTGCTGCCGGCGCAGGTGCGCGCTCGGGCTGACCGAGTGATCGTCCAGGATGGCCGCGATCTCTTCGAGGGGGAATCCCAGCTCGCGGTAGAACAGGATCTGCTGCAACCTGTCCAGATCCGCGTCCTGGTACCGGCGGTAGCCCGCCGGAGTACGCCCGCCGGGCGACAGCAGCCCGATCCCGTCGTAATGGTGCAGGGTCCGCACGGTCACCTTCGCGATCGCGGCGACCTGCCCCACCGAGTAACTGCTCACCGGGTCTCTCCCTCCTTGTCGTTGCCAACCCTGCTGCCTCCCGTTGCGTCAGGGTCAAGCGCGGTTCCGCACCCGTACGAGTCTCCGAACCGAGCACCCCTCGGGGGCCGCTTGCTTGGGTACACCAACCAATTGTCCGCGACGGGCCGGGTTGGGAGCATGGCGGCATGATGAGCGCACCCCTGTCCCGACGCCTGGCCGCCGAAGGCGTCGGCACCGCCGTGCTGGCCGCCGTCCTGGTCGGCTCCGGCATCCAGGCCAGCGGCCTGAGCCCGGACGGCGGGGTGCAGCTGCTGGCCAACGTGCTCGCCTCCGTCCTGGCCCTGGCCGTCCTGATCGCCCTGCTCGCGCCGGTCTCCGGCGGCCACTTCAACCCGCTGGTCTCCGCCGCCGCCTGGTGGACCGACCGCCGGGCCGGCACCGGCCTCACCCCCCGCGAGCTGGGCGCGTACGTGCTGGCGCAGCTGGGCGGCGCGATCGTCGGCGTCGGGCTGGCCAACGTCATGTTCGAGCACCCGTTCGTGGAACTCTCCGGCCACCAGCGCGCCTCCGGGCACCTCTGGCTGGCCGAGGGCCTCGCCACCGGCGTACTGATCCTGCTGGTCTTCGGCCTGCTGCGGAGCGGCCGGGGCCGGTACGCACCGGTGGCGGTGGCCGCCTGGATCGGGGCGGCCTGCTGGGGCACGTCCTCCGGCAGCTTCGCCAACCCCGCGCTGACCTTCGGCCGCGCGCTGAGCGACACCTACACGGGCATCGCCCCCGGCTCCGTCCCGGCCTTCGTGCTGGCCCAGACGGCCGGCGCGGCCCTCGGACTGTCCCTGGTCGCCCTGCTCTTCGGCCGGCGCGGCCCGCAGCCCGCCCCCCAGCACGCCCCGGACGACGCCCGCGAGCTGCTCGCGCCCTGATCTCGCGCCCACGCCCTTGCCCGAACTCCCCTACTGCTACTGCCGATCCGGCCGGTGGCAGCGCCGGGCTCGGTCATTCGGATCATGCGCCCATCGTCGCCGAACCCCCGGCGCGCGGCAGTCGGCGCGCTGGGGGCGTACGAGGGGCTGGGACCGTATCGGGCAGGTCCCGTCCCGGAGTTCGGCGTGCGGGCGGACCTGCCCTGCCCGACAGGCGACCGTCAGTGGGTGACCGTCAGTGGGCCGGCGCGGCGCCGGCCGTCCGGGTCACGATCGGCCACTCGTGCCGGTAGATCTCGAACGGAAGGTCCTTCTCGAAGAGCGGGGTGCCGAGGATGGCGATCCGCGCCATCACGGCGCCGTTCACGTCGAGCCCGCCGTAGAGGCCCGCCGTGCCGTCGACGGTCGGCGCGGCACCGCTGGTGTCGATGCTGACCTTCCCGTCCACCGCCGCGCGCAGGTACGGCTCGACGGTCGCCTTCACGCCCAGGGTGTCGTAGAGCGCGACCGATCCGTCCGCCACCAGGGCGGTGCGGACGTCCGCCTTGCCGGCGAACCTGGCCCGGACCGGCGAGACCGTGGTGGTGACGGGCTCGGTGGCGCTCGTCCAGCCGCCCGCCTTGGTGTAGTCGGCGTGGATCGCCCAGTTGCCGTCCACGGTCTGCGCCGCGTCGACGGTGACGGTGCCGTCGGCGCTGATCTCGGCGTAGACGGCGAGGTTGAGGGAGACCACGACGGGCAGCTGACCGACCATCACCACCGGGCTGGCGGCGAGGGTCGCGATCGGTATCCTGACCGGCCCACCGGCGGCGGTGAGACCGGCGGTGACGTGCCAGTCGGCGTGCGCGCCGAGGTCGAAGCCGACCTTCGCCTTCTGGAGACCGAGAAGTCCGCCCTGGTAGGAGAAGTCGACGGCCGGGTCGAGTCGGAGCGCGCCGGAGAACTTGGCCGAGGACCCGTCCGGCAGCGGGATGCTGTTGTTCGCGTCCAGCTCCAGCGCGGCGGAGGCGGAGCCGCTGCCGCCGTCGGGCTTCGGAACGTACGAGACCTTGAGGTCCTTGACCTGCGGGGTGACCTTGATGCTGCGCGGGTCGAGGGCGGTCCGGACGTCGGCCCAGGTCCGGCCGAGCAGCTCCGAGATGGTGGCCGGCCGGGTGCTGACCTCCACCTTCCCATGGTCGGCCGGCTGGACGCCGGTGATCGCGAGCAGCGCGCCGTGCGGCGCGGCGGCCGACGGCGGGCTGTCGATCAGCTCGCCGGGGTGAACGGCCGGCGTGGCGGGGGCAGGGGCGGCGGCAGGGGCCGAGGCCGTCGCCGTGGGCCGCGCGGTGGGGGTGGCGGTGGGACGGGCGGTGGGGGCGGTGGCGGTGACCGCGAGAACAGCCTTGCCGGTCTGCTTGTCGTACGAGGCGAGCGCGAGGTTCGGGTTACCGGCCACCACGGGCCGGGCAGACGGCGCCGAGGCGGACGGCTCGGCCGTCGGGCTCTTGGCGGACGCGGACGCCGGGCTTCCGGTACCCGTGGTCCGGGCGTCGGCGCCCGTGGCCGGGGTGGCATCGGCCGGGACGACCAGCGTGACCGCCTGGGCCGCCGCGGGGTCCGCCGTGGGGTCCGAGGTGGGGTCCGAGGTGGGGTCCTGCGTGCCGGTCAGGGCCGCAGCGGCCGGGGCGGCCGCGTTGGCGGGGTCGGCCGGCGGGGCTGCGGGGGTGGTCGGGTTGCAACTGCACAGTGTGAGCAGGGCAGTGGCAACGAGTGCGGGCAGAGCGAGGGTGCGCACGGGCATGCGGAGGGGTCACCTTCAGCGTGTGGGTCGGGAAGGCGGAACAGGATCGCCTTGCCTTGGCATGTTACTGACAACCTGTCAGCACTATGCAAGTCGCGACACCGGCCGGAAGCGGCGAGACCGGGAGTGGCGGGGGTCGGCCCGAGCCGAGCGGCTCCGGCCCGCCCCTAAAACTAGAGCCAGTAGTTTTATGTGGCCGACCGTACACTGGCCCGCAGCTGCCGTTCGACCCCGGGTGCCGGGAAACCCGCACGGCGGCCGACAGGGCGCGAGGAGAGCGGATGGGCAGGCCGTCGCGGCAGCTGGTGACCCGGGAGGGCATCATGCGGGCTGCGCTCGCGCTGGTCGACGAGGAGGGGTCGGCGGCACTGTCGACCACCCGGATCGCGGCCCGACTCGGCGTCAAGGGCCCGTCCCTGTACAACCACGTCTCAGGGCGCGGCGAGATCATCGACGGGATCTGCGATCTCATCGTCGCCGAGATGCGGCTCGACCCGGACATCCGCCCGTGGACGGCCGCGCTGGACCGCTGGGCCCGCTCCTACCGGGCCGCGCTGGCGGCCCACCCGAACATGGTGCCGCTGCTGGCCGGCCGGCCGACCCGGGCCGTCTCGGCGCTCCAGGCCTACGCCGACGCGTTCGCCGTGCTGCGGGCGTCCGGCTGGCCGGAGGAGCACGTGCTCCCGGTCGTGCAGTCCGTCGAGTACTTCCTGATCGGCTCGGCCCTCCACCTGGAGAAGCCGCGCCCACCCGCGCCGCCGGCCGAGGAGCTGCCGGCCGGGCTGGAACCCCTCCTGCACGCCCCGCCCGACTTCCGCGAACTCGCCTTCGAGGCAGGCCTCTCCGCCCTGATCCGAGGCTTCCGGACGACGCTGGACGGCATCCGGCCGTGAGGGCGGGCCCGGCGCTCCCCCACCCGGCCGCGCCCCCGGCACGCGCGGCAGTCGGCGCGCCGGGGGCGTACGGACGGCTCAGAGGACGTCGGCCAGGTCCCGCAGCAGCCGCGCCTTGGCCCGCGCTCCGACCAGGGTCTTCACCGGCTCCCCCGCGCGGAACACCATCAGGGTGGGCATCGACAGGACGGCGTACTCGGCCTGGGTCTGCGGGTTGCTGTCCACGTCCAGCTTGACGATCTTGAGGCGCCCGGCCTCGTCGCCCGCGAGGTCCTCCAGCACCGGCGCGATCATCCGGCACGGCGCGCACCAGGAGGCCGTGAAGTCCACCAGCACCGGCAGCTCCGACGCCAGCACCTCCGCCGCGAAGGTCGCGTCGGTGACCTCGGCCACGAGGCTTTCCGCTGTCTCCACCATGGTTCGCACTCCTGTCAGATGACGATCGGTCAGTTGTTGGTCAGTTGTCGGTCACTCGGCCACTCAGCCGGACTGTCACTCAGCCGGACTGCCACTCAGCTGGTCGGCCGCCCGGCCCGGTCCGGGCGAGAGCTCGCAGCGCGGTTCGGCCTCCCCGGCCTCCAGCTCGGCCCGCGCGAGCTGTGCGCCGACCTGCTCGCGGACGGCCTGGAGTCCGGCGATGCAGGCGTCCAGTTCGGCGAGCTTGGCGCGGTACACCTCCAGCGAGGCCGGGCAGGAGTCGCCCGCCGGGTGCCCGGCCCGCAGGCACTCCACGAACGGCCGGGTCTGCTCCAGCTCGAACCCGAAGTCCTGCAGCAGCCGGATCTGCCGCAGCAGCCGTACGTCGTCCTCGCCGTACGCCCGGTACCCGTTGCCGGTACGCCGCGCGGACAGCAGCCCGCGCGACTCGTAGTACCGGAGGGTGCGCGTGGTGGTGCCGGTCCGCTCTGCCAGTTCGCCGATCCGCATGAGGACGACGGTAGACCTTGACCCTGACGTCAAGGCCAGCGGTCAGGGTCCGTCCCATTCATTCACGTCGGATCAGGCCTGGTCGTGCGGACCCTGGGACCGGCCGGCCCGTCCCTGCCCGCAGGCGGCGGCCCGCCCGAGCAGCAGGGCGCGCTCGCGCCCGTTGCGGGTCAGGTCCGCCGCGCGTTCGAACTCCTGCCGGGCCTCGTCGAGGCGCCCGAGCTTGGCGAGCAGGTCGCCGCGCACGGTGGGCAGCAGGTGGTAGCCCTTGAGCGAGGGCTCGCCGGCCAGCCGGTCGACGAGTTCCAGTCCGGCCTCCGGGCCGTACGCCATCGCCAGTGCGACGCCCCGGTTCAGCTCCACCACCGGCGACGGCAGCAGCCCGGCCAGCTCCTGGTAGAGCGTCGCGATCAGCCGCCAGTCGGTCTCCTGCGGGGTGCGGGCCCGCGCGTGGCAGGCGGCGATGGCGGCCTGCAGGGCGTACGGGCCGAGCCCGCTGCCGCGTGCCGCCGCGAGCTGCTCGGACCTGTCCAGCGCCGCCAGGCCCCGGCGGATCAGGACGTGGTCCCAGCGCCCCCGGTCCTGCTCCAGCAGCAGGACCGGCTCGCCGTCCGGCCCGGTCCGGGCAGCCGAGCGGGAGGCCTGGATCTCCATCAGTGCGACCAGGCCGTGCACCTCCGGCTCGTCCGGGGCGAGTCCGGCGAGGATCCGGCCGAGCCGCAGTGCCTCCTCGCAGAGCGCGGGCCGCATCCAGTCGTCACCGGCGGTCGCCGCGTACCCCTCGTTGAAGATCAGGTAGACCACCTCCAGCACCGAGGAGAGCCGGGCCGCCAGCTCCTCCCCGCGCGGGACCTCGAACGGGACGTGCGCCTCGGCCAGGGTCCGCTTGGCCCGGGTGATCCGCTGGGCGACGGTCGACTCCGGGACGAGGTAGGCGCGGGCGATCTCCTTGGTGGTCAGCCCGCCGAGCAGCCGCAGCGTGAGCGCGACCCTCGCCTCGGTGGCGAGCACCGGGTGGCAGGCCGTGAAGACCAGGCGCAGCAGGTCGTCCTCGATCCGGTCGGCGGTGTCCTCCAGCACCGCGTCGAAGGCCGCGTCACTCTCGGACACGGCCCCCGCCTGCTCGTTCTCCAGCTCGTGGCCCAGTTCGGTGATCTTCTGCTCCAGCCGCTGCCGGCGCCGGATCAGGTCGATCGCGCGGCGCTTCGCGGTGGTCATCAGCCAGGCGCCCGGGTTGCGTGGGACACCGGTCTGCGGCCACTGCTCCAGCGCGGCGACCAGCGCGTCCTGGGCCAGCTCCTCGGCCAGGCCCAGATCCCGGACCAGCCGGGTGAGGCCGGCGATCAGCCGGGCGGACTCGATCCGCCAGACCGCCTCGATCGCGCGGTGGGTTTCCAGCTGGTCATCGGGAGGGGTCACGGCAGCCCATCAGATCAGCTTCCGCGCCGCGTGCACCAGCGGCGCGCCCGCCGGCTCCGTCGTTCACCGGCCCCGGTCGGGCGCCGCCGCCGGGCGGCCCCGCTCAGCGGGGGTCGGCCGCCTCCAGGCCCTCGCGGACGGTCTGCTCGCGGGCGGCCGCGTCCGGGGTGAGGACCTCGGCGGGGAAGTCGGACGGGTCGAAGACCTGCCGGATCTCGACCTCCTCGCCCGCGTCGAACGGGATCCGCTTGGCCCACTCGACGGCCTCCTCCTTCGACTTCACCTGGATCAGCCAGTACCCGGCGAGCAGCTCCTTGGTCTCGGCGAACGGGCCGTCCGTCACCGTGCGCTTCCCGCCGTCGAACCTGACCCGCGCGCCCTTCGAACTCGCCTGCAGGCCGTCCAGCCCGAGCAGCACCCCCGCCTTGGCCAGCTCCTCGTTGTACGCGCCCATCGTGCTGAACTGCTCCGCCGTGGGGAGGACGCCCGCCTCGGAGTCCTCGGTCGCCTTGACCAGCATCATGAATCGCATCTCCGTGTCTCCCTGGGTCACCCGCTGCCGCCGGTCCTTCCGGCCGCTCCACCTCTGCGTCGAACGGGGGCGACGGCTCTCGACACCTGCGGCGGGGATTTCTCCCGCCGGTTCCGGAGGTGGCGCGGCGCGGGGCCGCACACCGTCGGTGTGCGGCCCCGCGCCGGGGAGAACGGCTGGTCAGCGGACCGGCAGCACCCGGGTGTGCTCCTGGCGGACGGCCTGCAGGGACTGCGGGTTCAGGCCGAGCAGGCTGAGGATGGTCGGGGCGATCTGCTTGGTCTCGACCGGCGCCGAGTCCCGCACGCCGCCCGGGGTCGAGGCGCCGGAGACGACCAGCGGGACGTCCAGGTCGTCGGCGTGGGCGCCGCCGTGCTCGGCGACCTTCTTGGTGCCGCCGGTGTAGACGACGCCGTACTGGGCGATGCCGAAGACGTCCGGGACGCGGGCGTCGCCGGGCTTGACGCCGAAGTAGTCGGCCGCCGCCTCGCCCGCGTAGACCTTGGTCAGGCCGCCGTGGGTGAACGCCTTGGGCTTGGCGTCGATGTCGGTGCCGGTGCCGTGCTGCGCCAGCAGGTAGTTCTTGGCGAAGTCGGTGGCGGCCGAGGAGCGGTCGTTCAGCCAGAGCAGCACGCCGTCGTCGTCCACGGCGTGCGCGACCAGGTCGCCGGCCTGCGGGTGCAGCTTCTTCCAGGCGGCGTTCAGGCCGTCCAGCAGCGGGCCGTCGTCAATCCGGGTCAGCGAGGCCGGGTCGGCCGGCGACTGGCCGTGCTTGGCGGACAGGATGACCGTGGTGCTGCCGTCCAGGTGCTGCTTGTGGATCTCGGCGGTCAGCGCGCCGATCTGCCGGTCGACGAAGTCCAGGTTCTTCGCCAGCAGCGGGCCGGGGACGTTCTTCGCCGCGTAGCCGCCCTTGAGGCCGTCCGAGCCGGCCAGCTTCTGGGCGGTGGAGACGGACTGGAGGTTCAGGCCGAAGATCGCCGGGGTGCCGACCTTGTGCGCGCGGCTGTGGTCGTAGCCGTCGATCTCGTTCAGGACGGCCTGCACCTTGTAGCCGTCGTACTGCTCGGTGGCCTTGTTGTCCGTGGTCCAGTCGCCGCCGGCCGGGTAGCCCGGGGCGTCACTGTTGATCTCGGGCGCGAACAGGTCCTGGATGCCGGTGCCCGACGGGCCGTTCAGGATGTCGTAGGCGGCGTGCTTGTCCGACCAGGCGGTGCGCAGACCCGCGTCCCGGGCCACCTCGAACATGGTGTTCACCTGGAGGTACGAGTGCGGGTAGACCGGGCGGCAGGTCTTCGGGTCGACCGGGAGCTTGCTCGGGTCGAGCAGGCTCGCCGCGTTGCCGGTCAGCGAGAGGATGCTGTTCGGCAGGCCCTGGAGGCCCTGGCCGGCGTCGATGGACGCCTTGTTCCGGTCCAGGTCCTCGGTGAGGTCGACCTCGACGCCGGGCTTCACGCCCGCGCAGTGGGTGGTGCCCGCCGGGAGCAGCGCGGCGTTGTAGGTGTCGTCGTAGTAGACGCCGGTGGTGCCGGGGCCGCCGCCGGTCGCCTGGGCGACCATGCCGGGGAAGGAGTCCGAGGGCGTGGTGGTCCGGGCGCCGGTGTACTCCACGCCGCCGCCGACCAGGCGGGCCAGCGCCGAGTGCGGGTGCTGGGCGACGTACCAGGCCAGGTCCGACTGGTGCAGCCCGTCCACCGATACCAGCAGTACGTGCTTGGCGGCGGCGCGGTGCAGCGCGTCGACGGGGCCGGTGGCGGCGTAGGACTGGGCGATGGTCGCTCCGGCCAGGACTCCGGTGGCGCTGAGGACGGCGGCGAGTCGAACTGCTCTGCGGGTCACGAATGCTCCTCGGTACTCATGCGGTGCGCGGCAAGGCCTCGGCTCATGAGTAGTGGCGCTCCGTGACCCCGCCACGGCGGGCACATGAACGGACGGGGAAGGCCCTGGGCTGTTTCCGGCCAAGTGTCCGGAGTCCCGGCGGGCGGACGCTCGGGCTCCGCCAAGCGGACGAAGCGGCCCGGAAATAGGATGATCCGGAATTGGACCCTCCGGGAGGGGGATCCAACCCAAGGCCACCCGGAGGGTCGATGACCCGACGCCGTCCGATCCGACCCGCGAGCGCCGACGACCTGCTGACCGAACTCGGGCGGCTCACCGCCCAGGCGCTGGAGCGGGCCGAGCTGCAGCAGGCCCGGGTCGAACTGGCCGAGGCCCTGCAGCGCGGGCTGCTCCCCGCCGCACTGCCCGAACTGCCGGGGCTGCGGACCGCCGCCCGCTACGCCCCCGCCCGGCACGGCCTGAACATCGGCGGCGACTGGTACGACGGCTTCTGGCTGCCCGACGGCGCACTCGGGTTCTCGATCGGCGACGTCCAGGGCCACGACGTGGAGGCGGCGGCCTTCATGGGCCAGGTCAGGGTGGGGCTGCGCGCGGTGGCGGCGGCCGCCGCCGACCCGGGCGAGGTGCTGAGCCGGGCCAACGAGCTGCTGCTGTCGATGGACACCCGGCTCTTCGCGACCTGCAGCTTCCTCCGCTTCGACCCGGAGACCTGGGAGCTGACCGACGCCCGGGCCGGACACGTCCCCGCCGTCTGGGCCACCGACGACGGCCGCTTCGGCATCGCCCAGGACGAGGGCGGCCTGCCGCTCGGCGTCCTGCCCGGCGAGGGGTACCCCGTCACCCGGCGGCGGCTGACGGCGGCCGGGGCGTTCGTCCTGGTCACGGACGGTGTGGTGGAAGGGCCGTCGTTCCCGATCGAGGCCGGGCTGGAGCAGGTGACCCGGGTGGTCCGGGCCGGGGTCGGCGCGGACCCGGGCGAACTGGCGGCGGAGGTCATCAAGGTCGCGGACCTCACCGGCCACACGGACGACGCGGCGGTGCTGGTACTGCGCCACGACGCGGCGCCCCCCGACGGCGGCTGAGCCCGTGGAGCCGTCGGCGCGCACCGGCGGCGGTCAGCGTGTCACGGCGGGTCCCGGGGGCGGAAGGCTGTCTGATGGCTGGTGTGGCGCTGAACGAGGAACTCCGGCGGGTCGGGGCTGCGGGTCTGCGGATCCTCGCGGTGGCCGCCGCCTACTTCGTGGCCGGCCGGCTCGGCCTGCTGCAACAGGTGGTGATCGCGGGGGCGAAGGTCACGCCGCTCTGGCCGCCCACCGGCATCGCCGTGACCTGCCTGCTCCTGTTCGGCCTGCGGATCTGGCCGGGGATCGCGCTCGGTGCCTTCCTGGTGATCGTCTCGATCGGGCCGGCCGACCCGGGCTCCGTCGGGATCGTCGCCGGGAACACCCTGGCGCCGGTCTGCGCCTGCCTGATGCTCCGGCGGGTCGGCTTCCGGATCGAGCTGGACCGGCTGCGGGACGGGCTGGCGCTGGTCTTCCTGGCCGCCCTCACCGGGATGCTGATCAGCGCGACCGTCGGCACCTCCACCCTGGTGCTCTCCGGCTCACTGCCGCTGAGCGGCTACTGGTCGACCTGGTCGGCCTGGTGGACGGGCGACGCGATGGGCGTCCTGGTGGTCGCGCCGCTGCTGCTGGTCCTGCGGACGGCCCGGCTGCCCCGGGACACCGGCCCGTACGAGTGGGCCGAGGCGGTGCTGCTGCTGGCCGGCACCACTGTCGTCACGCTGGTGGTCAGCCGCAGCTCCCTCGACCTGCTCTTCCTGGTCTTCCCGCTGCTCATCTGGGCCGCCCTGCGGTTCGAGCTGGTCGGCGCCACGCCGTGCGTCCTGCTGGTCTCCGTGCTGACGATCACGGCGGCGACCGACCACGCCGGGCCGTTCGCGCACCACAGCCTGCTCGCGACCATGGTCACCCTGCAGGCCCTGAACGGCTCGGCGGCGCTGACCACCCTGCTGCTCGCGGCCGTCGTCGCCGAACGGGAGAGCACCTACCGCAAGATCGAGCACGCCTGCCTCGACCTCGCCGAGGTGGTGGCCCGCCTCGCCCCGGGCGAACCGGGCCCCGGCTGGCCGCCCACCGACGAGCCGATCTGACGTGACGGCTGTGGCGCCGGTACCGCTGTGCGGTGGGACAGCACGGCCGGGCGTCAGGGCTTGCTGAAGTAGCCGGAGACGTCCACCACCGCCTGGGTGCGGCCGGTGTGGTTGTACAGGGTGACTCCGCCGCCCGTACCGACGCCGCTGGTGACGAGGTTCGGGACGGTCTCCCCGGCCGCGAAGTTGACGCTGGAGGTGGCCGGACGGGTACCTCCGGTGGGGTAGGCGGTGAGGAAGCCACCCTGGTCGGGCGCGGTGGCGGTGACGCTCAGCACCGCGCCGGTCGCGTCGGCCGGCACCCCGGCCCGGCCGGTGACCTGCACTCCGAGAGTCGAGTCCGGCCCGAGCGGGGTGCTGCCGATCCGGGTGTCGAGCAGCCGGCTGGGCCCCACGGGGGTGAAGCGGTCTCCGCTACGACCGTAGTAGTAACCGGTGAGGTCGGCGACGATATCGGTGTGGCCCGTCGCGTTGCTCAGGCAGATCTCGCCCTGGGCGTCCTCGATCACGCTCTGGTTGGCGACCGTCCGGCCTGGAGCCACGTTGAGGATCGAGCTGTTCCAGTTCCCGTCGAAGGTCAGGAAACCAGGCTGGTCGGCCCCGGTCGCGGTGATGTTCAGGACGGCGTAGGCACTGTCCCTGGGGACCGAGTCGGGCAGCGTGAAACAGGCGCCCCCCTTGGGGCCGACCTTGCCGGCCGGGGACCCGGTCCCGGTCCGGGTGTCGAGTACCCGGGTCGGGGTGACGGCCGTGAAACCGGCCGACTCGCTCGGGGCGTAGGCACCGACCAGGTCGGCCACCAGGTCGACCGAGCCCGAGCGGTTGTAGATCTTGATCTTGCCGTCGCTGCCGACCGGGACGGTGACCAGATGCGCGACCGTCTGCCCGGCCGTGAAGTTGCTGTTCGAGGTGGTCGGACGCGCCTGACCGGACGGGTAGGCGGTCAGGAAGCCCGCCGAGCTCGGGTTCACGGCGGTCAGGTTGAGCACCACGGCGGTCGTGTCCGTGCCGACCGCACCGGCAACGCTCAGCGTGAGCTCGCTGTCGGGCCCGAGCCGCTGTGCCGGGCCGCCGGTCCCGTTCCGGGTGTCGAGGATGCGCTTCGACTTCCAGTCGAACCCGCCCGGCTGGTAGGCCGCATCGACGGCCTGGGAGGTGCTGCTCGTCCCGCCGGCCGAGTCCTTGACGGTCAGTGTGACGGTGTAGCTGCCGGGCCGCGCGTAGGTGTGGTCGCAGAGAGAGCCGCCGGGGCCGGCACACTGCACCGGAGCGCTGCCGTCCCCGAAGTCCACCATGCGCGAGACGATCGGCCACGGCCCGGCCGAGAGGCCGGCATCCGCCTCGAAGGTGAACGGCGCGGAGGCGGACCAGCCGCTCCTGCCCGGGCTGACGGACAGAACGGCCTGCGGCGGCCCCGGATCACCGACGGACACCGGATTCACGGTGCCCGTCGTCAGCAGTCCTCCGGCACTGTCGGTGACCGTGACCAACGGCTCGTACACCCCGCGAGCGGTGTAGGTGTGGTCGGCCTTCGGAACGGCGGAGACGACCGGGGCCGTGCCGTCACCGAAGTCGAAGGAGTACGCGAGCGTGGCGCCGGGCCAGGTCTCCTTGGCGGTTGCTGACACGGAGACCTTGAACGGGTACGCGCCCTGAGCCCGGTCCACGGTCAGCGCAGCCGTGGTGATGCCCTGGTTCTCGACCGCGCCCCGGTCCCGGTGACCGGACCCGGTACCGGTGTCGGGCTGGCCCGGGTAGTCCACGGCGGGGACGTAGTTGAGGTCGCTGTCGAGTTCGCCCGGCGCGGCAGCGTCGGCGGAGTCGAGGGCGGGTGACCCCTTGTCCGGGGACCCGCCCGGGCCGGTCAGCGCCGGATCGGCCGAACTGTCGTGCTGCCCCTGGCCGGTGGCCTTGGCGAGCTCGACCGGTCCTGGGTACGGCGTCCCGGCCCAGCTGTAGGCGGTGCCGTCGGCCGCCGCCCGGACGACGTTGTAGTCGGCCTTGGTGCCGGTGGCCGAACCGGCCGAGACCAGCAGGCCCGCAGCGCCGGGGGTCGGCCCGCCCTTGCCCGAGCACCCGGTCGTCGCAGGGGCCAGGATGTTGTTCTCGACCGTCGAACCGGTGGAAGCACCTGCGAGGGAGATCCCCGTCCCGCAGTTGTGGCTGATCGTGTTGCTGGTGACGACCGTCCCGGGAGCGTCCGTCGCCATCACCCCGGCGTCGTTGGTGCTGCCCAGGTCGTTGGTGGTGACGGTGTTGTCGTGCGTGCCCGGGTCCAACGTCACCCCGGTACCGCGCCCCCCGATGTCGCTCCGGCTGACCACGGTGTCCGAGGTGCCGCCGGTGAGCCGGACCCACGGGGTGTGCGAGAACCAGTCGGAACCCGTCAGAGAGACCTGGTCGAAGTCGTGGTCGATGGTGATCCGGGCCGACCCGCTGACCAGGATGCCTTCCGCGACCGACATGGTCGCGAGGTCCTGGATCACCACGTCGTGCGCGCCGGAGACGGTGATGGCGGGCGCGCTGACGTCTCCGCCGATCAATGGCCGCCCCATGTGCGCCCCGGGCAGCGAGCCGGTGAAGACGATGGGCCGGTCCGGCGTGCCGGACCGGGTGATCTCCACGTGCTCCTGGTAGACGGCATCGCCGATCTGCACCGTCTGCCCGGGCCCGACCACGGCGGCGGCCGCCGAGACCGTGCAGTAGGGCCGCTCGTACGTGCCGGTCCCGCTGTCCGAGCACGCCCGGTTCATCCGGTCGACATAAAGCGTGGCGGCTCCGGCGGCGGCCGCCGCCGGGAGGGCGGGCAGGCCCGCACCGAGAGTGACGGCAGCGGCCACAGCCGACAGGCCGACGCGTTGACGGATGGGCACTCTTCCCCCGGAAGGCAGCTGACTCGGGCAGTCCGAGACGGCATCAGTGTGCCGTACGAACTTTCGCGTAGCGGCGGCGGGGAGGCCGAATCCCGGGACACGTCGAACACCTGCGCGGAAGAATGTGAACGCCCGCCCGTGAAGATCCACTCGCGCGGCGGGGCGCCACGTCTACAGGGGGTATCACCGTGCGCCTGCGACACCTCGCCGGCCTAGTCACCGCTGTCACCGTCACGCTCGGCACCGGCCTCTCCGGGCCGTTCGCCTCGGCGTCGGCCGGCGGCGACACGCTCTACGTCAATCCGACCGTCCCGTGCAGCGACAGCGGGGGCGGTTCCGCCCAGCCGTACTGCACCATCCAGGCCGCCGTGTACGACGCCAAGCCCGGCCAGACCGTGCAGGTCGCGCCGAAGCCGGGCGGCTACGACGAGGCGGTGACCGTGAGGAACTCCGGCACGCCCGGCAGCCCGATCACCATCACCACCGGCAACTGGAACAACCAGTCCTCCGCGCAGGCCGCGCTGGTCCGGCCGTATCCCGCGGGCCCCGCCTTCACGCTGCAGGGCGTGCACGACGTGGTGATCCGCAACTTCCAGATCGGCCCGGCCGTGTCGGCGGCCGTGGTGACCGCCTCGTCCTCGGTCACCGTCGACCACCTCGCGCAGACCTACCAGCCGGGGCAGTACGCGCGCGCCTCGATCCAGGTCCTCGGCCCCTCGCAGGCCGTCACGGTCTCCCGGAACGTCATCGGCGGCACCGGCCTGCCGCTGCTGCTGGACGAGGGCGGGAACACGGTCGGGAGCCCGACCGGCACGATCGTCACCGCCAACGACTTCACCGGCGGCAACAGCACGATCTGGGCGCAGAACGCCAGTTACACCGACATCGTCAACAACACGCTGACCCAGCCCTGCGGCACCCTGGTCGTACTGACCGGCCAGTCGGACGGCTCGCAGGTCTACAACAACATCCTGGACGCGACCGGCGGCGGCTGCGGCAACGGCCCCTACCCGCTGCTCAGCCTGGACACCGGCTCGGCGTTCAACAGCCGGGTGGGCTCCAACATCATGAACTCGGTCAGCGGCGGCGTCCCGTACAGCTGGGCGGGCACGATCTACAACACGCCGGCCGACCTGATCGCCGCCACCGGCGCGGTGTACTCCGGCCCGTACGGCCCGCCGCCCGGCACCGGCGACCTGGTCGCCGACCCGCAGCTGGGCCAGGACGGCTACGCCGACCGCGGGCTGCTGCCGGCCTCGCCCGCGATCGACTCGGCCAAGGGCGACGTCTTCGGCGCGCTGCCGACCGACCTCGACGGCAACCCGATCGTCGACGACACGCAGGTCCCGGACACCGGCACCGGCCACCGTGACCGGGGCGCCTACGAGTTGCAGAGCCTGACCCCGGCGACGGTGCGGCTCGACAACAACTCCGGCCCGTACCCGCTGACGGTCACCGCCACCGCGAGTTCGCAGCAGCACTGGCCGACCCAGGTGAGCTACTCCTTCGACTTCGGCGACGGCACCGCGCCGGTGGTCTCCAACTCGCCGAGCGCGCAGCACAGTTACCTGAAGGCCGGCAGCTTCACGGTCGCCCTGACGCAGACCGACGCCGCCGGGACGGCCACCACCTACCAGGCCGGCCAGCCGGTGACAGTCGCCGCGCCGGGCAAGCCCACCGTGGCCTTCACCGCCGCGCCCTGCACCGTGCAGACCCGCAGCTGCCTGCGCCCGCTGGTGTACACCGTCGACACCACCGGCACCACCGGACCGTGGCCGATCACCGGCTACAGCGTGGACTACGGCGACGGCAGCCCGGTCGCCGCCAACACCCTGCCGCACGCCTACCAGGCTCCCGGCGACTACCAGGTCACCGTGACGGCCACCGACAAGGCCGGCCAGACCGCCTCGCTCACCAAGACCGTCAAGGTCGGTTACCGGCCCAGCAGTTACACCGCGTACACCCCCGTCCGGGTGGCCGACACCCGCTCCGGCAGCGCCCCGGCGAAGCTCGCCCCCGGCGGAAGGCTCACCCTGAACGTCGGCGACACCGGCATCCCGGCGGGCTGGGCGGCCAGTGCCGTCGTGCTCAACGTCACCGCCGTCCTGCCGTCCGGCGGCGGCTACCTGACGGTCGCCCCCGGCGGCACCGACCAGCCGAAGAGCTCCAACATCAACTACACCGCGGGCTCGATCGTCTCCAACCTGGTGACCGTCCCGGTCGGCACCGACGGCACCGTCACCGTCTGGAACGGCAAGTCCGGCTCCCCGGTCGACGTGGTGGTGGACGCCCTCGGCGAGTACAACCCCGACCACGGCAGCCAGTACGCGCCGGTCGCCCCGGTGCGGCTGATGGACACCCGGTACGGCGTCGGCGTCCCCGCCAAGGGCCCGATCAGCTCCGACTGCACCACCACGCTCCAGATCCGGGGCGCGGGCGGGGTGCCGGCCCAGGCGGCGTACGCGGTGCTCAACCTGACCGTCACCGACCCGCAGTACGCGGGCTTCCTGACCGTCGGCCACACCAAGGCCACCTCCAACCTCAACTTCGGCGCCGGGCAGACCGTCGCCAACCAGGTCATCGCCCCGATCGACCAGGACGGCACGGTGACCATCTGCAACACCGGCGGCCTGGTCGACGTGATCGCGGACGTCTTCGGCTACTACTCGGCCGACGGCGGCAGCCTGTTCACGGCGGTACCGCCCAAGCGCCTGACCGACACCCGCTACGACGGCACCGGCACCCTGGACGCCGGCGCCTCGCACACCGTCGCCTCGGGCGCCCCGGCCGGCGCCACCGGCGCCGTCCTGAACGTCACCGCCGTCACCCCGACCACCGGTGGCTTCCTGACCGTCTGGGCGGACGGCACCACCCGTCCCGCCACCAGTAGCGTCAACTTCACCCCCGGCCAGGTCGTACCGAACCACGTCATCACGCCGCTGGGCGCCGACGGCAGTTTCGACGTCTACAACCGGGCCGGCCGCACCGACGTGATCGCCGACCTGTTCGGCTACTTCGCGAAGCCGTAGTCGCCGCAGCCGCACGCCGCCGCGCGACAACACGCGGCGCTGCACGGCAGCACGCAACACGGCACCCACCGGCCGTCCGGGATCCCCCGGGCGGCCGGTGTCGTGCCGGGGCGGAGGTCCGAACGTCCCGATTCTGTGACAGCCGCCGAAAGCGTGAGACCTCCCGCTCGGCCCGTCGCGTGTGACCGGATGAGCCGATCTTCGCCATGGTCGCCGCCAGACGCCCGGCTCGTCAGCAGACAGAAGATGACCCGAGCAGGGGGACGTGCAATGCAGTCGATTCGAGTGGGGTCGGCCAACGAGCGGTCGAACGGCGTCGCCTCGCGGTGGAAGCCGAGGCGTGCGGGCCGCCGGCCGCTGGCCGCGCTGGCGCTGGGCGGCGCGCTCCTGCTCGCCACGGCCTGCGGCAGCGCCGGGGTGCACCCGGGCGGCGCCGCCGTGAGCGCGGGCGCGGGCGGCAACGCGGGTGCGGGCGGGGCGGGTGCCACGTCCGTAACGGCGAAGCCGTCGGCCGCCGTACTCGACGTGGAACCGAAGAACGGCGCCCAGGACGTGCCGCCGAGCGGCGCGCTGAAGGTCTCCGTGACCAGCGGCAAGCTGACCCAGGTGGCGGTGACCGGCCCGGACGGGCAGGCGGTCGCCGGGGCGGTCGCGGCCGACGGCCTGAGCTGGGTGCCGACGGCCGGGCTCGCCGTCGGGACGGCGTACAAGGTGAGCGCGCAGGCCGTCGACGCCGCAGGTGTCCGGACCACCGCGACCAACACCTTCAGCACGCTCACCCCGTCGAAGACGACGCGCACCGACGACAACGTGACGACGAACGAGACCTACGGCGTCGGCATGATCATCCGGGTCGACTTCCAGAAGGCGGTCAAGAACAAGGCGGCCGTGGAGAAGGCCATCACGGTGCAGGCCTCGGACAACACCGTGGTCAAGGGCCACTGGTTCGACGGCGACACCCGGCTGGACCTGCGGCCGGAGTCCTACTGGAAGCCCGGCACCAAGGTGGCCGTGCACTTCCGCACCAAGAGCGTGGAGTTCGCCCCCGGCGTCTACGGCAACTCCGACCGCGACGAGTCGTTCACCATCGGCCGCTCCAAGATCACCACAGTGGACGCCCAGGCCCACCGGATGACCGTCGCGAAGGACGGTGCCGCGCCGCAGACCATCGCGATCACGGCCGGCAGCGACGACAACCCCTCGTACAACGGCACCATGGTGGTGTTCCAGAAGACCCGGATGGAACACATGGACTCGGCCACCACGACCATCAAGGGCGCGGCCTACTCGGTCGACGAGCCGCACGCCATGAAGATCACCGACTCCGGCACCTACGTGCACGGCAACCCCAAGGCCGGCGCCGTCGCCGGCCGGCAGAACATCAGCCACGGCTGCGTCGGCCTCCCCGACACCGAGGACGGCGACGACAACTCCGTGGCGGGCCGGTTCTACGCCGACTCGATCCTCGGCGACGTGGTGATCGTCAAGAACTCCATCGGCAAGGACGTCCAGCCCGACAACGGCCTGGGCGGCTGGAACATGCCCTGGTCCGCCTGGTAGAGCCACCCGCCCCACCCCGGCACCCGCACCCGCACCCGCACCCACCCGCAGCACCACGGAACCACCATCACCGAACGGCCCCGACGGCCCGGCGCAGCCCAGCGCCGGGCCGTCCGCAGGTCTGCGCCTCATTCGACGGGCCGGGACGGGCGCCGCCGCCTACCGGCCGGTCAGGACCTCCCGCTGGTCCGCCTCCGGGAGCCAGTCGCGGCCCGGGCGGTACTCCAGCCAGCGGCGCCGCCGGCCGGCCTCGGAGAACGCCTGGAGCAGCGCGGGCACGCCCGGGTCGGGCCGGTCCCGGTGCCAGACCAGCGACCAGGCGTAGAGCGGGGTGGGCTGGACGAGCGGCACCACCGCGAGGCCCGAACCGGGGGTCAGCGGCAGCTCCGAGGGCAGCAGGGTGAACCCGTCCGCGGTGGCCCGCACCCGCTCCAGGAGGTGGTCGAGCCCCAGGTTGAGCTCGCCGGGCAGGACGGGCACGTCGAACTGCCCGGCGAAGCGGCCGAGGAAGTCCAGCCGCCCGGCCGTGGCGGGGAGCACCAGCCGCAGCCCGCTCAGCTGGTCCGGGCGGAGCTGCCCGGCGGCCGCCAGCGGATGGCCGGCGGCGATCACGGCGTCCACCGGCTCCAGCCGGACCAGCCGGTGGGCGAGCGCCGGGTCGTACCCGTCGCCCACGGCGTGGAAGCGGCCGAATCCGGCGCCGATCTCGCCGCGTACGAGTGCTGCCCCGACCCCGGGCAGGTCGCGGCCCGGCCCGACCTCCACCTGTGTCCCGGCTCCGGTGCCCAGGCGGTCCAGGGCGTCCAGCGCCTCCCGTACCGTCCGCAGCGGCTCGTAGAGGTGCCCCCACACGTCGAGGCGCAGCGGCCGGTCGTCCCGGCCGACCGCCGCGACGGCGGCGGCCCCCGCGGCCAGTGCGGCGCGGGCCGGTTCGAGGAGGCGCTGCCCGGCGGCGGTGAGCCCGACCCGGGTCCGGCCCCGGTCCAGGAGTCGGGCGCCGAGCGTCTCCTCCAGCCGCGAGATCCGTTTGGACAGCCCCTGTTGGGTGATCGAGAGCGTCTCGGCGGCCCGCCGGAAGTGCAGTTGCTCGGCGACCGCGACGAAGGCGCGCAGCTGTGCCAGATCAAGGTCCACGAGGGCCATCCTCGCCGACAACCCGCAGTTGTCACAGCCCCTTTCCGGTTGTTGGACCGCCCTGCCGGACGAGCGGTTTGCTGGTCTTCGAGAGCAGGAACGAGCGAACGAGCAAGCGGGGGAGCAACGATGAAGGCGTTCACGGCCACCGGCCGGCCGGACCGGATGGTGGAGATCGGCGAGGTGCCCGAGCCCGAGCCGCGCCCGGACGAAGTCCTGGTCAAGGTCGACGCCTACTCGGTCAACCGGGGCGAGACCTTCCTGCTGGAGCGGCCGCCCGCCGCCTGGCGGCCGGGCAAGGACGTCGCGGGCCTGGTCGTCCAGGCCGCCGCCGACGGCACCGGACCCGCCGTCGGGCAGCGCGTGGTGGCCCATCCGCCCGCGTCCGGCTGGGCCGAGTACGTGGCGGTGCCGGCCGGCTCGGTGGCCCGGCTGCCCGAGCAGGTGACGACCGTCCAGGCCGCGGCGCTGCCGCTGGCCGGGCTGACGGCGCTGCGGCTGCTGCGGGCGGCGGGCGGCGTCACCGGCAGGCGGGTGCTGCTCACCGGCGCCTCCGGCGGCGTCGGGCACTACTTCGTCGAACTGGCCGCCGCCGCAGGGGCGCTGGTCACCGCGGTCAGCCGTTCGGCGGAGCGCGGCGCCCGGCTGGCCGAGCTCGGGGCCACCGTGGTCCAACGGATCGAGGACGCACCGGGGCCGTTCGACCTGGTCCTGGAGTCGACCGGCGGCGCCGGCCTGCCGCTCGCCCTCGGCCGGCTGGTCCCGCGCGGCGAGCTCATCTGGTTCGGCCAGGCGAGCCGCGAGCCCGTGACCCTGGACTTCTTCGACCTGCTGAACGGCCCGGTGTCCGCGACGGTCAGGCACTTCAGCTACGCCGATGCCGGGCAGCCCTACGCCGACGACCTGCGGACGCTGGTCCGCCTCGTCGCGGCGGGCCGTCTGCACCCGGAGATCGGCCTGGTCGAGGACTGGAGCCGCACCGCCGCCGTCCTCACCGACCTGCGCGCCCGCCGCATCCGCGGCAACGCCGTCCTCACCCTGTCCTGAACACCCCTCACCCCCAAGGAGACCGCGTCATGAACGCCACCGACCCCCGTACCGACCCCCGCACCGTCGTCATCGACTACGTCAACGCCGTCGCCGAGGGCGACCTGGCGGCGGTCGTGGCCGCCTTCACCGAGGACGCCACCTGGACCTACCCGGGCGACCTGCCGCTGACCGGGGTGTGGCGCGGCCGGGACGCCATCGTCAACGACTTCCTCGGCTCGGCCGGTGCCCTCTTCGCGCCCGGCTGCACCCCCGAGATCGTCCTCACCCACACGATCGCCGACGGCGACCAGGTGATGGCGGAGTGGACCTCGAAGGGCACCACCGTCCACGGGCACCGCTACGACAACCGGTGCGTGGGGATCTTCACCGTCCGCGACGGCCGGATCGCCTCGGTCCGTGAGTACACCGACACCCAGCACGTCGAGCGCACCCTGTTCGCCGAGGAGGGCCCGGATGGCGCATGACATGCTGAAGCACACTCACTGCTGTTGCAAACTATGCGCAATAGTGTGACTCGGCATCATCACCACCTTTGAAAGGGGCAGTGTCCCGATGGGCACCTACTCGCTTCCCGACCTCCCGTACGACTACTCGGCGCTGGAGCGCGCGATGAGCGCCGAGATCCTGGAGCTGCACCACTCCAAGCACCACGCCGCCTACGTCAAGGGCGCCAACGACACCCTGGAGCAGCTGGCCGAGGCGCGCGCCAAGGAGCAGTTCGGCAGCCTGGTCGGGCTGCAGAAGACGCACGCCTTCCACCTGTCCGGCCATGTGCTGCACTCGCTCTTCTGGGAGAACCTCTCCCCGGACGGCGGCGACCGCCCCGACGGCGTGCTCGGCACCGCGATCGAGGAGCACTTCGGCAGCTTCGAGGCGTTCCGCGGGCAGCTGACCGCCGCCACCGCCGGCGTCCAGGGCTCGGGCTGGGGCCTGCTGGCCTGGGAGCCGCTCAGCCGGAGCCTGATCGTCGAGCAGGTCTACGACCACCACGGCAACGTCGGCCAGGGCACCACGCCGCTGCTGGCGTTCGACGCCTGGGAGCACGCGTACTACCTCCAGTACCGGAACGTCCGCCCGGACTACGTCGAGAAGCTCTGGGACGTCGTCAACTGGAACGACGTAGCCGCCCGCTTCACCGCCGCCTCCGGCGCCTGACGCCACGCCGGTGAGGCGCGGCCACCGCGCCTCACCGGCCGTCCCGCCACAGCCGCCGTCCCACCACGGCCGCCGCGCCGCGTTCAGCAGCACCGAGTTCAGCGGCGGCGCTTGACTACCGGAAGCTCGCGAACCCGGGCGAGCTGGTGGTCGTAGAGTTCGCGCGAGCGGCGCAGGAAGTCGGCCAGCAGGCGGAGTTGCTCCGCGCTGTAGTCGCGCGTCAGCTCCTCCCCCTCGGCGACGAACGGCCCGTACAGCTCCCAGGCCTTCTGCCGGACGGCGTCGGTGGCCCGCACCGCGACCTTGCGGCGGTCCGAGGGGTCGGGCGAGCGGGTGAGATAGCCCAGCTTCTCCAGCCGGTCCAGCATCGCGGTGACGCTCCCCGTGGTCAGGCCGAGCGCCAGGCCGAGCGCGCTCGGGGCGGCCGCCTCCTCCCGGACGAGGATCTCCAGGCAGCGCAGGTCGGTGCGGTTCACTCCCAGCACCCCGGCGGCAGCCTCGTCGAAGGCGTCCACGGCCGCCTGGAGGGTCTGCATCTCGACCGAGAGGGCCGCGCGGAGGTCGTCCATATTTTCCCTTGACAGTCGAGTCTCTTGATACTCAAGATATAAGTACCTTGAAAGCCAAGATACCCGGGCCCCAAGAGATCCGTGAGCCTCCCGGCGGCCCGAAGCCGCGCAGGCCCGGACCCGGGGACCCGCCGCAGGCCCGTCACGGGCCCGACCATCGGGGAACCCCATGCATGTGATCATCATCGGCGGCGGGACCGGCGGCATGTGCCTGGCGCACGGCCTGAAGCAGTCCGGCGTGTCGGTAGCCGTGTACGAGCGCTACGGCAGTCGCAGCGACGGCCTCTACGGCTACCGGGTCGGCATCGACCCGACCGGCAACCGCGCACTCAAGGAGTGCCTGCCGCCCGAGCTGTTCCGCATCTTCGTCGCCACCTGCGCCCGCTCCCCGCGCTACTTCAACGTACTCACCGAGAGGATGCGCCGGACGGCGTCGATCCCGCTCCGCCCGGACACCGACGACGTCAACAGCGAGCGTTCCGTCTCGCGGGCCACCCTGCGCCAGGTGCTCTTCACCGGGATGGACGACGTCGTGCACTTCGGCAGGGTCTTCACCCGGTACGAACGGAACGAGGACGGCACGGTCACCGCTTTCTTCGCGGACGGGAGCAGCGCCACCGGCGACGTCCTGGTCTCCGCCGAAGGCACCCGCTCCGCCGTCCGCCGGCAGTACCTGCCGCACGCCACGGTGAAGGACGCGGGCATCACCGCGATCGCCACCAGGACACCGCTCACCCCCGAGACCCGCGCCCTGGTCCCCGAGGAGGCGCTCAACGGCCTCTCGATGATCTTCGGGACCAAGGGGGTGATCGGCATGCTGCACGTGATGGAGTTCCCCTGGGACGCCGAGGGCCGGCCCAAGGACCCGGCCGACCCGGCGGGGCTCGGCCGCTGGGCCGGACTGCGGCACGACACCAGCCGCGACTACCTCAACCTCTCGGTCTGGAGCGCCGACAACCGGTTCCCGCCCGCGGCGACCGAGTTGCGCGGCAGTGAACTGATCGACCTGGCACTGAAGTTGACCGCCAACTGGCACCCGGACCTGCGCCGGCTGTTCGAACTGTCGGACCCTGCGGCGGCGTTCCCGGTCCGGATCGCCACCTCCGAACCGATCGCCCCCTGGCCCACCAGCAACATCACCCTGCTCGGCGACGCCATCCACACCATGACGCCGGGTCAGGGCGTGGGCGCCAACACCGCCCTGCGCGACGCCGCCCTGCTCTGCCGCCGGCTCGTGGCGGCCGACCGCGGCGAACAGGACCTGCTCGCCGCGATCGGCGCCTACGAGGCCGAGATGATCCCGTACGGCTTCGCCCGGGTCGCCGAGTCCCTCGACAACAACGGCACCCGCGGCGACGACCCGCTGTACCGGCCCTACCTCGGGCGCGTCGCGCTCTTCGCGGCCCGGACCTACTTCAGCCTGACCGGCAGAGTCCCGGCACTGCGGCGCAAGTTCCTGGACGACCTGTACGCCTACCGGGGCGCGGATGCGGTGTGAGCCGGGCCGGCATCCCCCGCCCGAATGCGCCGAGGATTTCGAAGGAACCCGGATATCCTCGGAAATCCGAATCACCGCCCGGGCGGGCACCATCCGATATCACCAATATGCCAGCTCTTGAACTTTCATGACGTCGCCTCAGCTCAATCGGGAACCTGTCGGCCTCCCGTTCCGACGTCGTGGCGGGCCGGGACCGTAGCCGGGCGGGAACGGTTCGGGAACGGCCCGCGGCAGGCTGCGAGGACACCCTGACCGAACAGGAGAGTCCGATGCCCCTGCCCGAGCGCCCCGGCCGCCGCCCACTGGTCTCCACCGACCATCCGGTCGAGCAGATCACCCAGTGCACCCCGGCACACCTGCGGGAACAGCTGGCACAGATGCTGGGCGCCCTACCCGGGGTGCAGCTGCGGCCGTCCTTCGTCTGCGTGCCGGGCACCCTGGGCGCCCACCTGTCGCCGGCCCTGGCCCACGCCCCGGCCGGGGCCTTCCTCTCCGCGACCGAGTTCGGCCACCTCCACCCGCCGTACGACGGCAGTCTGCACCTGGCACTGCCGCAGGCGCTGGCGTCGGAGGTGATCCGCAACGGCTGGGGCGTACCGGCGGCGCCCTCCGGGTCGGTGCTCGTCTACGGGCCTCGGGACGAACAGGAGGCGGCGGTCGCCCGGGGGCTCCTGCTCGCCTCGTACCGCTACGCCTGTGCCTGGGAACCACCGGTCGACGACGCCGGGGAGCCGGGTCCAATCATGTCGGCAACGTAAATTGTCTCCCCGATTCTCACCCGTTCCCTCCATAATCACCCAGGGGGGGATCGCGATGGGAACATTTCAGGAACCGCCGTCGCGAGCATCTGTGGTGTCAGAGAGCAGGGCACCGCAAACAACGGGGTGGGAACGAACATGAAGAGCAAGCTGATCGGCCTGGTTTCGGCGGGCATCCTGGCGGCACTCGCGCTGGGCCTGGCGGGTACGACACACGGAGCGGGCGGCGACGGCGCACAGCGCGGCGACACCGGAACGGTGACGCTGGCGGTCGACAACCCGATCCCGGGCGTCATCCGGGCCTGAACCTACTGGCACCCCAAACCGGCGGGGTGCCGGATCTCCTCCGGGATGCCCATGCCGTCGAACAGCTGGTCCGCCCGTTCCTGGTGGACGCGGGCCCGCTCGGGGTCACCGAGCGCCTTGGCGGCGGCGGCCAGCCCGTCCAGGGCGTAGGCCGCCTCGATCCGGGAACCGATCTGCTCGGCGAGCCGGAGGGCGTGCCCGTGCCGCTCCTGGGCCAGGATGTACTCGGCTCGGGTCTGCTGGATGCGGCCGAGGATGTTCTCGGCCGCTGCCTTCCAGGCCGTGAACCCGCTGGCCCAGATCAGGTCCAGCGCGCGCAGTCCGAAGTCGTACGCCGCTGTGAGACGTCCCAGCCGGTGGTGGGTCTCCGCCAGCCAGGCCAGCACCAGCCCGGTGTTGGCCGACCCTCCCAGCCGCTGTTGCAGGTCGAGGGCTTCACCGAGAGCCGCCAGTGCCGCGTCGGACTCGCCCAGTCCGAGGTGGGCCCTGGCCAGGTTGATGAGGGCCAGGGCCCCGTTGTCCGGCTCACCCATCTGCCGGTGGAGTTCCAGGGCCCCCCGGGCCGCCTCCGCCGCCTCCGGGTAACGGCCGAGCAGCGCCGTCACCGAACTGATGCTGACAAGCGTGGCTGCCTCTTCGCGCGAGTGAGCCGATTCCCGGTGGAGCGGCAGGGCCTGCTGGAGCAGGCTCAACCCCTCGGTGTACTCGCCGAGGCTGTTGTGGAACACACCGAGCCGGCTCAGGCAGCCGGCCTCCCCCTGCCGGTCGCCGATCTCGACCGCTACTTCACGCGCCTCGTTCAGGCAGGCGATGCCTTCCTGCATCCGCCCCAGCGGCCAGAACGCCACCGCGAGGTTCATCAGGCTGATCCGGAGCAGCGGTCGGTCCCCTGCCTGCCGGGCGGCCGCCACCGCGATCTGTCCGACCTCGTGCCCCTCGTCCGGGCAGCCCTGGAGCCGGAGGTAGTTGCCGAGGCCGCGCGGCAGGTAGGCGGCGTGCCAGTGCAGTCCGGCCTGGGCCGCCAGGCGGACGGCGGCCAGCAGGTTGCGGTGCTCGCGCTGGAACCAGGCGAGGGCGGCACCGGCGTCCGCGAGCGGGGGCAGCTGGACGGACGAGACGGGGAGGTCGATGCCGTGGCTCGGCCGCCCGGGGAACAGCAGCTCGCACGCGGCCTCCACGGCCAGCACGTAGTAGTCCAGCAGCCCGCGGACGGCGCTCGCGTCCGGCGCCTCGGTGTCGGGGCCGCGCAGTCCGTGCGCGAAGCTGCGGACCAGGTCGTGGAACGAGTAGCGCCCCACCTCCTGCTGCTCCAGCAGGTGGGCGTCCAGGAGCAGCTCCAGCAGGTCATCCGCCTCGACGGCCCGTACCCCGAGCAGCGCCGCCGCCGTGTGGACGTCCAGGTCCCCGCCCGGGTGCAGCCCGAGCAGCCGGAAGGAGGCCCGGGGCTCCGGTTCCATCGCCCGGTACGACAGCCGGAGGCTCGCGGCGACGCTCCGCTCCCCGGCGCTCAGCTCGGTGAGGGTGCGGGTCTGGTCGGTGAGCCGGTCGACCAGGTGCCGGACCGTCCAGAGCGGGCGGTTGCGCAGCCGTGCGGTGCTGATCCGCAGCGCCAGCGGCAGTCCGCCGCAGAGCCGCACCAGTTCGTCGGCGGCGGCGGGGTCGGCGGCGACCCGTCCGCCGCCCAGCGTCCGGTCCACCAGTGCCACGCTGTCGGCGGCCGACATCACGCCCAGCGACATCGACTCGACGCCGTCCAGGTCCACCAGCCGGACCCGGCTGGTGATCAGCACCAGGCAGTCGGCGGAGGCCGGGAGCAGCGAGCGCACCTGCTCCGCGTCCGAGGCGTTGTCCAGCAGGATCAGCAGGCGGCGGCCGGCCGTGACCACCCGCCACAGGGCGGTCCGGCTGAGCAGGTCGTCCGGGATCTGGTCGCCGGGCAGGCCGAGGATGCGCAGCAGGACGTCCAGCGCCTCGCCCGGCGTCAGCGGCGACTGCTGCGGGGTGAAGCCGTGCAGGTCGATGTAGAGCCGGCCGTCGGGGTACCGCCCGGACAGCCGGTGCGCGGCGTGGACCGTCAGCGCCGTCTTCCCGCTGCCGCCCATGCCGTCGATCGCGATGATCCGGGTGCCCTGGTCCGCCGCTCTCCCGGCCAGCGCGAGGAGGCGCCGCAGCTCGTCGTCGCGGCCGGTGAAGTCCGCCAGGTCGTACGGGATGGAGCTCGGAGCGGGGCCGAGCCGCCGGACCTCGCCGGGGCGCGGGTCCTCACCGGCGGGCTTCGGCGGGGCGGCGAGTCCGGGGCTGCCCTGGAGGATGGCCTGGTGCAGCGCGGTCAGCTCGGCGCCCGGGTCGATGCCCAGTTCCTCGGCCAGCAGTTCGCGGACCCGGCCGTACTCCTCCAGTGCCTCGGCCTGGCGGCCCGCACGGTAGAGGGCCAGGATCAGCTGGCCGCGCAGGGTCTCGCGGAGCGGGTGCTCCTGGGTCACCTGGCGGAGGTCGCCGACCAGCTCGGCCGCTTCGCCGAGGTCCAGCCGCAGCGCGAACAGCTGCTCGGTCGCGGTCAGCCGGCGTTCCTCCAGGGCGGTGGCGGCCGCCTGGATCACCGGGGTGCCGTGGCCGTCGAGGGCCGGGCCGCGCCAGAGGTCCAGCGCCGCGCGGAGCTGGTCGACGGCGTTGGCGGGCAGTCCGGCGGCCACCGCCTCGCGGGCGCGGTCCAGCCGGATGCCGAACAGGCTCAGGTCGAGCTGGTCCGCCTCGACGGCCGTCCGGTAGCCGGGGCCGTCGGTGAGGATCAGCTCGGCGCCGGACGGGAGGCGTCGCCGGAGGTCCGCGACGATCTTCCGGACCTGGTGCGCGGCGGTGCCCGGCGGTTCGTCCTCCCAGGCGGCCTCCACCAGCCGGGCGACCGGGACGACGCGCCCGGCCTCCAGGAGGAGGGTCGCCAGCACCCGCTCCTGCAAGGGCCCGCCGAGCCGCAGCCGGTCGTCCCCCACCCAGCATTCGAGCGAGCCGAGGACCTTGAAGCCGACCAGGCACTGCTGGGGGTCCGCCCACATGTGTCGATCACTCCGTCGTCCAAATACGCAGGTCCGAGGCCTGGCGGCCGATCATAACCGAGCGGAGCCGGTGAGGAACGGAACAGGACCGGAGGGGTAACGGCCCGGCGGATGCTCGGGCTGCTGCCGCTCAGGACCGTCCCGGCCACAGGAGACCAGAAGTGCTGAACCTCACCAACCTGGATGAGTCCACCATCACGGTGTACCGCGCGCGGGTCGGCCACCCGACGGCCACCGCCGCGCAGATCTCCGCGCTGCTCGGGATCGGGCCGGCCGAGCTGGCCGAGGCCGACCGCGCGCTCGCGTCGCTGCGGCTGCTGCGCCCGGCCCCGAACGAGGGCTGGGTGGCGGTGAGCCCCGAGACCGCCTCCGACCTGCTGCTGGCCGAGGCCGAGCAGGCGCTGCTGGAGCAGCGCGCCGCGGTGGCGGAGGCCAGGGCCAACCTGACCGCGCTCACCTGCGAGTACCTCGACGCCCGCAGCCTGCGGCCGAGCTCCGGCGGCGTGGAGACCGTGGAGGGCGAGCAGGCCGTGCGGGCCGCCCTCGACGAGCTGAGCCGCTCGTGCCGGTCGACGGTGGACGCGATGGTCCCGGTCGGCGGCCGGAGCGACCGGGCCCTGCTGCCCGACATCCCGCTCGGCCTGGCCCTGCTGGAGCGCGGTGTGACGATCCGGACGCTCTTCCAGCGGTCGGGCTCGGGCCACCAGGCCACCGCCAGCTACGCGCGGGCGATCTCCACCGCGGGGGCCCAGGTCAAGAGCCTCACCCTGCTGCCCGCCTGCCTGCTGGTGTACGACGGCACGACCGCCGTCCTGCCGCTGGAGCCCGGCCCGGCCGGGGCCGGGGCCGTGGTGATCCGCGACCCGGCGGTGCTCCAGGTGCTGATGCGGCTGTTCGAGCAGCACTGGGAGCAGGCGGGGGACTTCGGCGTCACCGAGCAGGAGCCGGCGGCGGGGCCGACCGACCTGGAGCGGGCGGTCCTGCGGCTGATGGCGGCCGGGAAGAAGGACGAGGTGATCGCCCGCCAGCTCGGCATCTCGGCCCGGTCCATCAGCCGGATCGTCGCCACCCTGATGGAGCGGTTGCAGGCTGCCAGCCGGTTCCAGGCGGGCGTACGGGCGGCCGCACTCGGGTGGCTGGTCTGAGCGGCCCGACGGCGGCCCGAAGACGGACCCGGACGGCGGACGCAGACGGCGGACCGGCTCATCGAGCCGGTCCGCCGTCTTTGCGTCGTCTGCGTCTACCTGCGGGTCCTGCGGCCCGCCAGCATGCGCGCCCGCCGCCCGGCCACGCTGAGGATCGTCCTCATGCCGACTCCTTCGACGGCCAGCGCAGCATCGCGGGTACGAACACCAGCGCCACCACCAGGTTGACCAGACCGCCGACCAGCCACGGTGCCCGCAGCCCGTACGACGCGGCGACGAAGCCGCCGGCCAGGGCTCCGAGCGGGATCGCACCGAAGCAGATCATCCGGGTGCCGGTGCCCACCCGTCCCCGCAGCTCGTCGGGGACCAGCCGCTGGCTGACCGACTGCGCCATCACGTTCCACAGCGACAGGCCCGCCGACCAGACGCAGAAGAGCGCCGCCACGACCACCGTCTGCCGGCCGAACAGCCCGACGGCCAGCAGGCTCGCCGAGCCGACCGTCGAGACGGTGATCGCCACGGCCCGGGCGCCGAACCGCTCCACGACCCGGCCGCTGGCCAGTGCGCCGACCACGCCGCCGATCGCCATCATCGCGAGCAGCACCCCGTAGCCGCTCTTGCCCACGTGCAGCACCTGGTCGGCGAACAGCACCAGCACCGACTGCGCCATGGTGACGCAGAAGTTGCTGGCGGCGGCGAGCGCCACGATGACGCGCAGCACCGGGTGCCGGGCCAGCAGCCGCAGCCCCTCGGTGGCCTCCGCCAGCATGCCCCGCACCCCCTGCGCCGCCCGGGGGCCGCGCTCGGGGCGGAACCGGTCCGCGCCGCCGCGGATCCGGGAGATCAGCAGCAGCGAACCGAGATAGGCCAGCGCGTCCACCCAGAACGGCAGCGGAAGCAGGAAGGCGAACAGCGCTGAGCCCAGCGGCGGGCCGATGAACTGCCGGCCGAGCGTCTCGGCCGTGACGCTCCGTCCGTTGGCCCGTTCCAGGGCGGCGGTGGGCACCACTGTGGGGATCACCGCCCGGCTCGCCCCGGTGAAGAGGATGTCGCCGGCGTTCAGCCCGAAGGCGAGCAGGTAGATCATCCAGATCCGGGTCAGGTGGAGCGAGGCGAGCAGCGCGATGGTGAGCAGGAGGACCGCCTGGACGGCCTGGGTGCCGAGCATCAGCCGCCGCCGGTCGAACCGGTCGACGATCACTCCGCCCGGCAGGGCGAGCAGCAGCCAGGGCAGCCCCTCCGCCAGGACGACGCCGGAGATCAGCCGGGGGTCCGTGGTCAGCTGACTGGCCAGCAGCGGCAGGGTGGCGAGCAGCACGCCCTCGCCGAGCGTCTGCATCGAGTAGGCGGACAGCAGGTAGCGGAAGTCCCGGCCGGGCCCGGGCCGGGCCGGCGGCGCAGGGGCGAGTTCGGTGGTCAGCGCCATGGTCAGCTCTCCTCGGTCGGGGACGGCGTGGCGGCGTCGGGGTACAGGTAGACGCCCGCCAGGCGCTTGAGCCCCGCGTCGAGCGTGAACGGCTCGCCGGACGGTACCAGCCGGCTGCCGCCGCCTGCGAAGCCGCTGGGCATCCAGTACAGCCCCAGGCAGGAGTCCCAGTCCTCGGTCCGTCCCGTCACCGGGTCGAGCACCGGCTCCCGCCTCGGGACGACCCGCTCCTGCACCACGGCCCCGACCTCGGCGGCCCGCTCCAGCGCCTGCTCCCAGCGGCGGTCGTCCACCAGCCAGCCGCAGGTGATGCCCTGACCGGCGAAACCCTCGTTCAGCTTGAGGATCAGGTGCTCCCGGCGCTCCCGGCACTCCGCGAGCATCGCCCGGTCGCCGACGGCCGAACCCGGCGTCAGCATCCGGGTCCAGGGCAGCACCCGGTCGACCATCCGCTGCTCGTCCGCCGAGAGGTGGGACCGCAGGCGGGGGTCGGAGAGGTAGGCCATCCAACGCTTGTTGGCGTGCAGGTCGGTCTCCAGCGGGCTCCAGAGCACCACGCGCCCGTCCTGGTGCGCGTCGCGCAGCTGCTCGGTCAGGGCCGACCCCTCCGGGTGGTCGACCACCTGGTCGAGGTCGAAGACGCGGTAGACCACGTCGACCGGTACGTCGCCGAACCGGACCCGGCCGCCGTCGACGCGCAGGTCCCCGATCTCGCCGAGGTGGCACTCCAGACCGTGGCCCTGGAGGATCCGCTGCAACGGGCGCCAGGCGTGGCCGTAGGCGGCGAGCCCGCCCGGCCCCTCGATCAGGGCGACGACCGGATCGGGTCCGGCCGAGACCGCGGCGCCGGCCTCGCGCAGCGACCGGGCGAGCACCGCCGTGGTGTCGACGTAGTGCAGGCCCCGGGCGTCCGCGAAGGAACGGAAGCCGTCGGTCTCCAGCATCGCGCCCGCCACCGCGCCGACCCACTCCTGGCCGCCGGTCTGGCTGGAGGCGTTGAACTCCAGGATCTTCAGCGACTCGCCGTCGTGGTAGGCGTCGATCCGCCCGAACCGCGCCGGCTTCGGCTGCTGGAACCCGCCGACCAGCCGGGCCTTGGCCGCGCTGAGCCCGAGCGCCTGGCAGACGCGGTCCACATCGCCGTCGAAGAGCCGCCCCGGCAGGTCGGTGAGCAGGTCGACCACGCCGAGCAGGTCGGCCTCGAACCGGCGCATCTCGCCCTCGCCGAAGAACATCGGCCGGTTCAGGTACCGGTACCCGAGGGCCGCCAGCTCCGGGAACCGCCCGGAGTCGAGGTCGATGTCCCGTAGCGGGCTTCCCGGCCGGGCCAGTTCCTGGTTGAACAGCCGGGTCATGGGGTCGGTCATGGGGGTTTCCGTTCTGCACTCGGCCCGCATCAGGCCCGCGCGCGGGTCAAGGGCGGCAGGAGTCACTGGAGTTCAGGAGGCGGCGGGTCACTGGAGGCGGCGGTCGATGACGGTCTTGATCTTGCCGCTGACGGCGTTCCGGGCGAGCCCGCCCTCCGCGCGGCACTCCACCCGGAGCTCGAAGACGTCGAGCGAGGCGTCGAAGGAGTGACGGTCGCTCAGCACCTCGAACCGGTCGGCCAGATGCGCGCGCACCGCACTTGGGTCCAAGGGCTCGGGCGACTCCGTACGGACGGTCACGGTCTCCTTGGCGCCCTGCGAGTCGATCTCGACCTGGAGCTGGGAGACCTTGAACTGCGCGAGCTCGGCCATGATCTGGCCGTACAGCACGGTCCGCCCCTTGACCTTGATCTGGCCGTCCGAGCGGCCGAGGTACTCCAGCACCCGTCCGGTCACACCGCAGCCGCACGCGTGCCGCAGGATCCGGCCCACATCGCCGATCCGGTAGCGGATCAGCGGGCCCTCGAACTTCTGCATGCTGGTGACCAGCAGCTCGCCCGGTGTCCCCTCCGGCACCGGGCGGCCCTGCTCGTCGACCACCTCGATCAGGTTGTAGTCCTCGCAGAGGTGGTGCAGCGTGCCGCCCAGTTCGCCGCACTGGTAGCCGAGTTGGGCGCCGTCGTTGGCCGCCAGGATGCTGGAGACCACCTTGGTGCCGAGCTGCTCGCGCAGCCACAGCTTGTCGGACTCCTGCATCGGCGTACCGCCGTAGACGACCTTCTCGATCCGGAGTCCGGGGTTGCGGGCCTTGGCCTCGCGCAGCACCGGCAGCAGCAGGGCCGGCTGGCCGAGCACGACGTTGGCGGAGAAGCTGCCGGCCAGCATCAGCACGTCGTCCGGCGTGATGATCTGGCCGGTGCTGTACGCCTCCACCGGCATCCGGGAGAGCTCCATGCTGCTGGTGATCAGCCCGCCGTAGAGGCCGCCGCCGAACAGCGAGTTGATGACCCGGTCGCCCGGCCGTACGCCCAGTGCGTAGAACAGCGGGACGGCCTCGCGCATCATGTTGTTCCAGTCCGTGCGCGAGTAGACGATGTAGCGCGGCGGGCCGGTGGTGGCCCCGCTGCGCAGCACCTCGCCGCTCGGCCGGGCGCCGCTGCACAGCCCGCGGCCGGCCGGCAGCGAGTGCTGCTCCAGCGCCGACTTGTCCAGGACCGGGAGCAGTTCGAGGTCGGCGAGCTTGGCGACCCGGGGAAGCTCGCGGTAGTACGGCGAGCGGCGGGCCTGCTCGACCAGGTAGCGCAGCTTCGCGGCGAGCCGGGTCCCGTCCTGCGCGGAGTCGGCGCTGCGGGCGGCCGCGAGCGAGGTGCCCATCAGGTACTCGCGCCGGTACAGGCCGGTGACCCAGCCCGACCGGCAGTCCTGCCGCAGCACGCGGGCGGCGAGCCGGGAGGCGTCGCCACCGTGCCCGGTGCCGGTCCGGATCCGCAGCGCCGGCACGCCGTCCCGCTCGACGGAGGTGCAGAGCACCTCGTCGGCCAGTTCCGCGGGCACCAGCAGGTCCGGGACCACGACCGGACGTCCCCCGGGCACCTCGGTGCCCTCGGCCACCACCCGGCCGGGCGGCAGCGGGAAGCCGATCCCGTGCAGACCGGCGACCAGCGCGCGCCAGAAGGGCCGCCGGGCGGTACGGACGACCACCTCGTTGCCGGTCGCCCAGCCGAGCAGCAGGCCGCGCAGGGTGTTGCCGCTGCGGAGGTCGTCGACCACGACGGTCCCGACGGGTGCGGCTTCGACCACGTCGTCGGTGTCGACCAGCACCTGCCAGGGGTACTGGCCGAGCCCGTCGAACAGCTCGTCCAGTCCCTCGGCGAACTCCGCCGCGTCCCACAGGCCGGCCGGTGCGGCGGAGCCGGCCAGCCGGGCGAGCTCGGAGTCCGGGCGTTCGGCGAGCTCCCGTTCGACGTGCCCGACCACCAGCAGCAGGTCGGTCGGGTAGTACCGGGTGGCGCTCATGCGGCGGCTCCCGCGAGGACCGCCTCGGTGACAGTGACGGCCTGCGCGCACGCGGCCACGAACTCGGCGAGCACCACCGGGTCCTCGTGGGAGGCCTCGACGAACAGCGGCACCTCCCACTCCTGGTAGGTGACCGAACCGGTGGCCGGAGCGGCGTCCCCGGCGGGGTCCAGCAGGTGCAGCCGGTCGACGCAGGGGTGGTCGCGCAGCTCGTCCGGGATGGCGACCGTCACGCGGGCGCCCGGCGTCAGCTGGTGCCCCGGGAAGATCAGGAACCCGTGGTAGCGCCCGCTGGGGGCCTGCGGCTCGGGCCGTTCGAAGCCCAGCCGGATGGCGATCTCGTGCGAGGGCAGGTGCACACCCGTGTGCCGCAGGTGCGAGTCCACGATGCCGCCGCCGCCGAGCCGGTTGGCGACCTCCAGGAAGACCAGCTCCTGCTCGGCGGTCTCGAAGAACTCCAGGTGCAGGCAGCCCTCCTCGATGCCGAGCGCCTCGACCGCCTGTGCCACGAAGCGGTGGTAGCGCTCCTCGTACGGCAGCTGGCTGGAGCCGATCGGCTGACCACCGGCGAAGTCCACCGGCTTCCCGACGTACCGGCTGACCACCAGGTCGGAGACCACACCGTCGGTCACCAGCGCGTCGGCGTGGAAGAGGTCGCCCTCGATGTACTCCTCCAGCTGGTACTCGGCGGGCTCCGCCAGCGTGCGGTAGAAGTCCACCGCCTCGCGGGCCGTCCCGTGGATGCTGACGCCTTCGCTGGAGGCGCCCTGGCGGGGCTTGACCACGGTCTTCCCCGCCCAGGGCAGCTCGCCGCCGGCCGGCGGGGCGGCCACGAAGCGCGGGTGGCGCACCTCGGCGTCCTGGAGGGCCCGCTTCATCGCGACCTTGTCGCGGACCTGCTCCAGCCGGGCCAGCGACGGCCCCGGGATCCCCAGGTGCTCCCGGATCCGGTGCGCGCCCAGGATGCCGGACTCGGAGAGCGCCAGCACCTTCTCGAAACCGTCCTCGGGCGAGGTCCGGGCGATGACCTGCTCGGTCAGGTCCTGCGTCGGGTCGATCAGGAGCCGCTCGCAGCGCAGCCCCTCGGGCAGCTGCTTGTCACCGATCGGACCGCAGACGTAGGTGACGTCGTGCTTCTCGTGGTCGATCCCCAGGTGGTACCGGATCTTCCGGTACGGCACCTGATTCATGATCAGAATCTTCATCGCTGATACTCCAAAGCCGTGATTCCCCAGCTGAAGCCCATGGCGCTGGTGGCCAACAGGATCAGTTCGCCACCGCGCAGCCGCTGCTCGTCGCGCAGGCCGCCGAGGGCGATCAATGTGTCGGCGCCGCCCATGTGGCCGAGCCGGTGGTAGTTGAAGACGCTCTTCTCGGCCGGGAGGCCGAGCTCCGCCAGGAGTCGCCGGTGCATGTCCTGGTCGCCCTGGTTGATCAGCAGGTGGTCGACGTCCGTGAGCTTCGCGCCGACGGCGTCCAGGGTGTCGCCGATCAGTGCGGTGAAGTTCTCCACGTACGCGGCCGCGAGGCCCTTGCGGTGCGCCGCCCGGCGGATCGCCACCCGGCCGGGGTGGTCCGGGCCGGGGCGGTGCTCGCCGAGGTAGTAGTCCGACCAGCTCGGGTCGGTGCGCATCGCCGTGTGCAGGAGCCGGAAGGGGGTCTGCCCCCGCGCGACCAGCATCGCGGCCGCCGCGTCGCCGAAGTTGAACAGCGCCTTGGACTCCGGGTCGGTGTAGTCCACCATCCGGCTGAGCCGGTCGCCGACCAGCACCAGTGCGTAGCCCTCGCCGCCCAGGTCGAGCCGGTCGGTGGCCACCTTCAGCGCGGCCATGCCCGCGTTGCAGAAGTTCGCCACCTCGAAGCAGTGCGCCCGGCCGATGCCCAGCTCGTGCGCCACCTTGGCGGCCGGCGACCAGAACGGGTGGTCCCACGCGCCCGAACCGGCGTAGATGACGTACCGGATCTCCTCCGGCGCCACCGCGGTACGGTCGAGCACCTCGCGGGCCGCCCGCACGGCCAGCTCCCAGGCCGTCTCGCCGTCGCCCAGCACCGGGAACCCCTCGGCGTGGGTGATGGCGAGGATGTCGGCCACCGGCACCCCGGAGGCGGCGTGCATCCGCTGCACGTCGGCCCGCCCCCGGGGAAAGCTCACGGCGAAGTCGAGGACGCCGCTCACTGCACCTTCTCTTCGACGGGGCGCACCTCGGCCTCGGCGGACTCGATGCTGACCCGGTGCACCGTCCGGCCCACGCCGGGCTCGACCTCGGTGGCGACGTGGTACGCCGTCACGGTCTTCCAGATCACCAGGTCGTTCGGGCTCCAGACGTGGGTGTAGACGTGCTCCTCGTCGTGGATCAGCCGGTCGAGCAGGGCGAAGAACTCCTCGTTCTCGTTGAGGTCGAAGCCCAGCACCGAGTCCATGTACTCGCGCGAGCCGTAGACGTACTCGCGGCCGGTGAACTCGTCCTTGCGGATCAGCGGGTGCTGCACCTTGGGGTGCTCGATGTCGATCAGCGCCTTGAACTCCGCCACGGACAGCCCGACATGCTCCGGCCGGATGCGCAGCCGCTTGGCCACCGTGTGGACACCGATGCGGTCGGCGAGCCGCGCCTTCCACTCCTCGGGCAGCCGGTCGTAGACGTCGGCGGCATTGGCGAACTTGGTGTGGCCGCTGGTGGAGGGCACGTTGAGACCGTGCAGCATGGTGTACGGAGCCGGCTCGGCCACGAAGGACGAGTCCTGGTGCCAGAAGTTGCCCACCCGGGCCACGCCGATCGGCTTGCCGTCCTTCAGCTCGTTCGAGGAGATCATGATCTCCTCGAACTCCGGGTGGCGGTACTTGCTGATCACGAACGGCACCGGCCGGCCGAGCCGGGCGGCCAGCTCGATCTGCTGCTGCGGGGTCAGTTCGATGCCCCGGACGATCACCAGCTCGTGCTGGTTGACGCCGTTCACCACCTCGTCCCACACCTCGGGGCGGGCCAGGTCGGCATAGTCGGCGCCGGTGATCTCGACGCCGATGAAGGGGGTGATCCGGGTGACCTTCATTGATTCCTCCGGTCGGGGTTCGGTGGGACTGTCCGTGGGGTTGCGGGAGCAGTCCGTCGGGGTTGCACAGCTGTCCGCGGCGGGTGTGGCGGCGAGGTCAGTTCTCGTCCAGGCACCGGCGCATGGCCTCGGCGAAGTTCGCGATCTGCTCGTCCGTCCGGAACGGAGCGGTGGTGACCCGGAACCGCTCGCCGCCGCGCGCCACCGAGGGGAAGTTGATCGGCTGGACGTAGATGTCGTACTCCTCGCGCAGCCGCTGGGAGACCCGGCGCACCCGCTCGCCGCCGGGCACCATCACCGGCACCAGGTGGCTGTCGGCATCGATGAAGTCGATGTTCCGGGCGCGCAGTTCGGCCTTCATCAGGGCCACCTTGCGGGAGAGCTCGGCGCGCTGCGCGGCTCCGTCCTGGACGATGTCCAGGCTCTTCAACGTGGCCTCCATCGCCGCCTGCGGCAGCGAGGTGGTGAAGATGAAGCCGGGTGCGTACGAGCGGACGTAGTCCAGCGCGGCGTCGGGGCCGGCCACGTATCCGCCGACGGTGCCGATCGCCTTGCCGAAGACGCCCTGGACGAAGGTCGCCCGGTGGTCGTCCAGTTCCTCGCACAGGCCGGCGCCGGTGGCACCGCGCACGCCGATGGAGTGGGTCTCGTCCAGGAAGGTCAGCGCACCGTACTTCTCGGCGAGGTCGAATATCGCGCCGGCCGGCGAGGTGTCGCCGTCCATCGAGTACACCGACTCGAAGACGATCAGCTTCGGGTGCTCGGCGGGGTAGAGCGCGAGCTTGGACTCCAGGTCCGCGAGGTCGTTGTGCGCGAAGACGTGCTTCTTGGCGCCGGACCGGACGATGCCCTCGATCAGCGAGCGGTGGTTGAGCGCGTCGGAGAACACCACCAGGTCGTCGATCGCGGCGATCAGCGTGCTCAGCGTCTCGAAGTTGGCGACGTAACCGCTGGAGAAGACCAGCGCCCGCTCCTTGCGGTGCCAGTCGGCCAGCCGGCGCTCCAACGCCACGTGGGCGGTGCTGGTCCCGGCGATGTTCCGGGATCCGCCGGTGCCGGTCCCGTGCCGCAGCGTCGCCTCGATCTGGGCCGAGATCACCTCCGGGTGCTGACTCAGCCCCAGGTAGTCGTTACTGCACCAGACCTGGATCGTCCGGTCCCCGTGGCGGGTGTGTCCGCGGTCGGCCGCCAGGTGGCCGACCGGGAAGAAGTCGCGGTAGAGCTCGCTGCGCTTGAGATCCGCGATCTTCCTTCCGAAGGAATCAAGTACGGCGTCCTGCCGCGTCTCAGTCATTGCAATGGACATGACACATCCCCGTTACCGTTCGTGCTCCGCGATGTTCCGGATGGCTTTTGCTTGTCACTTCTCGGGAGGACGGCGCGGAACGCGCCCATCGGCTCCCGTCCTGCGCCGGAGCCGGCCGGGGCACCACCCCGGCTTCCTGCCCGAGATCAATCCTGGCCCACGCTCCGCGCCGAACCAACGGATTCCACTGGCATGAGCTCGCCTGGCGCCCTCATGCCATCAACGCAGGCCGGCCGCCTCCCGGGCGGGCCGAACGGGCGCGCCCGGACGCGGGTCACGGGTTCGAGCGGTGCAGGGGTTACGGGCCGGTGGCCTGGCCACGGGCCTCGTCAGCCGCACCCCTGCGGGATGCCGCCGGGCAAGGGATACCCCGCACACCGCCGCCCTCGGCGCGGTGCCACTCCCCCTCGGCCGGCAGCGCGGCGTCAGGCCCAGCGGCCCGCGAGTGCCCGCACCTCGTCGGCGTAGAGCTCGGCGGGATCGAATCCCATACCGGTGAAGTGCCCGGCGAGTTCGAGCGAGAGCACACCGTGCAGGCGGGTCCAGAAGGCGAGGGCCCGGCGGAGCGCCGATGGCGGGGCCGGGTGCTCTCCGGCCCAGGCGCGGTAGTCGTCGAGGTGGCCGTCGAGCGGGCGCGATGCGGCGGGCGGCTCCTCGGCGGACGGGTGCCCGGCGGGCGGCTCCTCGGCGGCGCAGGCGTCGAGGAGGTGCGCCATGATCTCGCCGGCGGTGCGTGTGGTGTCCTCGGGGGCCTGGTATCCGGGCACGGGGGTGCCGTAGACGAGGAAGTACCGCTGGGGGTCGTCCAGCGCCCACCCGCGCAGGGCGTGCGCCAGGCCGTCGAGGTCGGTACCGGCCTCGGCGCGGGCGGCGAAGGTGTCGGCCAGGCTGCGGTAGGCGTCCTTGACGAGTTCGGTGATCAGCTCGTCGCGGTTGGCGAAGTACCGGTAGAGGGCCGGCCCGCTCATGCCCATCTGCTTGGCGATGGCGTTGAGGGACAGCGCGGAGGCCCCGGCGGTGGCGATCTGTGCCCAGGCGTGCTGCTTGACCTCCTCCTGGACCTGCGCCCGGTAGCGCTCTCTCGGCGTCCTCGTACCCGCTTCGCCCATGGCCCGTCTTCCTCTCTCCGATGAAGCTTTAGTTAGAAGCTATCACTGTCGCTCTTGACCATCACGACTTTGAAGAGTTATAACTTCTAACGAACACGAAAGCATCTACGAGAGAAGAGACGGTCATGAGCACCGAACGCCGCATCGAGGTCGTCCTGCCGGGCATCGTGGCGCCGGAGGGCCTGGAGATCCGCGAGAGCGCCGTTCCGGAGGCGGGCCGGGGGCAGATCCTGGTCGCCATGGAGGCGACCGGCGTCTCGTTCGCCGAGCAGCAGATGCGCCGCGGGCGGTACTACGACCAGCCGCCGTTCCCGTTCGTCCCCGGCTACGACCTGGTGGGCCGGGTGCTGGCCACCGGCGCGGACGTCGACCCGGCCCTGACCGGGCAGCGGGTGGCCGCGCTGGTGAAGGTCGGCGGGTGGGCCAGCCACGTGGTGCTCGACGCCGACGACGCGGTCAAGGTCCCGGAGGGCCTCACGGCGGCCGAGGCCGAGACCGCCGTGGTCAACGGCATCACGGCCTGGCAGATGCTGCACCGCAAGGCCCGGGTGCGCGCCGGACAGACCGTCCTGGTGCACGGCGCCAGTGGCGGCGTCGGCTCGGTCCTCGTCCAGCTCGCCGGCGCGGCGGGTGTGAAGGTGATCGGTACGGCCTCCGCCCGGCACCACGACGCCCTGCGGGAACTCGGCGTCCTCCCGGTCGACTACCGCGCCGGCGACGTGCCCGCCCAGGTCCGCGCACTGGCACCCGGCGGGGTGGACGCCGTCTTCGACCACGTCGGCGGCCGGAGCGTCGTCGACTCCTGGCACCTGCTCGCCCCCGGCGGCACCCTCATCTCCTACGGCAGCGCCTCCACCCGCGACGACAGCGGCTCCAAGCAGTGGCCCGTCCTGAAGATCCTCGCCCGCACCTGGCTCTGGAACACGCTGCCCAACGGACGCCGCGCCCACTTCTACAACATCTGGGCCGGCCGGCCGCTGAACAAGGCCGGCTTCCGGGCCCGGCTGCGCGCCGACCTCACCGAGGTCTTCTCCGCCGTCCTCCGCGGCGAGGTCACCGCCCGCATCGCCGCCCAACTGCCCCTCACCGAGGCCGCCGAGGCCCTGCGCCTGGCCGAGTCCGGCACCGTCTCCGGCAAGGTCGTCCTGACCTTCTGACCTGCGGCCGTACCCAGGACCCGCCTCTCGACCCGCCCCCACCACCCGAAGGAGCCCCACCGTGAAGTCCAGCCCGCGCCGCACCCTGACCGCACTGATCAGCGCCACGGCCGTCTGCGCCGTCCTCGGCGCCACCGCCGCCGCCGCGCAGCCCGCCGCGCAGCCGGCCGCCGTACAGTCCGCCGCGCAGCGCCTGCCGAAGGTCGTCACCGCGTGGGCCGCCGCCTGGAACGGCGCCGAACCCCAGGCGCTCGGCGCCCTGTTCACCACGGACAGCACCTACACCGACCAGGGCCTGGGCATCACCTTCCACGGCCGCCAGGAGATCGCCGGCTGGAAGGCCCGCACCGACAGCCTCATCGACGACGTCCACGTCACCGTGAAGGCCGCCCACCACGACGGTGACCACATCACCGTCGAGGCCGTCTACTCCGGCCACCTCAAGGGTGCGCCCAAGCCGTTCGCCGTGCCGATGGCCACCCTCCTCGACCTCGGCGAGCACCACCGGATCGCCTCCGACCAGGACTACTACAGCCTCAACTCCGTCCTCGCCCAGTCCGGCCTGCCCGCCGACTGGACCCCGCCCACCCACTGAGCCGCTGCTCCTGGCCACCCGTCGGTCCGTCCCGACCCGTCGAGGACCCTCGGATCACACGGTGCTGTGCCGGTCCGTCCCGGCAACCGTTGGCGACACGTCCGCCCGTACCGGGGTCAGCCGGGTCCTGGCGGCCAGCAACGTCGCCGCGCCGAGGGTGGCGCCGAGGGCGCCGCAGGCCGCCGCGGTGCGCAGCGTCCCGCCGGAGAGGGCGGCCCCGCCGACGGCCGCGCCCAGGGCGATGCCGACGCCGATGAACGTCACCAGCCAGGCGAAGGCCTCGGTGACGGCCCCCGCCGGCGCCAACTCGCCGACGAGGCCGAAGGAGACCGTCAGCAGCGGGGCGAAGAACACCCCGGTGAGCACGGCCAGCAGGCAGCTGCCGGCCGGACCGGGGACCAGCGCCACCAGCCAGTACGACCCGGCCATGCCCGCCGCCAGCAAGACCGCCTTGTCCGGGGCCGACGCCTTCCACCTGCTCGTGCCGACCGCGCCGTAGGTCAGCGCTCCGACGAGTGCCCCGAGAGCCGACAGGGCCAGCAGGGTGCCCGCGCCGCCCACCAGGTGATGCTTCTCGGCGTACGCCACGGTGAAGACGTTGAAGGTCCCGACGGCCACTCCGGAGCCGCCCAGGGCGACCAGCAGGAGCAGCAGCCCGGTGCTGCGCAGCGGGCCCAGCCAGTGCGGTGCGGCGGACGTGGCGGCCGGTGCCCAGGCGCGCGAGGGGGCGGCGGTGGCCATCCCGGCGGAACCGACCAGGCCGAGGACGGCGGCGGCCCACAGGGTGTCCCGGGCCGGGGCGAGGGCGACGATCCCCGCGACGACCAACGGCCCTGCGATGAAGAGGAGTTCCTGCGCGCCGGCGTCGACGGCGTAGGCCTGTTCGACGTCGTCCGGCTCGACCAGCGCGGGCCACAGGGTGCGCAGGCAGGGTTCCAGCGGCGGCGCGGCGGCCCCGGCCACCGCCGCCCCGGCCACCGCCGCCCACGTGACCCCGGGGGCGGCCGCCAGCAAGGCGAACCCGGCCGCCGCCAGGCAGGCGGAGAACAGCAGCACCCGGGGCTGCCCGGTACGGTCCACCAGCCGGCCCAGCATCGGGCCGCCGATCGCGCCCGCCGCCGCGAACACTCCGGTCGTCAGGCCCACCATCTGGTAGCTGTACCCTGCATGACGGAGCGTCAGGGCGATGCCGAGGGCGGCCATCGCCCCTGGCAGCCGTCCGACCAGCGAGCTGGAGAGCAGTCTGACGACATGAGGCCGGCCCAGGAGGGCGAGGTAGGGCATGGGTGGTGGGTCTCCTTACGGTGTGTGTCCGCTCAGCGCATTACGGTGTGCCGGCCCGGCGCAGCGAGCGGTGGATCAGCGCGGCGACACCGTCCTCGTCGTTGCTCGGCAGCACGAGCCGAGCGGCCTCCCGCACCTGGGGGTGGGCGTTGGCCACGGCGGCGGCGAGCCCCGCCGCGCGGAGCATGGGCAGGTCGTTGGGCATGTCCCCCACGGCGGCCGTCCGGGCGACCGGCACGGACAGGTGCCCGGCGAGCCAGCGCAGGGCCTGCCCCTTGTCCACCCCCCGGGTGGACAGCTCCACGAACCGACCGGTGGAGCGGGTGACCTCCAGCCGGTCGCCGGCCAGGTCGACGACGGCGCGCTCCAGCGCCTCCGCCGTCAGCCCGGCGTGGACCGCCAGGAGCTTGACCACCGGGTCGTCGGGGTGGATCGCCGCCCGCGCCGCGCGCACCGGTTCGTGCAGCCAGCCGTACGGGACGAGGTCGGCGAACTCCTTCTCCAGGTAGAGGCCGCTGTTGGACTCGACCCCCATGACCAGGCCGGGGATCGCACCCTGGAGCGCGGAGACCACCGAGCTGCACTCCGCCGGGTCGAAGCCCCGGTTCAGCAGCGCCGAGCCGGTTTCGGCATCGACCACCACCGCGCCGTTGCTGCACACCAGGGGCCCGGTCAGTCCGTACCTGCGGGTGAAGGGCAGGGCGTCCCGCACCGGCCGGCCGGTGACACAGACGACGGCGAGCCCCGAACGCCGCGCCGCCTCGACGGCCTCAAGGCTCCCGGGGCTCAGATCGCCCCGGGAGTCGAGCAGCGTGCCGTCCAGATCCGTGCAGATGAGCTGAACCAGGTCCACGAACACTCCCGTCCCTCTGCCCGGCCGGACGGCCGAGCACCTCGTCACCGTGGCGGCCGACGTGGTGTCACCGGAATGTGGTGTCACCGGATCGAGATCATCCGCTGATCCTCCGCACCAGGTCGGTCCAGGCCGCCACTATCTCGTGTGCGGAGGCACCCTGGCGGAACAAGTCCTTGTCCAGTGGCCGGCCCTGGGGGTCGCGCAGGCGCATGCAGTCGGGGGAGATCTCGGAGTTGATCACCGGCTGCCCGTCCGGGCCGTCGCCGATGACCAGGCAGAAGTCCCACAGGTCGAGCGGTGCGAGCCAGTCGCGCAGCGCCTCGTTGCAGGCCAGCGCCGTCCGGCGGTACGCGTCGGTGTCGACCCCCAGGGCCTTCAGGTAGTCCTCGCCGATCGGCTGGTCCTCCGGGTCCACCCGGAAGTCGAACTTCACCACCGGCGGCTCGAACCGGTGCCCCTCGGCGAACAGGCCGGGGTACTTGACCGTGGTCGACCCGGTCGCGAGGTTCTTGACGATGACCTCGAACGGCGGCCCCGGCACGAAATCGGCGAGGTAGGAGCTGTCGCTCAGGCGCTCCCGGAAGACCGTCCTGATCCCCCGCTCGGCCAGCCGGGCGGCCGCCGCCTGGTAGAAGTCCAGCCGCAGCTTCGCGGTCGCCGGGATCAGCTCGTCGCGGTCGTAGGTGAAGCTCCGCAGGCTGGGGATGATCTCGATCTCGCAGGTGCCGTCGTCCCGGCGCCACAGCCGCTTGCTGCGCCCGACGATGTCCGGGGCGCCCCGGACATCGTCCGGCCCGGGCGCCGCCGGCTGCTCCGGGAGCGCCACCGCCTGCGCCGCCTCCGCCCTCAGCGCGGCGAAGCCCGGCTTGATCACGTCGTTGATCACGGCCAGCCGCTCGTCGAACGGCAGGAACGACGACTTCATCGCGTTGATGGTGAACCACTGCACGTCGTCGAGGGTGTAGCCGAAGGCCGCGCTCAGCTCCTCGAACTCGCGGCTCACGCTCGTCCCGCTCATCAGCCGGTTGTCGGTGTTGACCGTCACCCGGAATCCGAGCTCGCGCAAGACGCCGACGGGGTGTTCGGCGTACGAGGCCGCCGCGCCGGTCTGCAGGTTCGACGTCGGGCACAGCTCCAGCGGAATCCGCCGGTCCCGCACGTAGGCGGCGAGCTCCCCGAGCGTCGCGGTCCCGTCGTCGGCCACCTTGATGTCGTCGATGATCCGCACACCGTGGCCGAGCCGCTCGGTGCCGCAGAGCTGCAGCGCCTCCCAGATGGAGGGCAGGCCGAACGCCTCACCCGCGTGGATGGTGAAGTGCGCGTTCTCCCGCTTCAGGTACTCGAACGAGGAGAGCTGCCGGGTCGGCCGGTACCCGGCCTCGGCGCCCGCGATGTCGAATCCGACGACCCCCGAGTGCCGGTTCAGCACGACGAGTTCGGCGACCTCCTGGGCACGGTCGGCGTGCCGCATGGCGGCGAGCAGGGCGCCCACCCGGATGCCGTGTCCTGCGGTCGCGGCCCGGCGCTCCCCCTCGCGGAAGCCGTCCAGCACCGCCTCCACCACCTGGCCGAGGGTGAGGCCGCGCTCCACGTGCAGCTCCGGGGCGAACCTGACCTCGGCGTAGACGACGCCGTCGGCCGCCAGGTCCTCAGCGCACTCCGCCGCGACCCGGAACAGGGCCTCGCGGGTCTGGGTGACGCCGACGGTGTGCCGGAAGGTTTCGAGGTAGCGCTCCAGCGAGCCGGAGTCGGCCGCGGCCTGGAACCAGGTGCCCAGCTCCTCGGCATCGGTCGTCGGCAGATCGCCGTACCCGCACTCCCGCGCCAACTCGACCACAGTCAGCGGCCTCAGCCCGCCGTCCAGATGGTCGTGCAGCAGCACCTTCGGTGCGCGACGGATCTGAGACGAAATCGACGTTCCCGCAGCTGAGTTCGTAAGTGACATGACGAGAGCCTAGGATCGACGCGCGTAGAGTTCAAGGGTGTTCGGTGCGCACGACGAGGGGCGGCGGCCGAAGCCACCGCCCCCTCCGGAACCTGTTCCGTCAGCCCTGCCCGGGGGTCGCCGAAGGCTCCCCTCCGGCGGCGGGCTCCTCGTCGAGCACCAGCCGCAGCGCCGCCACGGCGCCGCCCCGCAGCCACACCAGGACGTCCGCCGCCCCGATCAGCCGACGGTGGGCCATGCCCGAGGCGAGCCGGATCCAGACCCAGCCGCTGTCGGTGTCGAGCAGCCAGGAGCTCCCGCTGTCGACCTCCGTGCTGTTCCACGAGTAACGCGGGCGCAGGGCACGGGGAACGGCCACCGCCAGGGCGTCGGGCACGTCGTGCAGATCGACGGACATGATGCGGCCGTCGCTGTCGAAGGTCAGCCAGACCAGCCCCGTGAACCTCAGCAGGGCGCAGCCGTCCGCGTGTTCGTCGCAGGGCTCGCCCACCACGAGCGAGCGTTCCCGGGGATCCCAGTGCACCGGCGCGGTCACGGCGACGCCGCCCGCTACCACGACAGGAAGTCCAGGATCTCTGTCACGCAGTCGGCCATCGGACGATCGGTCGTGTCGAGCAGGAGCGTGTCGGGCGAGAGCTCCACATGGGACCTGTACAGCCTCTGGTAGTACTCGTGCTCCTCGAAATCGCCCGGGTCCTCGCCGCGCTCCGCGAGACGCTCCATGACCACCCGGGTGTCGGCGTGGCAGAGCACGGTCGGGCACAGCGGGTACCAGGCCTGCCAGTGGCTCTCGGGGAGCACCGTGAACATCGTGCTCCAGCACCGGTCGAACAGCACCGGGCGCTCCGGGTCGGTCCGCTCCAGCACGCGTTCGATGCTGGAGCGGGCCAGCACATCGGCCTCCTCGAAGCGCTTGCCGCCCCACAGCCACGCGATGTGGTCCCCCAGGCTGTCGGGGTAGGGCTTGACGACCTGCGCGCCGACGCGGTCGGCCACCGCGCGCGCCAGGGTCGACTTGCCGCACCCGTCGTGGCCGTCCAGAGCCGCGTACCGGCGTCCCGTGATCATGTCTGTCTCCTTCGTTCCAGCAACAACCCCATCGGTGTTGCTCCGTCAGACCCGCTGCAGCCGCGCGATCCCGTACCCCTGCTCCGGCGCCTGCCCCTGCTCCGGCGCCTGTGCCAGCACGGCGGGCCGCACCTCGATCTCGCCGACCGCGAGATCGGCCGGCATCCGGTCGACCAGGTCGACGACGAGCGAGCCGAACGAGCCGGTTGAGATCTTGGTCGGCGAGTCGTCCCACGCGCGGTTGGCGATCGCCCCCGGCGAGACGAGCACGGCCCGCACGCCGTTCCCGCGCTCCTCCAGCAGCAGGACCTCCACCAGTGCCTTGAGGCCGGCCTTCGTCGCGCTGTAGGCGGCGCCGCCCTCGAAGTACCGGGTCCCCGCGTGGCTGCCCACGAAGACGTACATGCCGCCGGACTCGCGCAGCATCGGCAGCGTGCCGCGGGTCAGCAGCGCCGGGGAGACCAGGTTGGTGGACACGCTGGCCGCCCACGACTCCTCGTCCAGCTCCGCCATGGTCCCCAGCCGGCGGACCGCCGCGTTCCAGACGCACACGTCCAGCCGGTCGGTGCGTCGGCGCACCTCGGCCAGCGCCCCGGTGAGCGCGGCCGGGTCGGAGAGGTCGCAGATGATCTCGCCGAGCTCCGGGGCACCGCCGGGTGTGCGGTTCAGCGAGATGACGCGGTAGCCCGCCGCGTGCAGCGCCCGGGCGATGCCGTTTCCCGCTCCGCGGTTCGTACCGGTCACCAGGGCGACGCGCTGCCCGCCGGCGGCCTGCTCACTCGTGGTCTGCTCACTCATGGCGTGCTCCCCTCGTCGGTTCCCGGACGTGCGGCCAGTGCCGCGTTGGAGTACCGGTCGTCGCCGGTGACCTCGGTACCGAGCCAGCCGGGCAGCGCGGCCTCGGTCGACTCGCCGTGGTACTCGACCTCCGCGAGGACGAGCCCCTGGTGGTCGCCGCCGAACTCGTCGACGATCAGCTCGTAGTGCTCGGATCCGCAGACATGGCGCAGCTTGTCGATCCGGCCCGGCAGGCAGAGCCGCTCCAGCATCTCGACCGCGTCGGCCACCGGTACGGGGTACTCGTACTCCGCGCGGCTGATGCCGTGCCGGGCGCCCTTGACCGTCAGGTAGCCGGCGTTGTCGTCGACCACCCGGACCCGGACCACCCGCCGGAGGTCCGTCGACAGGAAACCCTGGCGGATGCGGTGCACCGAGACGACCTCGGCCCGCCACTCGTCACCGGGCACCAGGAACTTGCGCTCTCTCTCAACACCCATGCCGCTTCCCCTCGTTTCGTCGTCGTCCGCCTCCGTGCCCGCGCAGCCACAGCCCGAGCAGCAGCGCACCGGCCCCGCCGGCCGCGAGGACTCCCCAACTGCCCATCGGCCCGGCCAGCGCCACCGCCGTGCTGCCGGCCGCCGGACCGGCCAGCGTTCCCAGGCTCCACGCCGACCCGGAGATCCCGGTCGCCCGCGCGGCCGCACCCGGTGCGACCAGGCCGACGATCAGCGGGGTCAGGGACGAGGCCGCCACCACCTCCCCCGCGGCGAAGACCACCGCGAAGCACATCAACAGGCCCTCGCCCCACCAGGACCGGTGGCCGGGAAGGCCGGTCGCCAGCAGACCGATCGCGTACGCGGCCACCCAGAGCCCGGCACTCAGCGCCACCGCCCCGGCGTTGCCGAACCGGTCCACCCGCGCCCGCAGGACGCGTTGCAGCAGGACGACCGCGACGGCGTTCACCACCGTCACGACGGTGACCACGGACAGGCTCTCGTGCGCCAGCCGCCGCAGGATGAGCGGGACGGTGGACTCCAGCTGCACCGCCCCGAAGGCCGACATCAGGAACGTCACGGCCAGTGCGATCCCGAACGCACCCGACCAGACGGACGACCGTCCGGCGCTCTCCTCGGCACCCTGTTCGGCCCTCTCCTCGGCGCTCTCGGCATCCGCCGAGGGCTCCGCGGCCTCCCCGCCGTCGCCGTGCCGCCACACCCAGAGGATCACCGGGACGAAGCTCACCGCGTTCGCCAGGAAGAGGACGGAGGGCGCCGCCCGCACGACCAGCAGGCCCGAGAGAGCCGCCCCCGCGGCGATGCCGAGGTTGATCACGGTGTACCGGAAGCCGAAGGTGCGCTTGCGCAGCTCCTCCGGAAGGCCGCTCAGGATCGTGCTGAAGAGTGCGGGGAAGAAGAGCGAGCTGCCGAAGCCGGACAGCGCGGCGACGACCATGACTTGGGGCATCCCGGAGACGCAGGCCATGATCGTCCAGGCGGCGATCTGGCAGGACCCGCCGGCCACGGCAGTCAGCCGCGCTCCGAAGCGGGTGGCCAGCGAACCCCCGAGCGGTCCGAAGACCCCGGCGGCCACGGCGAACGTCCCGTAGAAGAGCGCCACCGCCGGGACCCCGAGCCGCAGGTCCGTCGCGATGTGGATCGCGGTGACCGGGTAGACGAGTCCCGTGCCGAGCGCGGAGACGAAGGTCGCGATCCACAGGGGCCGAAAGGCCGCACGCTGCTCCGTCGCCGACCGCCGGACGGGGGTGGCCGTCTGGGACACCGGGTCGCCTAGGCCTTGACCGTGAGCAGGCCGGCCTCGACGAAGTCGTCGAGATAGGAGGCCACTTCGCCGTCGGTGACCTCCGCGCCGCCCGAGCGCAGCTGATCGACCGTCAGGGCGACGGTCTCGGCGCGGGTACGACCGTGGGCGAGCCCGAGCAGCAACAGGCCCTCCCGGCTGATCTCGGCCGCGTCACCGACGCCGACGTAGACCAGCACGGAGTCGCGCAGCGGGACGGCGCAGGCCATCGGCGCGCGGGACAGCGCGCCCGGGGCGACGCTGTGCCGCAGCGGGTACACCCCGCCGGTGATCGCCTGGATGAGCAGGTCCTGGCAGACCGCGAGGGACTCCCCGAAGGCCACCGGGTCAGCCGGCGCCGCCTCGGGGGACGGCAGTGGAATCGGCGAGCCGAAGGTCCGCGCCCACCGGGCCCAGACCCACTTGTGCCCGAGGTAGAGGTCACCGCGCGACGCCAGGAGGGCCTCGGCGGCGGAGAGCGAGGCGGACCGTACGGCCCAGGAGGCAGCCTGGAGATCGCCGACGGCGTGGAAGCCGTGCGCGTCCTCCAGTGCGTTGTGGACCTCGAAGGACATGACGCCGACCATGGTCCTGGCGATCTCGGAGATCGACTCCCGGGCGCGGTCCTCCAGCGCCTTGATGGTGCCGTCGTCCACGACGGTCTCACCCAGCAGGAAACGCACCAGGGGGTCCAGCGACTTCCGCCCGACCTCCGTGAGAATTCCGAGGTCGTCGCGCTCCGCACGGTAGTCGGATATCCGGTCGACCAGCGCCCGGAGCGAGCCCGCGCTCTGGTAGGCGATATCGTACCGGCGCCCGTCGACGAATATCTGCCTGGCCGCGGACGGCACGCCGTCGGCGACCACGAAGTAGACGTCCACATCGGACATCGGGGTCCCGAGTCCGGCGGCGAGCGCGCCGCCTATGTAGGCCGCCGTCACCCCTTCCGCCCGGGCCAGGGAGAGAACGGCCGCGCGTGCCCGATCGAGCTCTTCGGGGAATCGGGGAAGGTATTTCTTCGTCATCTCGGGCCCTTCTTGTCCTTGCCCTGGTCCTTGTCCTTTTCCACGCGTAATTGCGCGGTGCGGGCGGACTGGCGGGCGTGGCGGTCCAGCCGCCACGCCCGCCCTGTGCCGCACAACGTCAGCTGACGCCGTGAGCAGCCTTGGCCTTGACCATCGCGAGCTTGATACCCATTTTCATGCACCCCATTTCACAGGTGGCGGACGAACAGAGAATCCTCGGTTCGGATGATCCGGCGTCCGCCTCGTCGATTTGAACAATCTATCGATCCGGGCGCCGGACCGGCAGGTGTTCCCCGGTTCAAGAACCTGACCTCGACTGCCCGGCGACACTTTTCAGGCTCTTGGCGAACTGGTCCCAGGAGCGGCTGTAGGAAATGGCGATTTCCGATACCAGGTCGACGCAGTGCGGGGGGACCGCGGCCAGCAGTTCCTGCCACTCGGCGGGCTCGATCGCATTGGCGGAGAGTCTGCGGAGCAGTCCCCGGCCGACCTCGGAGAACTTCAGGGAGGGATCGCTGGCCAGCGCCTGGATCACCATCCGCTCGTCCCGGACGGACGCGCGCGCGGGAGACACCGACTGCCGCGAGCCGGCCACCTCCTGGCGCACCCGGCGGGCCGTCCCCACCGAGACGCCGCTCAGCCGGGCCACCTCGCGCAGCGAGGTCTCGGGGTGGTTGGTGATCAGCTCGACCGCCGCGCGCCTCGGCTCGGCCGAGCACAGCGGACGACTCCGCCCGTCCTGACCGATCCGGGTGTGTAACTGAGGAATCTCCTCAGCTGCACGCCGCCGCACCGCACCCGCCGTCTTCGGGGAGAGCGCCACGATCTTGGCAACCATCCGGTCCGACCACTCCGGATGCAGCGTCATGATCCGGGCCGCGGCGGCCTTGCGGTCGCTCAGCGACAGCGGGAGACCGTGTGCGATGTTCTCCCGGACGGCGCGAACGAAGATCTCGTCGTCCGGACCCTCGACATAGGCCACCTCGATCTCGGCATCGCCGCGGAACTCGGCCGCACGCAGCCGGTGCATACCGTCGACCACCAGCATGGTGCTCCGCTGCACGAGAATCGGCGGCAGCTGCACGCCGCACTCCGCGAGCAAGCGGACATGGGCCTCGTCCTCGCCCGCGAGCCGGGGCGAATGCCCTGGCCGAAGCACTCCGAGGGGCACGTACTCCGTGGCTGCTGCTGTCGCGACGGTGCGGGCAGGACTGTCCGCACCGTGCGCCGTTTCCTGGTGAATGGGTCACCTCTCTCGTGCGTCCGGCGGGGCGTCCGCATCCGACCAGGAGCCACATCGGCGGCCCCGGTCCGACCGGAATCCCCAGGCCGGTCAAGGCAGTCTGTGTCGTTGGTCCTCACACCTGCGGGGAACGCGGGCCGTCGCCGACCGGCAGAACGTCCGACCGGCCCTCGGGCAGCGTCTGGGACCGGCGGCATCCGGGCACGGCGAGGCGAGGCGGTGGCGCCTGCCCATGACGTTGACTTGAAAGGTCTGGCATGTCCAGAGACTAGATTCCACGCGCGTAGAGTTCAAGAGAGTCAGTTGAACGTATCCAAACTTCGTGACCCGAACTGTCGGGCCACGACAGGAAGAGAATTGACGAACCGTCCGCTCAACCAAAGGCCGATGACTACCCCGGGGCGCTCGGGCTCGCGACCGGGCCCGTGACCACCGCGGGCCCGGGTCCGCGGAGACCATCGTGGCCGGCTCGGTCCAGCGGGCGCGGAACCCGCGCAGGAGCGCGCCGCCGTCCCGTCCGCGAAAGACGCAGCACGCAGCGCGTTCGGCCATTCGGCCCTTCAGCCCTTCAGTCGTTCGGGCCGACTTCGCGCCCGGCGGCACACCGAACCCAGGCCGTCCACGGCCGGCCGGGAAGCGGTCACACCGATCAGAAGTGCTCCAACAGCTGGCTGAAGCAACGGAGTTCAAGAGTCGGCCCTTCCGGGCGCTGCTCGTCGAACTCCAGCACCCAGGTGTGCTCATGCGGGATGAAGACCGTCTTCAGCCCGGCCTCACGCGCCGGGTGCATGTCGGACTTGGGCGAGTTTCCGACCATCCATGTCCGATCCCCTTCCAGCCCCAACTCCGCACCGAGCTGCCGATAGGTGTCCGCCGTCTTCTCGGCGACGATGTGGATACTGCGGAAGCGGTGGGCGATTCCGGAGGCATCCACCTTGCGTTGCTGCTCCGCCGGGTTGCCCTTGGTGAGCAGCAGCAGTTCGTGGCGCTCCGCGAGCACCGCGAGCGTATCGGCGACTCCGTCGATGAGATCGATCTGACGATCCGTCAAAGGACTGAGCAATGCCTCGATTCGAGCGATCTCCGCGGCCGCCGGGGCATGCCCGGTCAGACCCTCCAGGCAGTCGCCGAGACTCTGCCGGAACATCTCGACCCCGTACCCGAGGGTCACCGCGTTCTCGGCCTCGATCGCGTCCAGGGCGGCCCGGGTCGCGGCGCGCCGGGCGGGCATGGAGACCCAGTCCAGAAAGCCGTCGATGACCCGCTCGAAGAGAATGTTGTTCTCCCACAGCGTGTCATCGGCATCGAAGATGAGTACCTGGTTCTTGTGCATCTGATCACCTCGGGTACGAGTCGCTGACCCGTCCGGCGGCTCTGGCGCCGCCGGACACGGAACACGCGGGTGTGCAGTCGTACAGAACGGTCATCGCGCCCGGAGCGGCCCCGGAGGCGCGGGCTCGGAGGCGCGGGCTCGGGGCCCGCCGGCAGGACGCCGTCGGGCGCCGGCTGGAGGTCGAACTCCCGCTCACCGCGCAACAGTTGACCGCCGACGCACTGAGAGACGGTGGGAGGTCAGCCGGCCGCGGCCAGCAGTCGGCCGGCCCGGTCGAGGGTCTCCCGGAAGTTCTCCTCGGTGGTCCGCTGCCGCGCCTCGGCCGACGACAGCCAGACCAGCGGGGATTCCGGGTTCTCCGGCAGCGCCAGGTCCGGGGACCGGGTGGCCAGCAGGAACCTCAGATCCGCGTGTTCGTGGGCCGGCTCCTCGGGAGAGGCCGGGACCGGGACAACGGCGAGGTGCACCAGCGAGGCGGTCGGCCAGGGCACCAGGTCCCGCAGGCTCGTCTCCTCCCGGCTCTCGCGCAGGGCGATCTCCAGGGGCAGTGTCTCCCCCGGGTCGCCGTGCCCACCGACATGCAGCCAGGCCTGCTGGCGCGCGTGCCAGCGCAGCAGCACCCGCTGCGTCGTGGGGTGGACGATCAGAGCGGAGGCCGTGAAGTGCAGCGGCGTCTTCCGGTCCCAGGGGTCCGCCGCCCCGACCAGGCCGAGCACCCGCGCATGGTCCGCGGCCTCTGCCGGTCCCTGCGGCTGGTACCGGTCCAGCAGTTCAGCCAGTCCGAGGCTCTCCGTCACGCCCGCGCCCCCATCCTCGACACTCCTCGCTCCGTCGGGACCACCCATCTTATGTTCGACTGACGGTTCGTCATCTCATTAATGCGGCCGAGCGGGTGACCCCGGGAGGCGGGGCTCCCTTTGATCTTGAGCAGTTGATTCCTGCACCGTGAAGGACGGCCGGCCGCCTGCCATTCCCACCCGGGACGGCTCCGTCCGCCCCGACGGCTGGTGCGCGTCAGGTCAGGCCGTCGAGCTCGCAAGCGAGCCGGGCTCCCTCCCGGGTCATGATCTCCGGGTCACGCAGCGCGTTGGCGAGCAGCGACATGCCCTGGTACGCGCCGACGAGCGCCAGTGCGCGGCCATCGGGATCGGCCACGCCCAGCTGTCGGTACTGCTGCTCCACCCAGTCCAGCAGCTGACGGATGACCTGGCCCGCCGCCAGGTCGAGCCCGCCCTCGGTCCGCTTGTCGAGTTCGACGGCCAGGGTGCCGGTGGGGCAACCGAAGCGGGCGGCGGTGTCGCGCTGACCGACCCACGTGGCAATCAGGCCCTTGAGGCGTTCGCGCGGGTCGGCGAGTTGGTCGAGCCGGTGGGTCAGGGATGTCAGGTATCCGGAGTGCTCGGCGAGCGCGGCTTCGACCAGCTCGTCCTTGGTCTTGAAGTAGTAGTAGACGTTGCCCGCCGGAACGTCGGCGGCGCGGGCGATGTCGGCGATAGTCGTCCGCTCCACGCCCTGCTCGTGCAGGACCCGGGCGGTGGCGGCCGTCAGCCGCTGCCGCTTGCCGGCGGCCGCCGCGCGGGGCGACGGAGAATCCATTGAGTCAGTCACCCGACTAACTATAGACAGCCGACCGCCTCGCCGTGCTAGCGTCCTCCCGACGGAGTAAGTCAGTCAACTAACTCAGATGAGTCGAGGAGATCGACATGATCGTTGTGACGGGTGCGACCGGGAACGTCGGACGGGCGCTGGTACGCATGCTCACCGAGGCGCAGCTGCCGGTGACGGCCGTGGCACGGCGCATCACCGCCGCCGACGTACCGCCGGGGGTGCGCACCGTGGCCGCCGACCTGGCCGAGCCGGGCACGCTGCGGGACGCCTTCGACGGCGCGCGGGCACTCTTCCTGCTGGTGGCCGGCGAGGACCCGGACGGCATCATGGCGGCGGCGCGGGCCGCCGGGATCAGCCAGGTGGTGCTGCTCTCCTCGCAGGGCGCGGGGACCCGGCCGCAGGCGTACCGGCACCCAGGGCTGTTCGAGGCGGCGGTGCGGACGTCCGGGCTCGACTGGACCATCCTGCGATCGGGCGGGATGACGACCAACGCCTTCGCCTGGGCCGAGTCGATCCGCACCCGGCGGGCGGCCGAGGCGCCGTTCGGCGATGTCGGCCTGCCGTTCGTCGACCCCGAGGACGTGGCCGCGGTCGCCGCCACCGTCCTGCGGGACCAGGACACCCACCTGGGCGCCACCTACACCCTGACCGGGCCCGCCCCGACCACCCCGCGCGAGCGGACGGCGGCGATCGCGGCTGCCCTGGGTGAGCCCGTGCGATTCACCGAGCAGACCCGTGCGGAGGCACACGAGCAGATGGCGCGCTTCATGCCGTTGCCCGTGGTCGAGGGCACCCTGGCCATCCTGGGCGAGCCCACCGAAAGCGAGCAGCAGGTGAGCCCTGACATCGAGCGCGTCCTCGGCCGCGCGCCGGGCAGCTTCGGCAGCTGGGCCGAACGCAACGCACCGGCCTTCCGGTGAGGACACCGGCCGAGGACTTCCCCGCCGAGCCACAGGCGGCCGCTCCGACCGCCTCGCGTCCCGTCGGCTCTCCCCACGTACTCGCGGTGCGCTTCACCCGGGACGGCCAGGCACGGCCGGCCTCGTGGTCACCGAGATCAGAGTCAATGCATCACACCGCCCAACCTTCGTAGGGGGACTGGAACCATGCCTGTACGGCGCATTCTTGACTCGACCATGCACCACCGGGAGTCCGGCACCGGCGTGCCGATCGTCTTCCTGCACGGCAACCCGACCTCGTCCTACCTGTGGCGCGAGGTCATGCCGGCCGTCGGTGCCGGGCGGCTGCTGGCCCCCGACCTCATCGGCATGGGGGAATCGGGCAAACCCGATATCGACTACACCTTCGCCGACCACGCCCGCTACCTGGATGCCTGGTTCGACGCGCTCGATCTGCGGGACGTGGTCCTGGTCGGGCACGACTGGGGTGGCGCCCTCGCCTTCGACTGGGCCGCCCGCCACCCGGACCAGGTGCGCGGCATCGCCTTCACCGAGACCATCGTGAAGCCGATGAGTTGGGAGGAGTTCCCCGAGGGCGGCCGGGAGCTGTTCCGGGCGATCAAAACCGACGGCGTCGGCGAGACGATGATCCTCCACGACAACGCCTTCATCGAGCAGGCCCTGCCCGGCTCCAGCGCCACAGCACTCACCGGGGGCGACATCGACGCCTACCGCAAGCCGTACCCGACCCCGGAAAGCCGAAAGCCACTGCTGCAGTGGCCGCGCTCGATGCCACTGGGCGGCGAGCCCGCCGACGTCGTGGCCACGATCGAGGCGTACGACCGGTGGCTGGCAACCAGCCCCGAGATACCCAAACTACTGCTCACCTTCGCCCCCGGACCGGGAACGATGATGCACGAGGGCATCATCGCGTGGTGTGCGGCAAACATCGCCGCCCTGGAAATCGAGCACTCCCCGGCCATCGCCGGCCACCACACGCCGGAGGACCAACCACTGCTCATCGCCACGGCCCTCTCAGCCTGGACGGACCGCTTCGGCCTCCGCCACCGGTAGTACCCGCTCGCCGCACGCGCCGGTCGATCTGCCGCACGGGCATGGCCATCGGCAGCCTTTTGGGGAGCCCCTGACTCGTAGCTCAGCCGTGCGCGGAAACCACTCGCAGACACCCAAATCAGGCCCGAGAACTGGGCGATCATCCTTGACCGCCAGAGCCACGCTCGCTGCGGCGAACAGCCCGAGGGTCTGCGTCGTCGCGGACAACGCGGGACGGGAGCTGCTGCCCGGCCTCGTCCTGGGCCGCCACAACCCCGTTCGCGGAGAGGGCCGACCACTTCCCGTCTCCAGTGGCGGCCCTGCGTACGTTGAAGTCGGACGTCATCGTCGGCCTCGACCAACCGGTGGTCGCGGGACTGAACAACACTGGGGAGCCATGGCGCACCAGCGGCAAGTGAGGACGGGTACCCCACCACCGATCCGGTGAACGAGGGCGACGAAGACCGACCGCCGGCCAAGCATCCTGGCGGCATCCCGCCCGAGATCATCCCGGAGTTCGAGCAGCACCTGGCGTGGCCACACCCGCCAACATTCCGCACCGGGCCGAGCCTTGCCCGGATGACAGCCGAGTCCTGGCCGACGTCTTGTCGGCCAGGACTCCGTCGTACGCGCCACCAGGACGCTCTCGCCGCGATCCCCCACCCACTGGGCAGGGTCACGGGAGGTGCCGCTCTCCGGGCCTACGGTCTTCTATTGCCGCTATCCGAACTGCTCTCCCTCGCCCACCACTTCGGCGGCAGTCGGAGTGGATCCCTCACTCAGCGGTGTCGGCCTGCTCCATGAACCGCGAGCCGATATTGGTCCACATGAACCCGGCCTTCCAGTCCGTGCGCCCGTCAGCCCAGGCTATGAAGGCGTCGGTGACCTTCGCGAGCGAAACAGTCAGAGTCTGGTAGTGCACGGCGGGTACGCCGTCGCGGTACTCCAGCTCGTAGATGTTGTTGTCCCGAAGGCGTACCTGGATGTACCAGTCGCCCTCCAGGTTCTCCTCGGTACGTTCCAGCACCAGGTGGGAATTGCCTCGCCGGAGGTTGGCGAGCATGTTCCGGATGGCCGGACGTGACGGCTTACGAATACCGGCACCGCGGCTGGTTCGGGCGATCAGCATCCGGGGAGTCTCACACGCGCGTCCGACAGCACTCACCCCGTCGCGGCCACGGCGCGGTCGGGAGGAAGCGGCCCCGGTTCCGCAGCTCTCTTCCCTTCGAAGGTCATCGGGAGACGCCTGGTTTGGCCCACAGGGTGAAGTCGCTGCTCGTGGCCACCGCAAGGGTGCGACCGGACGGGGAGAAGCCCGCCGTGCGCAGAGTGGAGTAGTCGGAGTGGAAGATGTGCCACCAACTCCGGCCCATTTCACCCCCGTAGACACCGCCGTCCGTGGACAGGATGACTTGCTCATTGGGCCACTCCGGGGTGACCACGTCGATGGCCCAACCGTCACCGGAGCCGCTGTGCAGTCCGCCGCCGAACAGGCCCGCGATCTGCACACGAGTGCCGGCCAACGGACCAAGGCCAGGACAACTGAGGTCCCGGGAATCGTCGGGGGTGCTGGTATCCGGGTCGGGGTCACGGTCACGCGCGATCTTCTCGCCGGTGACCGCGTCAAAGAGGCCGTGGCCGTCCATGGAGACGACCATGACCAAGTCGCTGCCGGTGTCGGGGTGGATACCGAAGCCGATGCCCTGTAGACCGCCGACGGGCGTCCTGTTGTCGAGCACCGGCCTCCACGGCGCAGGCGGGGCCATGACCGGCGCGGCCAGGAGTCGGTCCCGTAGCTGGCGCTGGTATTCGGTGATCATTGAGTCGGCTCCGGTTTCAGTCAGCGATGAGCGCGGCGCGGAGGCGGTCGACGGCGCGCAGGACCTCGTCCCGGTTCTTGGCGTGCTTGATCCAGACCGGGAGACGAGCGACGAGCGTCATCTTCTGCCCGGTGTCGTACCAGGGAACGCGCTCACGCAGCGAGGCGGCGGCATAGCTGCGGATGAGGGTGAGGCGTTCGGGGTTGTAGGCCCAGAGCCAGCCGTGGCGGGTCTCGGTCTGCAGCAGCAGCGGGAGCCCGAAGTACGGGTCTGTCGCCCCTCGGGTGGTTCCCCGAGAGAAGGTCAGTCGTCGGCTCGTCATCGCCTTCGCCAGGCCGCAGTGGCGGCAGACAAGTCGACGCGGCGCGAAGATCGGCCGGTTTCCGGCATCAGAACCACCTTGCGCCTGCTGCACGTTGGCGCTGCCCGCGCAGCGCGGGCAGACCACCAGGATGTCTTTGAGGAAGTCGTGGACGGTGCTGCGCGGGTCCCGGAACCGGCGCAGGGTCCTGGAGCGCGGAATCGTGGACACATGGCGAGTATGGGCCGGCGTCGGCCGGAGAGGCATACGGATTCCGCCTGCTCGTCTGACCCTGGCCTCGGAAGACACCGGCTTGGGGCTCATGCCACCGGCGGCCACGGCCCGGCGAGGAGAGCCCGGGCGTCGTCGATGATCCGTTGTTTGAAGACGTTGCGGGGCGTGTCCCAGTCCGCCTTCCAGTCGTCGTACTCGCTGGTCCAAGCGAGGAACGGTCGGAGGGCTGCGGGGCGGTCGAGTTGGTCCCACGCCTCGTACGAGATCAGGTTGCCGCCCTTGATGGCGTTCATGCTGCCGTTGGCGATGAGCTGCAGCCACCAGCGCACCAGTGCCCAGCGGGCCTCCGCATCGGTGGCGGGGACCCGTGCCGCGAGGCCGAGCTCCTCGACGACCTGCGCGAAGAGCTCGTGGGCCTGCGACTCCTCGCTTCGGGTCAGGCCGGCGAGGTCGCGGAGGGCGGGGGTGTCGATGTCGAGGACGAGCGCGACCAAGGCGGCCTGGATGAGCGTGTCTGCTCCGACGCGACGGCCGATCCGCTGTTCGATCGCGAGCATGAGCAGGTGGTCGACGGCTTCCTCGGCGGTGACCGCATAGGGGTCGTGAGGAGTGGTCGCAGCGATCTCCCGCTGCTCCTCACCCCCAAGGAAGTACGACCAGAAGGGCACACTCGCGCGAGCACGACTCAGGTTGTCCACGGGGCCTCCGAACTCGTGGTGGAGGTAGTCCGCGAGGTCGTTGCCGTAGTAGATGATGTCTGTCTGGTACACCGAGAGCACGGGGTGTCCGCTCTGGCCGGCGATTCCGGGCAGAAAGCGGTGCGAAAAGACGGGCACCAGCTGCGGCGCCTCGCGAAGACGGGCTTCCGCGAGCCGGAGTGCCTCCTGGCGGTCCTCGGGCTTGTCGCCCCAACCGGGGTACCAGAAACCGTGCTTGACATCGAACAGCACGCCGTCCCTCGGCCAGTTCAGGCGGCCGCGCAGCTCGCCGGCGTCACCATTGCGCCAGTCCGGCCAGCCTCGGCCCAGCGGCATCCCGGCTTGCAGGAAGGTCCGGTGATCCGCCGCGAATCGGAACCCGAAGCGCTCCTCGGTGGCCTCGACCTCGGCGTCGCTGAGACCGGGACCGATGGTCGCCGGGAGTGCCGCAAGCAGGGCGAGCGCCCGGTCGCGAGTCATGGGTTCGAGCTGTTCAGAGGTCACGAGCCAGAAGCCTAGCCAGGAGCTTCGTCAGCCGAACTCCTGTGGGATATCACCCAACCAGGGATACGCCGCACGCTGTCGGCCAACCCGGGAGGTGCACGTGGCGCGGATCACAGAAGAATGCGTCTCGCCATCCGATGCGGGTCACTGCCTACTGCCCACCCCGACGCCGGAAAATCCCCAGCCGATCGAATCCGACTGGCCACCCGGGCCCTTCTGGCACGAATCTGGCGCGACGACCCGGAATTGGTCCAGACAACAAGAAAGCCCCAGGCTGTTGACCTGGGGCTTTCTCTCTGAACGGGCAACGAGAATCGAACTCGCGCTACAAGCTTGGGAACCTTCGCCAACTCTGGTCCAGCAGAGTGCTCTTGACCTGCTGCTATCTCTCTACTTGCGGCCTGAGCTTCGACCTGTCCACTGCCCTCGAATGACCGTGATTTACCGCTCGCATCCGCCCGTTAGGGCACGCAAAGGGCACGGCCGCTCAGCTCAGAAGCCCGGCAACGATGAGCGCACTGCTACCGATAGCGATGGCCGCTCCAACCACGCGCTGAACGCCGGGCCTCGCGGCCGGCGGCGATACCCATCGGAGCACCTTCGGCAGACGTGCCCGGTAGGCCACTTGTTGTGCATATTGGCGTGTGACCACGCCTCGGAAGTTGGTGGCCCGCAGGAGCCCGAAGGCAAGGCCCGGTAGCCCAGCCACGAGATACGCCAAACCCCCCTGGGAACTCTGGGGGCTGCTGGCCATGCCTATGCCGCTGGCTGCCGCTATCGAAAGAATCACACTGCGCATCGTCGGGGAGCGCGACCGGGCACGTCAATGCGCGGACGTCGGAGCACCACAGCAGCCCGCCAGCACACCTCCGCCTGAGCGGGGTGGTTCCCTCCTCGATCGGGCAGCTTTGCCGCACCCGGGTTCTCCAGGGGCCGCCAAGGCTCACGTCGTGACGCTTGCGCTTGGCCTTGGCGGCCTCTGGAGGTTCCGGGTACGCCCTTGGGTGTCCGGTCGAGGAGGGGACCGTCCCGCGACCCACCACGTTCACCATGACGACGGTGCACCCTCGTGCCTGCCGGCCTCCCCCTCCGAGAGAGGGCCGGGGTGTGGGGCAGAGCCCCATGGGTCTCACAGCGTGCTCGCTTACAGCCGCGCGCCCGGCGGAGCCGGGCCGGAAGCGGGGCGAAGACAGGAGCGTCGGCCCGGCGGTGAGCCGGGGCGCGCGCGGCGAGCGGTAGCGAGCCGCCTTGAACCCGTAGAGAAGGTTTTTACTCAAGTCCCCCCGGTGCCCCCGATGCCATCGGCACGGCTGGAGCTGACGCCCCCCTGGCGGGTGCTGTCTCGTGTGCTGAGGTGGAGCCTTAGATGATCGTTGTCTCGGGGTGGGAATGGGTGACTTCAGCGTCGGACGTTGGCGTCGACACGGGCACGACCGGCTGTACGTGAACCGGGAGGGGGCCGACAAAGCCGTCGGCTGGTACGACTTCAAGACCGGCGAGATCACGGTCAAGGATGAGCAGTGTCGGGCCGCTGTCCTTGAAGCCCTGGCTTCACATCTGCCAACCACAGAGGCACGTACTGAATTCAGTACCTCATCCTCCGATGACGGCGTCGGCCGACCGCCGGTGCTGGCCCAGTCGGATCTGTCGCTCAACTGGGCTTGATCCGCTTTGACGGACACCTGAGATCAGGGGCTTCGGCCCCGGAAGGATGATGTCCATCATGGAGAGCATGGGGAAGAAGAAGCCGCGC
>NZ_BAAANT010000012.1:99151-182500 GCF_039529945.1 Kitasatospora kazusensis | reverse complement strand
CCCCTCAAACGTGCCCACCACCGCAACTGGCCACCACCAGAAGCGACAACAGCCACCATCACCCAGCCAAGAACAACCTAAAGTCACCAGCATTGGGCCTAGGTCAGCGGGTGACCGGGCACCAGCAGCGCCGAGATCTGCTTGGCGACAACCTCGGCGGTGTTCCCGTCCGGGGTGTCGCAGTTCTTCGTGGTGGCCACCGCGATCGCCACCCGCTGCTCGGGGTAGTAGGCCTCGATCGCCGCGTAGCCGGAGAACGACGGGTTCTCCACCACCCAGTCGTGGGCGACGATCAGACCGAGCCCGAAGTGGGTCGACTCGGTGTTGAAGTCGGGCAGGCAGGCGGTCGGCGGACAGTCCGCCGTCGGTCCGCCGAGGCCGACCGTGCCGGGGTTCAGCTGGGTGCGGAAGCTGCTCGGCGAGAGCAGCTCGCCGCTGCCGATGGCCTCGGCCGAGCGGGCCAGGTCACAGATGTGAGTGGTGATCACGGCGCCGGGTCCGGTGGTCCACGACGGGTTCCAGAAGGTCGACTCCTCGTACGTGCCGCGTTCGGCGGTGAACGCGTGCAGGACGGGGGTGGGGATGTCGGGGGTGAAGCTGTTCCGGGTGTCGTGCAGGCCGAGCGGGCCGGTGACGTGCTGCTCCAGCAGCTGGTCGAGCCGGGTTCCGGTGATCTTCTCCAGGGCTGCGCCGAGGAGCACGAAGTTGGCGTGCGAGTAGCTCCAGTTGGTACCGGGCGCGTACCAGAGCGGGTGTCCGGTGGCGATCCCGACCAGGTCCTCGGGAGTCCAGTGGCGGAACGGCTCTGCCTCCACCTCTGCCACAAACCGGGGGTCGGTGACGTAGTCGTGCAGGCCCGAGGTGGTGTCGCCGAGCATCCGCAGGGTGATCTGGTCACCGTGCTCCAGGTCGGGCAGCCAGCGGGAGACCGGGTCGTCGAGCCCCACCACGCCCTGCTCGACCAGCTGGAGCAGCGTGACGGTCATGAAGGGGAAGACCACCGAGCCCGCGCGGAAGTGCATGCCGGGTTCGGCCGGCACGCCGGTCATCGACTCGCCGAAGGCGTCGGTCACCAGCTCGTGGCCGTCCACGGTGACCCGCACCAGAACGGATTTGAGGTCGAGGTCCTTCTTCGCCCGGCGCACGGTTTCCAGCACCCGGCTGCCCGGGCCGTCGACCGGGTGCGGCGAGCGGACACAGGGCTGTGCCTCCCGCGGGGTGGGGGTGGTGACGGCGGCTGCGGCGCCGGGGAGGGCCGCGGCGGCGAGCAGAGTGGTGGCGGCGCAGAACAGGGCGGTCCGGGTACGCGTCATGGTGCATGATGTGCGCACGCGTACGGCGTGCGGGGGTGCGACACCCCGAGGTGTAGGCCGTCCGGGGTGGGTGGCCGGGCCGTTTCTTTCGGATCGGCGGGGCGATCGGATGAGGGTGCCCGCGATGTGGGTCCGGCGCGGAAGGCGGTGGCGGTCTTCCCGTGACAGGTCGCCGGGCCTCGCCTGTTCTTCGGGCGGTTGATGCATCGTCCGGCGGTGTTGCGCTGCTTGCCGGCATCGAGGCCGGAGCTCACCTTCCGCGCTCTCAGGTCGAATCCGCCCCCAGCAGCTGGACGCGGTGCGAAGTCGTTCGGGCGCTCACACCGAGTATGCCGAAGATGAGATCACGGCCCATCGTCGCGCCCACCAGCGTATTGACCGGGCCGAACGAGGCCGCCATCGGTGTGACCGCGGCTCCGGCCATGGCCTTGGCCTCTTGGCGTGACGCGATGAAGGCCGGGACATCGGCGGGCCGGATCAGCGGACCACTCGACCCTACTCGGAGGCCGCAGCCTCCCGTGATCATCGAAGCTCCGCGCTCAAGACAGGCTTGAGCGCACAGTTCCGGCAGCGATGCAGGACGGTCGGCCGCGACAACGAGGAACCCGCCTTCGCGCAGGTACGGCACCAACGCCTCGCTGGTCGTGATGGTTTCCATGACAGCGGTCGGCTCCGCTTCGGGGAGGCGCTCACACACCCACTCGCGGGCCGCATCGACCTTGGCCCGTCCGACGTCACAACGCCGGTAGAGATATTGGCGGTTCAAGTTCTCCAGCGCGACCCGGTCGCCGTCCACGAGGGTGAGCCCGCCCACCCCCGCACCCACGATCTCGGCCAGCACCGCGCCGCCGATGCCGCCGATGCCGAGAACGGTCACGTGCGCCGCGCGCAGCCGCTCCTGTGCCGCGCCGGCATCCAGGCCCAAGGCCGCGAAGTACTCGACCTGGTTCCTCCAAGCGGACGAGTGCCACGAACGGTCGAACGGTGCGACTACGAGGCGAAGCCGGAGAAGCGTACGCACGATGGCGTCCACGTGGCTCCCGCTCGGCGCCGGGAGGCCGGCCGGCTCGTCGGAGACCGCTTCGAACCATTCGAACATCGATTCAGGGCAGTGTCGGACCAGCAGTACCTCGTCGGAAAAAACGCGCAGCTCGTCGCCGTCGCGGGACCAGGTCGCCGCAGGCGAGAGAACGTAGCGGTCGATTCCGTCAGCCATCCCCGGCCTTCCTTCGTGGCGAGATCACCGTTCGACGAAAATCATGGAGAATCGGCGCTCCAGCTGAACCGGGGGAAGCGCACAGCGTCCATCGACGGCCAGGGCCGACCTGCCAGTGCCTCGCGCTGCAGCCAGTGGCCTCGCAGACGCAGGAGCGGCACGACCGGACACTGCTCGCGGACCGCTCGACGCAGCTCGTCGCACGCGGCATCGTCGTCCGGGACTTCGGACAGCCGACGCAGCAGCGGCGCGAGGACAGGGTCACGGCGCGCCGGGTCGAGCAGGTCCAGAGCACAGATCGGATCCTCGAAGAGCGGGCCCCGCAACGCGAGGAGCATGTCGAAGGACTGCGCCGAGCCCGAGACGAAGTCGGCGGGTGCCAGCTCGACCTCGACACCGAGGTTCTCGGTCAGCTGAGCCGCGACCTCTTCGGCCACGACCAGGTTGGGATAGTAGTCCCAGTACCCCAAGCGCAGCCGTTCACCGGAGCCGACGGTGCTGGGCGGTGCCTCGACGTGGTGGTCGGGCGCTGCCGCCTCCACACCGTTCCAGCACCGTGCGACAAGGCGGTCATAGCGAATCGCGCCGAGGAGCCGGCGGCGGAACTCCGCGTCGCCCACCGCCGACGGGCTGCCGGGGGTGATCTCCAGACGCATCTCGATCGCGGTCGGTGCCGTGTGGAACACCCGGCTGTCCGCGAAGTGCTGGACACGGTCGAGCGGAAACGCGGTCGCGCACGTCACATCGACCTCGCCTCGCAGGAACCTCGCCGGGGCGTCGTGCGGATCGTGGCGGACGAGCACCCGCACAGGTGGCGTGCCGGCCTTGACGGGTTCGAGCCAGTACTCGTCATCGGCGGTGCGCACGGCACGCTCGTACGCGCCGGAGGACAGTTGCCCGCACGACGAGATCGGAGCGAGATCGACGCTCCGGAGCAGGCTCGGAAGGTGCGGCGCCTGGCGGCGGAGCTCGATGACGAGCGCGTCCTTCGATGTGCGGACCGCGCGGATGTCGAGCAGGAACCGCTGGAGCGACGGAACCGTCAACGCGGTCCGGATCGCCCGGGCGTGATCGCGCGCACGCACCGGGCTCCCGTCGGAGAAGGACGCGCCCTTCCCGACACGGTAGTGCTGGCTCAGCCCGTCGTCCGCGACCCGGACGAGATCGAGCCGGCTGCATTGGCTCGCCGCGGCGAACCAACGGCTCAGGTAGTCGCCTCCCGTGGGCCCGTGCCATCGAATCGGATCGTCGTCCACCTCGACGATGACGGGGCGCGTCACGCTCACGTGGTCAGGAGATGGCTGTCGGCCACCGGAGGCGCCTGTCCGGGGGCGTCCGGCGAGGCGTCGATCTGGGCACACAACCGTGCCACCGCCGTCGCGACCTCGCGCAGCCGGCCGGGGGCGAAATTCGCGAGGAGAGCTTCGCGTTCTCCCCGCTCGCGCGGCATGAGGGCCCTGAACACCTTGGCCTGCGCCGGCGTCAGGCGGAGAGTCGACACCTCTGCCTCGCTCACGCGATACACGACCACGACGGTCGGACGGCTCAACTCCGGCTTCCAGGTGATTTCGCGCGGGTCGGAAATCATCGTGACGACGTCGACATCGAGGTCCACGATCAGGAAATGCGGCTTCTCCCCTGCGGTGGCGGGCTCCCGGTACACGTTGACGAGCTCTTCCTCGACCTCGTCCCCCCGGAACTCCGCAAGCATCGAGTCGTAGGTGAACAGCGCCCTGGCGGCTTGCGCGTGCACGCCCTCCATGTGCGCCAGAATCTCAGCGAGCGCTTCCTCGATGGGCATGGCAGCCCGCTCGATCAGTGCGTCGATGAGTTCAACGTACGTGAGCCCCGCGCCCTGCTTGAGGAATCGCAGCAGGTGGTAGTAGCGGCGTGTGAAGTACCGCGAAAGGCGCAACACGTCCTGATAGTATTCGTAGTTCCGATTCCCGCTGCGAATGAAGCTGAATCCGGTGAAGGTCGCCGCATCGTCCCTGATGAGCGCCCGGACATCCGACGGGAGGAAAGTCCCCATGGCGTCGAGTCCGCTCTCGAGCGGTTCGAGTTCAGCCCGGTACTCATCTGTGATCTCAGCGCCGGGAAGCGGCTGGAGCACACTGAGGTCACTGCTGACGGCACCGTAGGCGATCGCGTCGAAGACGACCTCCAATGACTTCTCCAGGTCTTCGGCGTTCTCGTCCGGGTATCCTACGATCGTGTTCGTCTCGAACTGGATGCCGACTTCCTGGGCGGACCGGAAGAACTCGTAGGTCCGCTTCGTCGAGGGCATCTTCAGCATGGACTTGAGAATCTTCTCCGACCCCGCGTCCGTGCCGCAGAAGATGTTGAAGCATCCCGCGTCGGCCATGCCCCGCAGAAGGGACGGGTTGACATTGTCCGGTCGGACCGCGCAGCCCCACTCGAACATGTCATTGTGCTCGGAGAAATAGGAAATGAACTCGTCGAGATACGTGCGCTTGTTGGCGAAGTTGTCGTGCAGGAAGTTGAACTGGGTCACCCCATAGGTGCGGTGCAGGAAGCGAAGCTCATCGAGGATGACCGCGGGATCCTTGATCCGGAAGTCACGGTCCCAGAACGTCGACGTCATGCAGAACTTGCACGAATAGGTACACCCGGAGCCGATGTGCACGTCGAAGATGTGCGGGGTCGAGAGCCGGATGTAGTCGCCCATCGGGACGGCGTCGTACGCGGGCATCGGCACCAGGTTCAGGTTCGTGGTCGGCTGAGGCCCGGTGGACACGGACTTGCCGTTCTTGCACGACCAGAAGCCGCGCACCTCGGCGGGATCGGCCCCGTCGGCAATGGCGTCCGCGAGAGCGGTGATCGCGAGCTCTCCCTCACCGCGGCACACGAAGTCGACGCAGTCGGCGAAGCGCGGGAGGGCATCGGGAAAGACACCGAACGTCCCGGGTCCACCGAGAACCACCGTGACACCGGGCCGCAGCCGCTTGACCTGACGCCCGATGAGAAGGCATGCCGGGAGGGTGTCCGCGAGACAGGTGAGGCCGAGAATGTCGGGATCGGCGGCGAGCAGACGAGCACAGGTCCGGTCGAGCCAGTCGGCGTCACCGGGCTCGAAGGCACCGATCCGGTGCTCGTACTCCAGATCGACGACGACGGTGGGATGACCGTGCGCCATCAGCGGTGAGGCAATGCAGAGCAGTCCGAGAGGAACGAAGAACGGAGAATTGATGTCGGCATTGATCAAGGGCCGGCCGAGCGTCACGCGAGCACTCTGCGTGGACGCTCGAACCGACACCTGGCCCTCCCCTGCGAACGAGAGGGCCAGTCGTATCGGGGTCGGCATCGGATGCGATCAGCAGCGCCGCGAAACGATGGCACCCAAAGTAGCCGACGACAGAGTGATCAGCTCGACGTCATCGGCGAGGTCGAGACCTTCCTCGTCGGAGAAGAGCACCATGCTCGGCTCCGCCTCGTTCATCACGATCACCGGACGTTCTTGCACTTCCTGCGTCATCGTTGTCTCCTCTTCGCCTTGACTGGCACCAGCAGCTTCATCTAATAGGGTCCTTGATGCCCCGTCAATAGGAAGTTCCACGTTGTCCGGCGCAACACTTGATCCACGATCTATTGGTCACTGTGCGGAAATGATGTTGCCGGGAATGAGGAAGCACCCTGTGGCCTGCGACGATGTGAGTTCCTCAGGCTTCCGGTACGGAAGATCACGAGGGCGTCTCCACGGCCGCGAGGAAGTACCCGAGGTAGAGGTCGCCGGCGTCGATGACCTGCTGTTCCCGTACGCCCAACAGATCGCGCGCATCCACCGCTGGATGATCGAATCCACCGTCCACCGTGCAAGAACGTCATCCCCTCACCGGGGCATCCCATGATCAAAACTGGTGAACGTGACTCCCCCCGGACCTGGGGCCCTCGTCACCCCGGAGGGAGAAGTAGCACTCCACCGCTCCGGACGGGGGAATTTCGCGGGGCAGGAACTGCTGACGGCCCGTGCGGTTCCGGCAGGGGCTCGCGTGCACGAACTCCCGCATCGCGTACGTGCCCCGATGTCCGCCGACCGACGGACGCCGGACCTTTCCCCCGCCCCTTGTAGGACTTGATCGAGTCTGGGTAGGCTGCTGACGGTCCGGCACGGTGCCAAGCAGAGAGGTCGCAGCTCGATGCTGCTCACCTTCGGCGGACAAGGGTTGAACGTGGATGGCTTCCCGCCATGTGGCGCAAAAAGATCAAGGCGCCGGAATCCGCAGGCCGCGGAAGCCGATTCGGCGATCACTCCGTTCAGCGAAACCGGTTTCTTCCGTTATGTGACATTCGGGACGGAGCTAGGATTGTGACGTCTTCGCAGGCCGATGTTTCTGATCTGGAATCCACGGCGGTCCCGTTCTTTCCGATTCCCAGGGCGCCCGGCTGTCCGCTGGATCCGGCACCTGAGCTCGCCGCACTGCAGGAACGGGCACCGCTGGTCCGAGTTCGGCTTTGGGACGGCAGCACTCCGTGGCTGGTGACGAGGCATGCGGAGCAGTGCGCGCTGCTGTCGGACCGCCGGGTCAGCGCGGACTGGATGCAGTCGGGCTACCCGTTCCACAGTCAGTTTCTGCAGGATCACCATGAAGAGGGCCAGTTCCTGACCGCCATGGAAGGCCCCGAGCACCTCCGGCTGCGTCGGATGATCGCCCGGCCGTTCACCCCCCGCATCGTCGAGCAACTGCGGCCCACCGTCCAGCAAGTCGTCGACGACCACATCGATGCTCTGCTGGCCGGCCCGAAGCCGGCGGATTTCGTGGCGGCGTTCGCCCTGCCGATCCCGTCCATGGTCATCTGCCACGTGCTCGGCGTCCCGTACGAGGACCACGACTTCTTCCATCGCGCCATCAGGACAGTGACCAGCAGCGACGTTCCGGACGATGTCGTGAGCAAGTCCGGGGGCGAGCTGTATCGCTACCTGGCTCAGCTGATCGGCCGCAAGCTCGATGACCCCGATGACGACCTGCTGTCCCAGCTGGCCACCGAACGGCTGGCCACCGGCCAGCTGAACCGGCACGAGCTGGTGATGCTGGTCCTGTTCCTGCTGGTCTCGGGGCACGAGACCACGGCCAGCATGATTGCGCTGGGCACGCTGGCCTTGCTGCTCCATCCCGACCAAATCGCCGTGCTGAAGGACGCCGACGGCCCCGAGGTCGCTGCGGCCGTCGACGAGCTGCTGCGGTACCTGACCACCGTTCAGCCCGGCCGTCGCCGCGTGGCCGTGGAGGACATCGAGATCGCCGGGCAGCTGATCCGAGCCGGCGAGGGTCTGATCCTCCCGGAGGAGATCGGCAACCGCGACGAAAGCGTGTTCCCCGGTGCCGGGGTGCTGGACCTGCGCCGCGATGCCGGCCGGCATCTCGCCTTCGGGTTCGGTGTGCACAAGTGCACCGGCCAACCGCTGGCCCGCCTGGAACTCCAGGTCGTGTTCGCCGCCTTGTTCCGGCGCATTCCGACACTGGCCTTGGCCGTCGACCTCGGCGACCTCCCGTTCATGGACGACGGGCTCGGGTACGGCGTCAAGGAAATGCCCGTGAGCTGGTAAGTGAATGAGGTCGAGCCGGTGACAGGAGGCGGAGTGGAGTTGTTACAGATCGGGCATGTCCGACCGGAGCAGGAGCCGAGTCCGCCGGTGGTGGAGGAGGGCGCACTCTACCTGGCACCCGCGACGGGACTGCGCTGGTGACCCCGCCGACAGCACACCCGCGGTCGAGCCGTCGGCACCTGCTCGCGACGATGGAATTCCGTTCCGTCGGCAGTCGGGCAGACCTCGTCTCCCTGGTGCGAACGGGTTACGCCGGAGTGCGGTTGTCCGGACATCACGTCATGCCGTCCATGTCCGATCGCGATCTCGTCGCCCTGATCGCACTGCTGCGCGACGCGCGCGGCGTCGGCCTGCGGGTCTTGTGGAGTGGCGAATGCGGCGACCTCGACGTCCGATGCCTCCAGCACCTCGATCCGCCGCGTCGGCCTGACGGCACTTTCGTATGGCCGCCACGAGCTGATGCGCAGCTCCTCGCACGGCGCGGTCCGACGGTCATCTCCGTCGACGACACGCGTCTGGGTTCCCGCCGACGCATCGTCATCGACCGTTCCACACCCGAGGCGAACGTTTTCGAGACCGTCGACTGGGAACGTGAGATCACGACCGTGGAGCGGGCCGTCATTCACAGCCTCACACTGGACGGCTTGGCTTTCTCTTCCGGTGACTACTGTGTGGGTCTTCCCGTGCGCCAGGGGATCTGGTGTGTCTGAGAGCGCGTTCGAGATCTGCCTCCTGCCGAACGGGGCCTGGCACGCGCCCTCACTACGTTGGAACGCCGCGCCCGTACCTCCCGTACGAACGAGGCCGTCCGCCCTGCGCTCGCACGCACCAAGTCCCGCTCGGCCAGCCCTTCTTCGGGCGGACGAAGCCAGATCTCAAACACGCTCTGAGTGCTTCGTCCGCTTCAGGACGGCGGAAATCCTGCTTCCGGGCGGTCACCGAACTCGCCGACGAGCCGACCAGGGCTCCGGTACCCTCACAGGACGCAGTCGCCGCCCACGGCCGTCCTCCCGGGAACCAAGTGACGAGATCCGGGATTTCCCCGACCTCACGCCCACGCCGGCTCCAAGATGTGCGCAACCGTTTCCAGGAGATGCACGCCATGGGTTCCAGCACGTGGGACCTCCACCGAGAACGGCCGCGACGCCGGCAACGGTTCCCGGAGGGTCGGCCCGATGTCCTGCGCGAAGTACGGACTGGAGCTCCGGGCGACGGCGGAGGCCCAACACCAATGATCACCGGAGTCACCAGGGGGAGCCCGCAGCATGACCGGCACCACGGAGGCCCTTGACGGGTCGGCTGCAGTCGACGATGCAGTCCGAACCGTCACGCGCCCGTTCTACGTATACGCCGTGCTCGCCAACTCGCTGTTCCAGCGTGGCGTATTCGTCCTCTACCTTCTGCACCGAGGCTTCTCCGCCGGACAGGTGGCCATCCTTCAGACACTGATCTACCTGGTCAGCGGACTTGCGGAGTTGCCGACGGGAGTCATCGCTGACCGAATCGGCAGGCGTGCCTGCATCGTGATCGGCCAGCTGGTGGTAGCCGGATGCCTGCTCGGTCAGGTGACGTCCTCCGACTACTGGGTGATCCTGGCGCTGTTCATCGGCCAGGGCGTGGGCATGGCCTTTGTCTCCGGTTCGGACACCGCCCTGCTGTACGACCTGCTCGTACGTCGTGGCGCGACGGCCGGCTACGTCAGGATCAGGTCCCGGTTCACCATGCTCGGGACGGTCACCTCGGGAGTCGCCATCGTCCTCGGCGGCCAACTGCAGCGGTTCTCCTGGGGAATCGTCTACGTCGGTTCGGCGTCGTGCCTCGTCCTGTCCGTGGTGGTGCTGATGTCACGGGTGCCCGAGATCCGCGGCTCGGACGCGGTGGACGAGCAGGACGGAGCCGAGGAGCGGCACCGCGACGCCACAGCCTGGCGGGCGATGCTCCGGGTCGCCACGCCGGCGCTCGTGACGCTGGTCGTGGTGTCCGGGCTGCTGCACGCGACGTTGACGCCGTACATCATCTTCACGCAGAAGACCCTCTCCGATCAGGGAGCAAGCACTGCACTGGTCAGCGTGGTCATAGCGGCGGGATTCTTCGTCGGCGGACTCACTCCCTTGCTGTCGGACCGCGCGAACCGGCGCATCGGGTACCGGGTCATCCTCCCGGTGTCTCTCCTGACGCTCGCCGTGGCGCTCGGCCTCAGCGGCCTCGGCCTTGTCTGGGTCACCGTCGGCGCGTTCCTGGTCCTGGTCGGAATTCCCGAGATCACCGCCGTGCTCGTGGACAACGTGTTCCACGAGGCAGTGCCGTCGCGCCACCGGGCGAGCCTGCTGTCGATGATCGCATTCGTGGAGTCGGCGCTCATCGGCACCGGCTATCTCGTCCTCGGCACGCTCATGGACGGGTTGGGCTCCAGTGTGGGCATGGCCACCTACGCCGCGGTCCCCCTGCTGGCATGTCTCCTGTGGCTCCCGGTGCTCTTCCGAGGGGCGCGGGTGACCACCGAGACCGAGAAGCCCGCCGACCGAAATCGATAAGGAGCCGAAGTGGAATTGATGCAGATCGGGCACAACCGACCGGTGCTGGATCCAGTCCCGCCGGTCGTGCACGAGGATGCCCTTTCGGTTGCGTTGGTCTGCATGCCCTGGGCCGTGGTCGACATGCCCTCACTGGCACTGAGCACGATCGCTCCGTTGTTCGAGCAGCGCGGAGAAGTTGCAAAGCTCGACGTCGTCTATGCCAATATCCGGTGGCTCGACTTCCTGGTCCGGGAGGCGGGCCTCGAACGTGAACACTACGAACTGATCGTCGATGCTGAAGTGTTCGGGGTCGGCGAATGGGTCTTCTCCAGCTGTTTCCGCCCAGGTATCGACCCACGCCACACGAGTTTCTATGACCTCGTGAGCGACAGTGAGCACATTGATGCCTACTGTGCGATGTTCCGCGCGGCGCCCGCCTTCATCGACGAGTTGGCCCGGGATCTCGTCACGTCAGGTGTCGATGTCCTGGGGTTGACGACGACGTTCGATCAGAACATCGCCTCGTTCGCGCTCGCGCACCGCGTCAAGGAGTTGCACCCGAGCGTTGTGACGATTCTCGGCGGGGCGAACTGCGACGGCGTTCAAGGTACGGCAGTCCACCGCGCTCGCGCGGAGTTCGACTACGTGATCCGGGGCGAGGCGGAGCGCTCGATCGCGCCACTCGTCGCCCACATCGCAGGATGTCGCAGCGGTGACGAGAACAGGCATGACGAACTGCTGCGTGCCGTGCCCGGCCTGTGCTGGCGGTCCGCCATCGACGGAGCCTCGGTGAGCAACCCCATCGGACCGAAGCCCGTCTCCATGAACGAGGTGCCGGAGCCCGTCTACGATCACTATTTCCGCGATTTGCGGAAGTCTCCGGCCGCTCAACTCATCGATGTCAAGATTCCTCTGGAGGCCAGCCGCGGATGCTGGTGGGGCGCTAAACACCATTGCACATTCTGCGGCTTGAACGGGTCGGCCATGACCCATCGCGCAAAGCCCGCCGAGCGCGTGCGAGCGGAGGCCGGCCGGGCTGTCCGTCGGCACAATGTGCTTGACCTGGTATTTTCTGACAACATCTTGGCGCCCGACCATGTCGTTCGACTGACCACGGATATGGCACTGCCCGCCGAATGGGACGTCCGGTTGTTCGCCGAGGTGAAGTCGAACCTCAATTTCAGTCAACTCGAGTCCCTTGCGCGCGCCGGTTTCACGCAACTACAACCGGGAGTCGAGAGCCTCTGCACACCCATCCTACGCATCATGCGCAAGGGGGTTACCGGGTGGCAGAACGTGCGATTCCTACGGGACTGTGCCACATCCAGGATCTATCCGTCGTGGAACATCCTCATGGGTTTCCCCGGGGAGCATGACCACGACTACACGGGGTTGATCGACTCGCTCCCGTCCCTCCATCATCTGACGCCGCCCGCCGGGGTGTTCCCGATCAAACTGGAACGCTTCAGCCCCTACTTCGACGATCCGGAACTCGGCCTCCGGGTTCTCGGTCCCTCGCTCAACCTGGTGAGCGCTTACGAGGGGGTAGTGGACGACCTCGATGATTTCGTCTACGTGTTCGAGTCCGAGCCCGCCGGCATCTCACCTGAGACGTGTGAGATGTTGCGCGAAGCCGTCGCGAACTGGAGGGCCAACGCATCGATTTCCCGGCTGGTCGCTCTGCCGGCGCCGGACGACTCGCTCGTCGTCGTCGACGACCGGCCCGCCTGGCCCTCCCGTGAGGTGGTGCTTCGACCGGGTCTCGAAACCGAGGCCTACCGTGCACTGGCCAAGGGCAAAACGCTTCCTGCACTGGCTTCCACGATGTGCTCACTCGGGATTGCAGTGCGGGAAGGTCAGCTCGAAGAGCTCGTCGAGAACTGGACGGAGCTCGGAATCGTTTTTCATGAGGACGCCACCTATCTGGCGCTCGCGACAGGACTGCGTTGGTGACGCAGCAGACGGCAGAGCGGCGGTCGAGCGGGCGAAGACTCCTCACGCCAGTGAATCTCCGCTCGATGCAGCGGCGCGGTCCGACGTTCCCAGCCGTTGAGGACACAGGCTACGGGGACCGTCGCCACGTCGATATCGACCGCCAGGAACCGGCGGCAGCCGTTCTTGGCGAAATCCATTGGGGGCACACGATCACCCCCGTAGAGGCGCCCGGTCTGCACGCTCTTGAATTGCACGACCTCGTCTTTCGCTCCGGCGACCACTGTGTGGGTATTGCCGCAAGGCAAGGAGTCTGGTGTGTCTGAAGGCAACATTCTCTTCCGCAAGACACTCGATGAGCGGACTTTGTCGCGAGGGCCGGCGGATCCAGCCGCTACCGTCGTTCCGATGCGCATGGGATCGGCAGGAGTGGGACTGCTCGTCAACGATCACCGCGAAGCCACCCGCATCTTGTCCGACGTCGAAACCTACGGCAGTGCGGGCGAACTCATGGCGAGCGTTTTCGACGAGCCCGCCGAGTCGCATCCGGATTCGACGTCCGATATGGTCTTCGCGGTCAACCAAACCGACGGGGAAGAGCACCGTCGCGTACGGCGCGCACTTCGGAGGGTCATCGACACTCGCGTGCGCGATGTCTCGGACCAGCTGATCCGGGATGTCCAACACTCGATCGCGAGCGCTCTCGCCCTGGGGAGGATCGACGCGGTCGCGTCGATCGGCGTGCCCATCGCCAACAGTGTCATGTCGCGATTGCTGGGACTCGACGAAAAACTCGTCTCGACCCTGAGGACCGCCGTTTACCAGGGATACCCGGTGCACGAACTTGACGCCACACTCATCGACTGGGTGCGCGACAGGCGTGCTCACCCCGCCGATGACTTCGTGTCGGACCTGATGGCGGAACTACCTTCTCTCGACGATCGACAGGTTGCGGCGAACACTCGACTGCTCGCCCTGTCGGGTGTCGAGGTGTTGGCGGCACTGATCACGAACGGAATCCTCTGCCTGGCACAAGATCCGAGGACTCAGAGTCTCGTACGCGATGACGAGACTCTGCTGCCCGGCCTCGTCCATGAGGTGCAGCGGTACGCGAGCCCGATTGCGCGGGGGATCTATCGGATGACCAAGGAGCCATCCGTGATCGGCAAGTACGCAGTTCCCGCAGGTACTCTGCTCGTCATCGGGGTGGACGTTTGCAACAGGGACACATCAGCACTTCCCGATTCTCACAGGTTCGACCCCACTCGCGGTCTGGATTTCGAACACCTGACGTTCGGCCACGGGCGGCATTCATGCCTGGGTATTCCAGTCACACGTCTGATTGCGGCGCAGGCGCTGCGCGCGTTTCTCTCGGGAACAACGAGTTTCGGCCTGACCGTGGAGCCGTCAGAGCTACGTTTCCACGATACTGCGGTCATGAACGGTCTCGTCGAACTCCCGATTTGGGTTGAGTGCGCGAACCAGCCTCGATCTTCGTGACGGGCCCGTCAGTTCTCCCGGTGGGCCGTTTCGGCTTTTCGGGGCGGTGGTGGGCGGACCGAGGGCCCGGCTGTCGCGTCGGGTGTGCGCCGGGTTCCACGGTTCCGGAGGCGGTCGTTGGTTCGTCGGGATGGGTCGTTGTTGCTGTTGAGTCGGGGTTCGGCAGGGCGTGCATTCGGACGAAGACGCTGGTGATCACGTCGGTCCAGGACCAGTGGCGGACCAAGCGCAGGATGCGGCGGCGGTCGGTGGTGACCAGGCGGGCGGCGGCAGCGGAAAACAGCCGCAGTCGCATGCGTTCGGGTTCCCAGCGGCAGGCTTGGGCCCGTCATCCCGTCAGCGTCGGTGAACCTCAACTGCGCATCGGGGTACGGCCGTTCCCTGCGCACGACCAGCCGCATCCCCGCCGGCCAGCAGTTCAGGACATCACCTGCCAGTTCGGCAACCCGGGCACCGTCGCGGACCTGGCCGTCGGGTTCGACCGCAAGGGTCCAGGCCGGGGCCGGGGCCGGGACCTGCAGTACAGCGTGGTGGACGGCGTCGGTGATCGTCATCCCGACGGAGTAGGACAGCCACCGGCCACGTGTGGTGAGCCAGTTCAGGAATTCGTGAGCACCGCCGGCGGAGTCGGTGCGGATCAGGGTGCTTCGGCCGCGCCGGTGGCGTTTGGGCAGAGCCCCAGGTCAGCGCACCCTTCCCCGTGGCTTCAGGGGCAGTTGGGGCACCTCGGGAGCGGCCAGCCGGTCACCGTCGTAGCCGTGCACCTCACCGAAGCGGGTGCCGGTCATCCACTCCTCCCGCGCCTGCCTGATGTCCTCGTCGGTCCGGGCGATGAAGTTCCACCACATCACGATCTTCTCCTCGAACGGCTCGCCGCCGAGCAGCATCACCGAGCTGTCGCTGAGCGCCCGCAGTGGCAGCTCGCGGCGGCCGCAGCCCAGGTAGAGCAGTGCGCCCGGCTCGACGCGGACGCCGTCCACGTCGACGCTGCCGGTCATCGCCAGGACGGCGTACTCGAAGCCGGGTTCCAGGGGGAGGCGGGTCTGGGTGCCCTCGCGGAGGGCGAGGTCGGCGCCGACCAGGGGGGTGTGGGCCGTGCCGGGTGAGGTGGCGCCGTCCAGGGTGCCCATGATGACCGTGGCGTGCAGGCCGGGGGCGGTGACGGTGGGCAGGGCGGCGTGGTGCTCGAAGGTGGGGGCGGTGTGGCGGTGGGCCTCCGGGAGGGCGACCCAGAGTTGGGCGCCGTGCAGCAGCCGGGCGTGTTCGCGCGGGGACTCCTCCGAGTGCGAGATCGCCCGGCCGGAGGTCATCAGGCCGAGTTCGTACGGCCGGACGGTCTGCAGGCTGCCCAGGCTGTCGCGGTGCAGCACCTCGCCCTCGTGCAGCCAGCTGACGGTCTGCAACCCGAGGTGCGGGTGGGGCGGGACCTGCATGCCCGGCTCGTCCGCGATGTCGTCCGGACCGTAGTGGTCGACGAAGCACCAGGCGCCGACCATCCGCCGTCCGAGGTTCGGCAGCAGCCGGCGGACCTCGGTGGACTCGCCGAGCTTCACCGAACGGCCGGTCAGCAGTTCGCGGACCGGACCGGTCTCGGCCTCACCGCCGCAGGTGGTCGGGGTGGGCCTGAGGTCGAGATTGCTCATGGGTGCTCCGTAGTACGCGCGCTCCGCCGGAAAGGGACGTCGCTACGATCATCCGTCAGCCGGACCCGATCACGAAGCAGTTGGCGCCGGAAGGGCCTGGAGCGCGTGCCCGAGGAACGGCACCGCCTCCGGCAGCATCCGCCGCCAGAAGCCGCCGGTGTGCTCCCCGCGCGGGAAGCGGGCCACCGCCGCGCCCGCCCTCAGCACCCGGGCCGCCGGGCAGAACGGGTCCTCGGTGCCGCACCAGACGCCGAGCGGCCGGCCGTGCGGCTCGCCCAGGTGCAGCAGCGGCTCGTGGTCGCGCCAGTCCGCCTCGTCGCGGAAGCCGTCGATCGTCCTGGCGTCCGGCCAGCTGCGGAACAGCGCCGGGCTGAGCAGCGCCACCGGACCGAAGCCGGCGCCCCGGTTGCGGGCGTAGCGCAGGGCGCCCGAACCGCCCGCCGAGATGCCGAGTGCGCCGCCGGGTGTCCGCAGCCCCTGGGCGGCGAGCCAGCCCGGCAGCTCCGACACGAGCATCCGCTGCGGGTCGTCGGCGGGTGTCCGGGCGTGCCAGTAGGTGTCGGCTCCGCCGTCCACGGCCACCAGGGCGAACGGCGGTGCGCCCGCCGCGACGGCGGCGGCCAGGAACTGCGGCAGCCCGAGGTCCGCCATCGACTGGGCGTCACCGCCTCGACCGTGCAGCGCGACGCAGACCGGGAGGTCGGCGGCCCGCAGCCCGGCGCCGGGCGGCAGCATGGTGATCATCCGGACGGTCGTGCCGCGCGCCGCCGAGTGGAGGTCCGTGCTGCGCACCGGCCCGGCGGGGATCCGGGGGACGGTGCCGTCCGTCCCCGTCATGCCGAGCGCCCGGCGCAGCCGGACGCCGCCGGGCAGCACGTCCTCGGCCATCGCGGCGCTCGCGCCCGCGCCGACCACCGCCAGACCGCCGAGGCCGGCTGCGGCTCGCAGCAGTGTCCGGCGGCCCGGACCGCGTTCGGCTGCTCTGTTCATGACTCCCCCTCGGACGGCGAGCCACCACTGTACGGAGCGGCCCGGCACGGCGGGTCGGCGTCCGGGCACAGCCCTGTCACAGTCCGTCGACAGGGCGGCCCGGCACCCCCGTCAGTGCGCGCAGGCCCACGGCGCGCCGGCCGTCGCGGCCGCGGCCTGGGCGCGCAGGGCGCGGACCGCCTCCGCCGGGTCTGCGGCGCCGTACACGGCCGAGCCGGCCACGAAGACGTCGGCGCCCGCCTCGGCGCAGCGCTCGATGGTCGCGGCGGAGACTCCCCCGTCGACCTGGAGCCAGAGGTCGAGCCCGTGCTTGTCGATCAGCTGACGGGTGCGGCGGATCTTGGGGAGCATGATGTCCAGGAACGCCTGGCCGCCGAAACCGGGCTCGACCGTCATGATCAGGACCATGTCCAGCTCGGGCAGCAGGTCCTCGTACGGCTCGATCGGGGTGGCGGGCTTGAGCGCCATCGAGGCCCTGGCCCCCTTCGCCCGGATCTCGCGTGCCAGCCGGACGGGAGCGGCGGCGGCCTCGGCGTGGAAGGTGACCGACCCGGCGCCGGCCTCGACGAACTGCGGGGCCCAGCGGTCGGGCTGCTCGATCATCAGGTGGCAGTCGAGCGGGATGTCGGTGGCCCGGGCGAGCGACTCGACGATCGGCACGCCCAGCGTCAGGTTGGGGACGAAGTGGTTGTCCATCACGTCGACGTGGAGCCAGTCCGCGCCTCGGACCGCCTCGGCCTCCTCGGCCAGGCGGGCGAAGTCGGCGGACAGGATGCTGGGGTTGATCTGCGCCATTTCCGGGTACCTCACAGCTCGGTGCGGGCGGCGGGAGCTGCCACCTGGGTCCCATCATCCCTCCTGCGACCTGCGGGGTGTGAGCGCGGGGCGTGAGCGGTACGCGAGGCACGAGCAGCAACCAGCGCCCGAGCGGCACGTGAGGAGTGCGGCGCGTGAACGGCGTGCGGCGTGCGGCGCGTGCACGGTGTGCGGTGCGCGGCGTACGGGCAGGGATCCGGCCGTGACCCACGTCACGGCGGTGGCGCGCTAGGGTCGTGGGCGCTGTGACCATGACCGAGAGGTGACCGATGGCTGAGCTGGTGCATCCCGCCCGAGCACTCTGGTGGCTCTTCGAGCCCGTGCACGCACTGACCTACTTCTCGCCCGAGGGCCGGGCGGCGTACGAGGCGGCCGGGCTGCGCGGCTACTGGCGCGGCTACTTCGCCGGGCGGTCGGCGCCGTTGGGCCCGGTGGAGGCGGCACCGGTGATCGCCGCGTTCTTCAGCTTCGCACCCGCGATGGTCGAGCGGGCGCTGCCGGACGTGTGGCAACGCGCCACCCCCGAGGCCGCGTTGGCGGCCCGGGTGGCGGGCGCGACCGCGACGCTGGAGCGGGTGCTGGTGACGGTCAAGCCGGAGCTGGTCGAGCGTTCGGTGGCGACCTTGGAGCGGGCCGTCGACGGTCTGGACTGCGCCGGCCGGGTACTCGCCTCCGCCAACGCCGTACTCCCGCGCCCCGAGGGGCAGTTGGCGCGGCTCTGGCACGCCACCACGGTGCTGCGCGAGCACCGTGGCGACGGGCATGTCGCAGCCCTGGTCACCGAGGGGCTGACCGGCTGCGAGGCGCTGGTGGTGCGCTGCGCGCTGGACAGTCGGCGCGAGATGCTCCAGCAGTACCGGGGCTGGACGGACCAGGAGTGGGACACCGCCACCGAGCGGCTGACGGCGCGCGGCTGGCTGAGCCCGGACGGCACCATCACCCCCGCCGGCCGGGCCCGCCACAACGCCCTGGAAGCCGCCACCGATCTGGCCGCCGCCCGGGTCTGGTCCGGCTTCCACCGGGACGAGCTCGACCAGCTCGCCGCCGACCTCAAGCCGATCGCGACGGCCTGCCGCGCCGAACTGCCCCTGCTGAACCCGGTCGGCCTCCCGGCCGGGGACTGACCCCACCGGCCGGACACCCGCCCGGCCCGTTCCGCCCGTTCCGCCCGCGCCCGCCCGGGCCGCCGCCTCAGTCCTCGATCGCCTGGTACGCCGAAGTCCAGAAGTCGCTGACGTGCGCGGGCGGTTCGGGCGAGCTCAGCAGCCGCTGCGTCATCAGGATGCCCACCAGGTCCTCGGCGGGGTCCGAGTACCCGGAGGTGCCGAGGCCGCCGTCCCAGCCGAACCGGCCGGGCACCGCCCAGAGGTTGTCGCGGCGGACGGTGACGCCGACCCCGAACCCCCAGCTCCGGGTGTCGCCGAAGAACACCCGGGCGCCGGAACGCTGTTCGGGTGTCAGATGGTCACTGGTCATCAGCTCCACCGACGGCCGGGACAGCACGCGTCCGCCGCCGTGGCGGCCCTTGGCCAGCATCATCCGGCAGAACGCCAGGTAGTCGTCCACGGTGGAGACCAGCCCGCCCCCGCCGGATTCGAGCGCGGGCGGGCCGCCCCAGCGGCTGTCGGCCGGATCGTCGTGCGGCACCAGTTCACCCGTCGCGGGGTCGGCCCGGTAGCTGGTGGCCAGCCGGTGCCGCCGGTCCTGCGGGACGTGGAACGCGGTGTCCCGCATCCCGAGCGGTTCGAAGATCCGCTCGCGCAGGAACTCCCCCAGCGAGCCCCCGGTGACCCGCTCGACGAGTATGCCCAGCACGTCCGAGCCGGTGTGGTACATCCACGCCGTGCCCGGCTGGTGGATCAGCGGCAGAGCGCCGAGCCGCCGCAGCCACTCGTCCGGCCCGACCGTGGGCGGTTCCGCGCCCGGGGCGAGCCCGGCCTCGGCCAGCGCCCGCTGGATCGGGTACCGGCCGGGCGGCGCCAGCACGGCCCCCGTGCCCATCCGGAAGGTCAGCAGGTCGCGGACGGTGATCGGACGCTCGGCCGGGACGGTCTCGTCGAGCGGCGCGTCCAGCCGGGTCAGCACCCGCAGGCCGGACAGCTCGGGCAGCAGCGGGTCGACCGGATCGTCCAGCCACAGCCGGCACTCCTCCACCAGGATCATCGCGGCCGCGGCGGTCACCGGCTTGGTCATCGAGGCGATCCGGAAGAGGGTGTCGCGCCGCATCGGCTCGGCGCCGCCGACCGCCATGGTGCCGAGCGCTTCGACGTGCACGTCGGTGCCCCGGCCGACCAGGGCGACCAGGCCGGGCAGTGCGCCGTGCTCGACGTGCGCGGCCATGGTGTCGTGCAGGCGGTCGAGTCGCGCCCGGGAGAGTCCTGCGGTGCCCATCAGCCGTCCCCTTCCTCCGACTGTGCCGGCCCGGCGAGCCGGGCCAACTCCCTTACCGTGGTGATGGTGTCAGCCTCCGCCGACACCTTGTCCGTCCGACAGCGCACGACCCGGGCGAAGCGCAGCGCGAGTTCGGCCGGGTAGCGGGGGCTGCGCTGGAGGCCGTCGAAGGCGATCTCCACCACCAGCTCCGGGCGCACCCGGACGACGTGTCCCTCGCGGCTCTCCTCCCGGGCCGGGAACTGCCCGGTCTGCCGGGCGAGCAGCTCGTCGGTGAGCCCCTTGAAGGTCTTGCCGAGCATCACGGGTCCCCGGGCCCCTCCCATGGTCCAACGCCGACCGCCCGCGCGCTCGCGGACGGTCCGCGAGCGCGCGGTCCGGACGGACGGCGGACCCACGGGACCAGGCCGGACCCCGTGTGCCCTGCCTTGACCGGGCTCCCGGGAGCCGGTCGAGTAGGGTGTCGGGCGGCAGCCGCCCGGCCGCTGCAGGCTTGCTCCAGCCAGGGCGGCAGAGCGGCGCCCGCGCCCGCGTCCGACAGCCGACCGTAAGGGGAGAGAGCCCGCATGATGATCGGCCTGGTTTTCGTGGTGTTCTTCGCCTGCCTGGTCGGTGTCATCCTGCTCGTCGTCGGGCTGGCACTGCGCGCGGCCGTGCGCAGCGCCAAGGCCGCCGAACGGCCCGGCCCGGGACAGCCGTACGGCAGGCCGGGCAACCTCGACTGGCTGCCCGAACAGGACGACCCCCAGCGCTGGTCCCGGTACGACGCCTGGCCCGACCCCGGCGCCACGGGCGGCAACCACGGCCACGGTCACGACCACCACAGCGGGCACCACGACGGCCACCACGCCCCGGGCCCGGGCCCGAGCTTCGACAGCAGTCCCTCCCCTTCGCACCACGACTCCGGCGGCGGCCACCACCACTGATCGAACCCGCCCGCCGAGGTGCCGGAAGGCGGGCCGCCGAGCGCGGCGCCGGAAGTCCGTGCCGGTATGCATGAGTCCCCCGGAGGCGAGGAAGGATCATGACGACGCTGTCGTCATGACCATGACCTCTGGGGGGTTCGCCAGTGACGTTGGACCAGTTCATCGCGGTTTCGGCCGAGCTGACCGGCTTCGACACCGACGAGTTACGCGGCACCGGACTCGCCGGCCTCTACCGCACGGTGCTGCTGGAGCGGGCCGGCGCCGAGCAGCTCAGCCGCCTCACCGCCCCCTCCCCTTCCCCTATCCCCGGTGAAGTCGGCACCCACGCCGACGAGCCACAGCGCGAGCTGGCCCGGGCGGTCACCCACCTCTGGTACACCGGGACCTGGACGGGAACGGGGCAGGCGGCGGACGAGCCGTTCGTGGTCTCCGCCCGGGCCTACGCCGGGGGCCTGGTCTGGCGGTCCTTCGGCGGCCACGCACCGGGCACCACCCCGCAGGGGTACGGCAGCTGGGCCGCCGCACCGGCCGCCCGGCCCGCCCAGGGCACGCCCGGAGCCCGGCCCACGACGGCGGACCGATGAGCGGCGAACCCGTGGACGACATGGGCAACAGCGGGCCGGAGGGCCGGCGGTGGGACGTGATCGTCGTCGGCGCGGGCTTCGCCGGGTCGCTGGTCGCCCAGCGGCTGGGCGAGCACGGCTGGCGGGTCCTGGTCCTGGAGGCCGGCCTCGGTGCGCCCGGCGGCGACCAGGGGCACGAGCAGGCGCTGGAGCAGTACCGGACGGCGGCGCTCAAGGTACCCAACTCGCCGTACCGGACGAGTACTTCGGCTCCCTCGCCGGACGTCACCGCGCTCACCGGCGGCCCCGACGACGGGTACCTCGTACAGCGCGGACCGCTCCCCTACGCCAGCGGGTACCTGCGCGCCAACGGCGGGACGGGGCTCGCCTGGACGGGACTGACGCCGCGCATGCATCCGGAGGACTTCCACTCGGGGGATTTCGGCCACGGTCGCAACTGGCCGATCGGCTACCGGGATCTGGAGCCGTACTACGAGCAGGCCGAGCACCACATCGGGGTGGCCGCCGACCTGGACGAGCAGCGCGCGGCCGTCGGCCTGCCGTTCCGCGACGGCTACCGGTTCCCGATGCGGGCGATCCCGCGCAGCTACCTGGACCAGGCGATGGCCGACGCGCTGGACGGCCGGACCGTACGGGATCCGGGCGCCCCGGAGCCGGCCCGCCTGCGGGTGACGGGCACCCCGCACGCCCGCAACGGCCTCCCGGACCCGGACCGCACCCGTAACGGCCTCCCCGGCCCCCAGTACGCCCGGAGCGGCCCCCCGGACCCGCACGGCACCGGCGGGTCCGCCGACGGCCCGCTGTGCCAGGGGCACGCCAGCTGCGTGCCGATCTGCCCCTCCCGGGCCAAGTACACGCCGCTCCGGACCCAGGCCCGCTGGGGCCCGTCCGTCCACCTGGCGACCCGGGCCGTGGCCACCCGCGTCCGGCTCGCGCCGGACGGGCGGGCCACCGGCGTCGAGTACCGGACGTACGAGGAGGGCGTGACCGGTGCGCCCGGCGGCGTCCGGACGCACACCGCCGACGCCGATCTGGTGGTGCTGGCGGCGCACGCGATCGAGAACGCCAAACTGCTGCTGCTCTCCGGCGCCGCGAACGGCAGCGGGCAGGTCGGCCGCAACCTGATGGACCATCCGGTGCTGCTCACCTGGGGCCTGATGCCACGTCAGGTCGGTGCCTACCGGGGGCCCGGTTCGACCTCCGGCCTGGAGGGCTTCCGGTTCGGCGCGGCCCGGGCCCGCCGGGCGCCGTTCCGGGTCGAGATCGGCAACTGGGGCTGGACCTGGGCGCTGGGGCCGCCCGAGCAGCGGGTCGCCGACCTGCTGCGCGGCGGCGGCCCGGACGGGCGCGGCCTGACCGGGCCGGAGCTGCGCCGCACCCTGGGTGACCGGATCGGCCGCGAGTTCGCGTTCCAGTTCGAGCTGGAGCAGGAGGCCGACCCCGCGAACCGGGTCACCGTCGACCCGCGCCACCTCGACGCCCTCGGCACGCCCCGCCCGGTGATCCACTATGACCTGTCCGACTACGTGAAGCGCGGTTTCGCCGCCGCGAAGACCGTCTCCGACCAGCTCTTCGCGCTGCTGGGCGCCGAGGACCACACCCGCTTCGACGCCGGGCCCGCCTGGCCCGGCCGGTTCGAGCACCAGGGCCGCGCGTACGGCTACCGGGCCGCCGGGCACGGCGCGGGCACCCACATCATGGGCCGCTCACCGGCCGACTCGGTGGTCGACGAGTGGCAGCGCTGCTGGGACCATCCCAACCTCTACGCGGTGGGCTGCGGCAGCATGCCCACCGTCGCCACCTCCAACCCCTCGCTGACGATGGCCGCGCTCGCCCTGCGCAGCGGGGACCGGATCCACCGCGACCTGCTCGCCCGCCGCCACATCGTCCTCCGAAGCACCCAAAGCACCCGAAGCGTCCAAGGCACCCACGGCGTCCCAGGCGCCGCCACCCCACTCCAAGGAGCCGACCACCCGTGAACCAGGACCAGCGCCGGCCCCTGCCGCCCGTCCCCGCGCCCTACCAACTGCCCTTCCACTACGGCGCGCTGCACAACATCGGGATCGACTACCTGGTCGACCCCGCACCTGTCCGCGAGGTGCTGGCCGAGCGGCACCCCGGGCTGGCCGCCGCCGAGTTCGACGGACGTGCCTGCGTCTCGCTCAACTACCAGCTGTACTTCGCCCAGTACCCGAACGGAGGTGGGATCACCCAGGAGATCGAGGTCAACATCATCGCCCACCCGGCCGGCGCCGAAGGCCGGCTGCCCGCGCTCGGCTACGAGCAGTACGCGCGCGGCTTCGACCAGACCAAGCTCCTGGGCATCGCCCGGATCCACGTCCTGTGCGACAACCCGCTCGCGATCGACGCGGGCCGCCGGCTCTACGCCGAACCCAAGTACCCCGGCTGGTTCGAGACCGTCATGCCGTCCCTCAACGGGTCGCCCCAGGAGCGGACTTGGTCCGTCACCTGCAAGGCGGCCGACTTCAGCGCCGACCGCACCGGGATCGACCGCCGGGACCAGCCACTGTTCTCCTTCGCCGCCGACCTCACCGGCCTGGCCTCCGAGCCCGTCACCAACACCCCGATCACCGGCTACGGCACCCATCCGCAGGACGGCCTGCTCGCCGGGCCGATGAACGTCTACCAGCCCTACCAGCACCACCCGTTGGACTCGGACGCCGCCGGCCGGGTCCGCCTCGTCGTCACCGACCCGGCGAGCGGGGTGGGCCGCCACCTCGCCCTGCTGATCGGCGACGCCTCCGCCGCGGGCGTCTGGACCTACCAGTCCGCACCGGTGGCCGCCCACAACCGCCCGTACTACGTCCCCGCCAAGGATTGACCCGCCGGGCGGACGCCTTCCGGCCCGGGAGCCGCGCGCAGGCGGGAGGTGCGACACCGCACCTCCCGCCTGTGCCGCACCTCCCGCCTCTGCCACCTCTGCCCCCTCTGCCGCGCCCGCTAGCCGAACGGCCCCAGCACGATGCCGCGCCCGGCGAAGAACCGCGGCAGGTCGTCCCACGGCACCCGGGCGAACCGCTGGGAGCCGTCCGGGAATCCGGAGGGGTTGTGGATGAGCAGCTCCTGCTCGGTGGCGCCGACCGCGAGCACCAGGTGCCCGCCCTGGCGCGGCGGGTCGGGGTCGAGCGTGCGGATCGAGGGGTGCACCGAGAGCACCACCAGCCGGCCCGCCGCCAGGAGGCCGGGCAGTTCCTCGGGGGTCAGCGGCGAGCGGGCCTCGGCCGGCAGCCCCCAGCGCCGCCGGACGTACGCGGCGAAGGGCGCGTGGATCAGCCCGTCCAGCCGCCCGTCCGGGTGGCGCACGTACGCCCCGGCGGCGAGGCACTCCTCGGCCAGCCGGACGGCGGGCGGGGCCAGGCCCCACCAGAAGTCGAGCGCCATCCGCAGGCAGGCCACCCCGCAGAGCCGCCAGGACCAGTACTCGTACTCCTCCGGGTCGGCCGCACCCGAGCGTTCCCAGAACGGGTCGTCGGCCGCCAGGCTGGTACCGGCCAGGATGTCCGGCACCAGCTCGGGCGACTCCCACTGCGCGTAGTAGGGGACCTGGTGGATGACCGACTCGGAGGTGCTCACACCTCACAGTGTGACGGACCGCCATCGAACAGGCCCCCCGAAGGCCCGCACGCGGGCCCGGCCCCGAGCCTCACCAGGCGTAGTCCTCCGGAGCCGTCCGGTGGCCGGGGAAGATCTCGTCCAGGCGGTCCAGGGCCGGCCGGTCGAGCACCACGTCCAGTGCCCGGACGGCCGCGTGCAGCTGCTCGACGGTGCGCGGTCCGACGATCGGGGCGGTGACGGCCGGACGGGAGAGCAGCCAGGCGAGGGCGATCTCCCCGGGCTCGTGGCCGAGTTCGGCGGCCAGGTCCTCGTACGCCCGGAGCTGCTCGCGCCTGCTCTCCAGCCGGGCCACGGCGCGCTCGTCGACCCGCCGGACCCCCTCGCGCTCCTTGCGGAGCACGCCGCCGAGCAGCCCGCCGTGCAGCGGCGACCAGGTGATCAGCCCGAGGCCGTAGTGCCGGGCGGCGGGGATGACCTCCAGCTCCAGGCTGCGCTCCAGCAGGTTGTAGAGCGACTGCTCGCTGGCGAGGCCGAAGAAGTGGCGCGCCTTGGCGGCCTCCTGGGCCTGGGCGAGGTGCCAGCCCGCGAAGTTGCTGGAGCCCACATAGATGATCTTGCCCTGGGTGACCAGCACCTCCATCGCCTGCCAGATCTCCTCCCACGATGTCGCGCGGTCGATGTGGTGCATCTGGTAGAGGTCGATCCAGTCCGTGCCCAGCCGCCGCAGGCTCGCGTCGACCGCCCGGCGGATGTTCAGCGCGGAGAGCCTGCCTTCGTTGGGCCACTCCCCCATGCCGCCGTAGAGCTTGGTGGCGATGACGGTCTTCTCGCGGCGGCGGCCGCCGCGCGCGAACCAGCTGCCGATGATCTCCTCGGTGCGGCCCTTGTTCTCGCCCCAGCCGTAGACGTTGGCGGTGTCGAAGAAGTTGACGCCCTGCTCGTGGGCGGTGTCCATGATCCGGTGCGCGTCGGCCTCCTGCGTGTGCGGGCCGAAGTTCATGGTGCCGAGGCACAGACGCGAGACCGTCAGGCCGGTGCGGCCGAGATGGGTGAACTCCACACCCGCCAGCCTCTGCCGCACCAGCCGCTCTGTCCACCGGACGGACCCCGGCCCGGCCGCACCAGCGGCCCCCGGCGGCCCGCCCGGCCGTGGTTACCGCCCGTGGCTGGAGTACCTCCGCACCGCCAGCGGGACGAAGATCAGCAGCAGCCCCGCCGACCAGAGCAGCGCGGCCACCACCGGGTGCTGCATCGGCCAGGAGCTGCCCGGGGAGGAGGGGTTGCCGAACTGCTCACGGCAGGCGGCCACCACCGTGCTGATCGGGTTGCAGTCGGCGACGGTCCGCAGCCAGCCGGGCATGCCGCCGGTCGGCACGAACACGTTGGTCACCATCGCGACCGGAAAGGTGAGGACGGCCAGCTGGCCGGCGGTCTCCTCCGATCCCGCGAGGAGCCCGAGGAACATGCCCACCCACGTCATGGTGAACCGGAACAGGACCAGCAGGGCGTACGCCACCGCCGCGTGCGCCAACCCGTCCCGGATCCGCCAGCCGACCGCCAGGCCGACCACCGTCAGCGGGATCAGCACGCAGATCCCGACCACCAGGTCGGCCAGGGCCAGGCCGAGCAGCAGCCCGGTGCGCGAGACGGGCATCGAGCGCAGCCGGTCGGTGATGCCGCGTCCGGCGTCGCGCGCGGTGCCGATCATGGTGGGCGTCAGCCCGTTGACGGCGACGGTCACGAACAGGCCCGGGATCAGGAACTCGCGGTAGTTACCGCCGCCGGGCACCTGCATCGCGCTGCCGAAGACGTAGCCGAACACCACCACCATCACCACCGGCACCGCGAACGAGGCGACCAGCAGGCCGGGCGAGCGGCGGTAGGCGAGCAGGACGCGCAGGGCCGAGGCGACGGTGTCGGAGACAACCCGCGCCGGCGCGGCCGGCCTGGCGGGAGTGACCGGGGTGACGGGGGCGGCGGCGGGCAGAGTGGTGGCCATCAGGCGGCCCTCCCGAGGGTGGTGTCGGCGGTCAGGGCGAGGAAGACGTCGTCCAGCGAGGGCAGGCGCAGCGCGACGTCGCTGGCGGTGACGCCCGCCGCGTCGAGTTCGCGCACCAGCCGGAGCAGCTCGACCGGCGGCCCGCCCCGGGCCGGCACGGTGACCGTCCGACCGTCCGGGCCGGTGACCGGCTCGCCGCCCGTGAGCCGGGCGAGCAGGGCCGCGGCCGGGGCGAGCTGCCCGGCCTCGGCGAGCGTCACCTCGATCACGGTGCCGACGGCCGCCTTGAGCCGCTCGGGCGGGCCGTGCGCGATCACCACCCCGTGGTTCACCACCGCGACGGCGTCGGCGAGCCGGTCGGCCTCGTCCAGGTACTGCGTGGTGAGCAGCACGGTGGTACCGGAGGCGGCCAACTCCCTGACGGAGGACCAGATCTCCTGCCGGCTGCGCGGGTCCAGGCCGGTGGTCGGCTCGTCCAGGAAGAGCACCGGCGGCCGGGTGACCAGGCTGGCCATCAGGTCGAGCCGGCGGCGCATGCCGCCCGAGTAGGTGCGGACCAGGCGGTCGGCCGCCTCGGTGAGGTCGAAGCGCTCCAGCAGTTCGTCGGCCCGCTGCCGGGCCCGGCGGGCGCCGAGGTGGTGCAGCCGGCCGAACAGCCGGAGGTTGTCGCGGCCGGTGATGCCCTCGTCCACGGCGGCGTGCTGCCCGGCCAGGCCGATGCTGCGCCGTACCTGGTCCGGCTCGCGCACCACGTCGAACCCGGCGACCTTGGCGGAGCCCCGGTCGGGGGCGGCCAGCGTGGCGAGCACCCGGACGGCGGTGGTCTTGCCCGCGCCGTTCGGGCCGAGCAGGCCACAGACCGTTCCGGCCGGGACGGCGAGGTCGAGGCCGCGCAGGGCCTCGGTCTTCCCGAAGTGTTTGCGCAGGTCCTTGGCCTCGATGGCGAGGTGGTCCGTCATGGCGGATCCCTTCTAGGTACACCGTACGTTGAAGTGCCTTGGCGGCAGCGTACTACGTACGGCGTACGCAGGTAAGATGGTGCGCGAGGTGATCTTCAAGTGACGGACGACCGCACGACCGGGCCCGAGGCCCCCGAGCTGATCTGGCTGCGCCCCGAACGCACCGGACGCGGCCCGCGCCCGGCCCACAGTCGCGACTCCATCGCCGCCGCCGCCGTGGCGATCGCCGACGCCGAGGGGCTCGACGCGGCCTCCATGCGGCGGGTCGCGGCGGCACTCGGCGCCGGGACGATGTCGCTGTACAACTACGTGCCGAAGAAGGAGCAGTTGCTCGACCTGATGCTCGACGCCGTGGTCGGCGAGTACGACCTCCCGGCGGAGCCGTCGGGCGACCCCCGGGACGACCTCCACCTGCTGCTGCGGCAGCAGTTGGCGGCCCTGCGGCGGCACACCTGGGTGCCGCGCCTGGTGATCGGACGGCCCTCGCTCGGGCCCAACGGCCTGCGCTACACCGAGTACTTCCTCGCCTGCCTGGCCGGGACGGACCTGTCCGGCGCGGCCAAGATGGAGGCGATGGCCCTGCTCAACGGCTTCCTCTGCCAGTACGCGGAGTGGGAGCACACCACCGCGGCGGGCGGCAGGTGGCAGGCGGACCTGGTGGTCTATCTCCAGCGCGTGGTGGTCAGCGGGGAGTACCCTCAGCTGGCGCAGGCGATGGCGGGCGGCCCGGCCGCCGAACCACCGGCCCCGGACGCCGTGTTCGACCGCACCCTGCACCGGCTCATCAGTGCCGTTCTCACCCCGGAAGGACCCGCACCCCGTGTCTGACACCCTCCAGCACCTCGGCACCACCCCCGTCCTGCTCTGTGCGGCCGAGGGCGAGCCGCTGCGCGGCGAGCAGGACGCGCTGGACCTGATCGGCAACGCGTCGTACCAGGGCGCCGAGTGGGCCGTCGTCCCGGCCGAGCGGTTCGAGGACGCGTTCTTCCAGCTGCACACCCGGGTGGCCGGAGACATCCTGCAGAAGTTCGTCAACTACCGGGTGGGGCTGGCCGTCCTGGGCGACATCTCCCGGCACACCGACGCCAGCGGCGCCCTGCGCGACCTCGTCCGCGAGTCCAACCGGGGAACCCACACCTGGTTCGTCACCGACCTCGACCACTTCGGCGAACTGCTGGCCCGCACGGCCCGCTGACGCAGCGTCAGCCCGAAGGGCGGACTGACACACCGTCAGGACCGGGCCTCTTCAAGACACGTGGAGCGGCGGGAGGCACCACACCCCACCGCTCCACGGTCCCCCGCGCCCGCCGGTCGGGCCGCCCGTCAGGCGGTACGCCGCAGCAGCGCCAGGTACATCGCGTCCGTGCCGTGCAGGTGCGGCCAGAGCTGCACGTCCGGCCCGTCGCCGAGCGCGGGCACGCCCGGCAGCAGCGGGCGGGCGTCGATCCACTCCAGGCCGGGCTCGCCGCGCAGCACGTCGTCGACCACGGCGCGGGTCTCGGCCAGGTGCGGGGAGCAGGTGGCGTAGCCGACCACGCCGCCGATCCGGGTGGCCTGGACGGCCGTGCGCAGCAGCTCGCGCTGGAGCGGGCCGAAGCCGGCGATGTCGTCGGGGCGGCGGCGCCAGCGGGCCTCCGGGCGGCGGCGCAGCGCGCCGAGGCCGGAGCAGGGCACGTCGACCAGGGTCCGGTCGAAGGAGCCGGGCCGCCAGGCGGGCTTGGTCCCGTCGGCGGTGATCACGGTGTACGGGCCGGGGTTGCCGTCCAGCGCGCGGGCGACCAGGCGGGCGCGGTGCGGCAGCTTCTCGCTCGCCACCAGCGCGGCGCCGCGCTCGGCGGCGATCGCCCCGAGCAGCGCGGCCTTGCCGCCGGGCCCGGCGCAGCCGTCCAGCCAGAGCCGGTCGGGGCCGTCCAGCGGCGCGGCCGCGAGGGCCATCGCGACCAGCTGGCTGCCCTCGTCCTGGACGCCGACCCGGTTCTCCTTGACGGCCTCGACCCCGCCCGGGTCGCCGCCCTCGGCGAGCCGGACGGCGTACGGGGACCAGCGGCCCGGCTGCGACTCGGGCAGCGCGTCGAGCAGTTCGGCGGCGTCGGCCCGGCCCGGGCGGGCGACCAGGGTGACGGCCGGGCGGTCGTTGTCGGCGCGCAGCAGCTCCTCGATCCCGGCCCGTCCGGCGGCGTCCGGCTGCCAGCGGCCGAGCGAGTCCCAGAGCGCGGAGACCACCCAGCGCGGGTGCGAGTGGACGACGGCGAGATGGTCCTCGGCGTCCTGCTCGTACGGCGGGGCGACCTGCCGGATCCAGGCGTCCAGGTCCTGGGCGCTGATCTTGCGCAGCACGGCGTTGACGAACTTGGCCCGTCCGTCGCCGAGCACCACCCGGGCCAGCTCGACGGTCGCCGAGACGGCGGCGTGCGAGGGGATCCGGGTGGTGAGCAGCTGGTGGGCACCGAGCGAGAGCACGTCCAGCACCGGCGGGTCGACCTCGCGCAGCGGCCGGTCGATGCAGGCGGCGATGACCGCGTCGTAGGTGCCCTGCAGGCGCAGCGTGCCGTAGACCAGCTCGGTGGCGAGGGCCGCGTCCCGGCGGTCCATGCCCTTCTGCTCGGCCTCGCGGAGCAGGGACGGCAGGATCAGGTTGGCGTACGCGTCGCGCTCGTCCACGGCCCGCAGGGCCTTGAACGCGACGATGCGCGCCGGGTCCTTCTTCGGGCGGCGGTGCGGGCGGGCGGGGCGCTTGGCGCCGGGGGCGGGGGTGGTCACGGGAGCCTCAAGGTGCTGGCGGGGTTTACGGGGGAACGGGTCGACCGGTGCGGCCGGTGGACCGGAGGTACCTGGTCAGCCTACGTGCGAAAGGCCCGGCGGGCCGTGGTCAGAGTCCGAGCTGCTCGCCGGACTCGATCCGGACGCCTCGGGCCCAGTCTGCCGCGCGCATCGGCTTCTTGCCCTGCGGCTGGACCTCGCCGAGCTCGATCTCGTGGCTGCCGGTGCCGACCCGGACGCTGTTCTTGCCGACGGCGAGCGCGCCGGGGGCCAGCTCGGAGCTGTCGGTGACCAGCCGGACCGGACCGGAGAGCTTGAGCCGCTCGCCCCGGAAGGTGGTCCAGGCGCCGGGCGCGGGCGCGCAGCCGCGCACCAGGCGGTCGATCCGCAGGGCGGGGTGCGACCACTCGATCCGGGCGTCCTCGACGTTGATCTTGGGGGCCAGGGTGACGCCGTCGGCGGGCTGCGGGACGGCGTGCAGGGCGCCGTCCTCGATGCCGTCCATGGTCGCGGTGAGCAGGCGGGCGCCGGCCTCGGAGAGGCGGGTGAGCAGCTCGCCGCTGGTGTCGGTGGGGCGGATCTCCTCGGTCAGGATGCCGAACACCGGCCCGGAGTCGAGCCCCTGCTCGATCAGGAAGGTGGACGCACCGGTGACCTCGTCGCCCGCCAGCACCGCGTGCTGGACGGGCGCCGCGCCGCGCCACGCGGGCAGCAGCGAGAAGTGCAGGTTGACCCAGCCGTGCCGGGGGATCTCCAGCGCGCCGGGGCGCAGCAGCGCGCCGTACGCGACCACCGGGCAGCAGTCCGGGGCGAGCTCGGCCAGCCGGGCCAGGAAGTCCGGGTCGCTCGGCTTGGCGGGCTTGAGGACCTCGATCCCGGCCTCCTCGGCGCGCTGGGCGACGGGGCTGGCGACCAGCTTGCGCCCGCGCCCGGCGGGGGCGTCGGGGCGGGTGACCACCGCGACGACCTCGTGCCGGTCGGAGGCGAGCAGGGCGTCCAGGGCGGGAACGGCGACCTCGGGGGTGCCGGCGAAGACGAGGCGCATACAGGGATGCCTTCCTGAGGATCGAGGGGCGGGGGCGACCGGCAGGTACCGGGCGGGCGGGAGCAGTCAGCTGGCCAGGTGGTCAGTGGTCAGCGGTCAGCGGGCGGAGCCGAAGGTGCTGTGCGGCGAGACCTTGACGGCGGGCACCGGACCGTCGCCCCACTCCGCCTCGCGGATCGCCTTGAGCGCGGCCTTGCGCTGCTCGCGGTCGAGGCGGTCGATGAAGATGATGCCGTCCAGGTGGTCGGTCTCGTGCTGGATGCAGCGGGACAGCAGCTCGGTGCCCTCGATCGTCACCGGGTCGCCGTACATGTTGAAGCCCTTGGCGACCACGCCGAACGCGCGCTTGGTGTCGAAGCGCAGGCCCGGCAGCGAGAGGCAGCCCTCGGGGCCGTCCTGCTGCTCGTCGGTCAGGCTGAGGTCGGGGTTGACCAGGTGGCCGACCACGCCGTCCACGAAATACGTGAACACCCGCAGGGAGATGCCCAGTTGGGGCGCCGCCAGGCCCGCGCCGGGGGCGTCGAGCATGGTGTCGGTCAGGTCCTTGACCAGCGTGCGCAGTTCCTTGTCGAACGTGGTCACCGGCCGCGCGGAGGCCCGGAGCACCGGGTCGCCGAAGATCCGGATCGGCTGGATCGGCATGGCGGCGGGCTCCTGTCGGGGTGGGCACAACGGCCGGTGAAATGAACTCACCGGGCAGTCTATGCAATACGAACCGCCCGTTCGGACGGGCTTCTGGCATATCCCGTATCGCTCCGGCGCGTGACCCCGGCCCCTGGTCCGGCGTTGGTCAAGTGAGATTGACCCGGACGCCAGGGGCGTCCGGTCCGGATACACCGTACGGAGAGGTGGAACACCGGCCATGGCCGAGCAGATCAACCACGACGCCCGGGCGCGCGCCAGCCTGCACCTGCTGGTACGGGACATCGAACGGGTGCGGCGACAGGTCGACGCCCTGCGCACCCTCACCGCCCAACTGGGCAACGTCTACCGGCCCCGGCGGCCCAGCACCTCGGCGGGCTTCGTGGTGTACGGGCGGGCGCCCGCCCCGACGGTACGGCTGGCGCAGGAGCTGCGCGAGAGCGTGGAGACGCTGGTCGGCGCGGCGGTCGAGTTCGACCGCGCGCTCGGCTTCTCCTGGGACTCGGTCGGCTCGGCCCTCGGGGTCACCAAGCAGGCGGTGCACCGCCGTTACGGGATGCGCCGGCCCAGCTCCGAACTCCTGGCGGCCGGCCTGCCGACCCCCGCCCTGCCCGGCCCGGCCCGCCCGGACCGCAGCGAGGAACTGCCCCCGACGACACCCCCCGCCCCACCCCTCGTCCGCACCGTCCCCACCGCCCGCCAGGGCGGCCTCGACCGCCCCGGCGTCCCGCTGCGCGGCTGAGGCTTGCCAAGGGGCAGCGTGAACTAAGACCGGCCGGTTGCCTATCCGATGTCCGGCGGGTCGATCCGGACCTTCACCGGGTCGGGTGTCCGCAGCGCGACCCGGGCGATCTGCGCGGCCTTGAGCGCGGCGGCGAGCGCCGCGCCCTGGCCGGGGGCGACCCGCAGCAGCGCACGCTCCAGTTCCTCGCCCCGCCCGCCGGGTGCCGGGACGGGACCCAGGACGTCCGTCCCCTCGGGGAGGCGGATCAGCGAGACCAGGTCCGCCACGGCGTGCGGGGCGCCGGTGACGGAGGCCATCCGGGAGACCGGCGGGAAGTGCAGCTGGGCCCGCTCCTGGAGTTCGAGCGCGGCGTGCCCGGCCGGGTCCCAGCGGACCAGCGCCTGGACCGGGCGGGCCGTCGGCTCGGCGACCACCACCACCGTGCCGCCCTCCCCCGCCGGGCGGACCAGCCCGGCGGCCGCCATCCAGAGCCGCAGCGCCTCCTCGCCGGCCCGCAGGTCGGGACGCCCGAGCAGCGCCCAGCCGTCCAGCAGCAGCGCCGCCGCGTAGCCGCCCTCGGCGACCGGCTCGGCGCCGGGTGTGGAGATCACCAACGCCGGTTCGCCGGACACCGCGGGCAGCACGGAGTCCCGCCCCGAGGTCCACACCGGCACCCGGGGGAAGGCCTTGCCCAGCTCCTCCGCCGTCCGCCGGGCACCGACCACCTGGGCCCGCAGCCGGAACGACCCGCACTCGCCGCAGTGCCACTGCGCCTCGGACTGCCCGCACCAGGCGCACTCCAGCACCCCGCCCGAGGAACGCGCCTCCAGCGGCCCGACGCAGTGCCGGCAGCGGGCGGGCTCCCGGCAGCGGGCACAGGCCAGCCTCGGCACGTACCCGCGCCGGGGCACCTGGACGAGCACCGGGCCCCTGGTCAGCGCCTCCCGGGCGGCCTCCCAGGCGGGGCCGGGCAGCCGGGCGCTCTGGGCGGCGGCGTCCCGCGCCTGGTCCAGATCGGTCACGGTACGGACCCTCGGGGCGGTGGCCCGGACGGTCTCCCGCTCGGCGGCCAGCGGCCGGGCCCACCCCGTCCGCAGCAGCTGCGCCGCCTCGACGGTGACGGACAGCCCGCCCAGCAGCACGCCCGCGCCCTCCTCGGCGGCGCGCAGCAGCGCGACCTCCCGCACGTGCGGGTGCGGGGCGCGCGGATCGCTGTGGTTGCCGTCGCCGTCCGACCAGACCACCACCAGGCCCAGGTCGCGGACGGGCGCGAACATCGCCGCCCGGGTACCGATCACGGCCCGCACCGAGCCCCGGCTGACCGAGAGCCAGTGCCGGTAGCGCTCCCTGGGCCCGAGGTCGGCCGTCAGCGCGGTGTGCCGGCCGGGCCCGAGCAGCGCGGTGAGCGCGGCGTCCACCCGGGCGGCGGCCTTACCGTCGGGGAGCACCACCAGCGCGCCGCGCCCGCCCGCCAGGGTGGCGGCGACGGCCCGGGCGATCTCCTCCGGCCAGGTGGGCCCGGGCAGCGCCGTCCAGACCGCGCGGGGCGCGTGGCCGGCGGTGAGCGCCGCCAGGTAGTCGGGACCCTGCGGGTAGCGGCTCCAGCTGCCCGGCTCGGGGGCGGCGGGCGAGGGCAGCGGCGGCGGCGAGGGCTCGGCCTCGGCCGCGGCGTGCCGGGGCGGCACCGCGAGTTGCAGCACGTCGGCGAGCGAGCCCGCGTACCGGTCGGCGACGGTGCGGCAGAGCCGCAGCAGGGCGGGGGTCAGCACCTGCTCCGGGGAGAGCACCTGGGCGAGCGGGGCGAGCGGGCCCTTGTAGTCGCTGTCGGCCCGGCGCTCGACGATGAACCCGTCGTGCAGCTCGCCGCCCTCGCGCCGGCCGGACGCCACCACCCGCGCGCCGAACCGGACCCGCACCCGGACACCGGGCAGCGCCTCCTCCGCCATGGTCGCGGGCACGGCGTAGTCGAAGAACTGGTCGAGGTGGAGCAGGCCCTTGTCGACCACCACCCGGGCCACCGGCAGGTGCTCGGCGGGCAGCGCGCCGCGCCACGTCCGGGGTCTGGCCTTACGGACCGTCTCCCGGATGAAGGCCAGCTGCTCCCCGGTGTCGTCTGCGCTGCTCATCGCCCCTAGTCGTACCAGATCCCACCGACAACCCACGCACCCGACCAGCCACAACCAGGGGCGCGGGGAACTGCGCGAAGTCGGAAGACTGCAGACCGTTGCCTACCGCCCTCGCGCAGTCCCCGCTCCCCTAGGTAGTGCAACTGGCCGACCGGAAAAAGGGAACGGCGCCCACCCCCGGAGGGATGAGCGCCGCCCCAAGCCGGGGTCAGGCCCCCGCGGCCTTCTTCAGCTGCTCGGCGCGGTCGGTGCGCTCCCAGGTGAAGTCGGCGTCGTCGCGCCCGAAGTGCCCGTACGCCGCGGTCTTGGCGTAGATCGGGCGCAGCAGGTCGAGGTCGCGGATGATCGCGGCGGGGCGCAGGTCGAAGACCTCGGAGACGGCCTTCTGGATGTCCAGGACCGGGACGGTCTCGGTGCCGAAGGTCTCGACGAAGAGGCCGACGGGCTCGGCCTTGCCGATCGCGTAGGCGACCTGGACCTCGGCGCGGTTGGCGAGGCCCGCCGCGACGATGTTCTTGGCGACCCAGCGCATCGCGTAGGCGGCCGAGCGGTCGACCTTGGACGGGTCCTTGCCGGAGAAGGCGCCGCCGCCGTGGCGGGCCATGCCGCCGTAGGTGTCGATGATGATCTTGCGGCCGGTGAGGCCGGCGTCGCCCATCGGGCCGCCGATCTCGAAACGCCCGGTCGGGTTGACCAGCAGGCGGTAGCCCTCGGTGACCAGCTTGATGCCGTCCTCGGCGAGGCGCTTGAGCTCCGGCTCCACGACGAACTCGCGGATGTCCGGGGTCAGCAGCGAGTCCAGGTCGATGTCGCTGGCGTGCTGCGAGGAGACCACCACGGTGTCGAGGCGGACGGCCTTGTCGCCGTCGTACTCGATGGTGACCTGGGTCTTGCCGTCGGGGCGCAGGTACGGGATGGTCCCGTTCTTGCGGACCTCGGACAGGCGCTTGGCGAGCCGGTGCGCCAGCGTGATCGGCAGCGGCATCAGCTCGGGGGTCTCGTCGCTGGCGTAGCCGAACATCAGGCCCTGGTCGCCGGCGCCCTGCTTGTCCAGGTCGTCCTCGTCGCCCTCGACGCGAGCCTCGTAGGCGGTGTCGACGCCCTGCGCGATGTCGGGCGACTGCGCGCCGATGGACACCGACACGCCGCAGGAGGCGCCGTCGAAGCCCTTCTTGGAGCTGTCGTAGCCGATTTCGAGGATCTTGTCCCGGACCAGCTGCGCGATCGGCGCGTACGCCTTCGTGGTGACCTCACCGGCGATGTGCACCTGGCCGGTGGTGATCAGCGTCTCCACGGCGACCCGCGAGGTGGGGTCCTCCGTCAGGAGGGCGTCCAGGATGGTGTCGCTGATCTGGTCAGCGATCTTGTCGGGGTGACCCTCGGTCACGGACTCCGAAGTAAACAGGCGGCGAGACACAGCGCTCCCTGATGGTTGCAGCGGCTGCTGACTGAACGCCCCGGGGGTCCCGGGACGTCCGGAAAGACTTGTTGCCTGGAGTGTAACGGTCGGCTACCTTCCTGCGGCACTTCTTCATCAACTCGTGAGACGGAACACCCTGGTCGGGGAGGTTCAGGCGAGCCGGGCGGCCACCGCGTCCCAGACCGTGTCGGCCAGTGATTCCTTGGGCCCGTCCGGAATTTCGACCTCCGTTCCGTCGGTGCTCAGCAGCACCGCGGCATTGGTGTCCCGCCCGAACGCCTTACCGCCGCCCACTTCGTTGACGACCAGCAGGTCGCAGCCCTTGCGGGCCAGCTTCGCGCGGCCGTTGGCGAGCACGTCGTCCGTCTCGGCGGCGAAGCCGACCACCAGCTGGCCGGGCCGGGCCCGGTGGGCGGAGATCTCGGCGAGGATGTCGGGGTTGCGGACCAGCGCGACGGGCGACGGGTCGACCCCGTCCACCTTCTTGATCTTGCCGGAGACGTACTCGGCGGGGCGGAAGTCCGCGACGGCGGCGGCCATCACCACCGCGTCGGCCTCCGGCACCGCCTTCAGCACCGCCTCGCGCAGCTCCAGCGCGGTGGAGACGTGCACCACGTCCACGCCCGCCGGGTCCGGCAGGGCCGCGTTGGCGGAGAGCAGGGTGACCCTGGCCCCCCTGGCGGCGGCGGTGGTCGCGAGCGCGTAGCCCTGCTTGCCCGAGGAGTGGTTGCCGAGGAAGCGCACCGGGTCGAGCGGCTCGCGGGTGCCGCCGGCCGAGATCACCACGTGCCGGCCGGCCAGGTCGGCGCCCAGCGCGCCCCTGGCCAGTACCCGGCGGCAGGCCTCGAAGATCGCGGACGGCTCGGGCAGCCGCCCCTTGCCGGTGTCCACGCCGGTGAGCCGTCCGACGGCGGGCTCCAGCACGATCGCACCGCGGCGGCGCAGCGTCGCCACGTTCTCCTGGGTGGCCCGGTTCTCCCACATCTCGGTGTGCATCGCGGGGGCGAAGACCACCGGACAGCGCGCGGTGAGCAGGGTGTTGGTGAGCAGGTCGTCGGCCATGCCGTGGGCGGCCTTGGCCATCAGGTCGGCGGTGGCGGGGGCGACCACGACCAGGTCGGCCTGCTGGCCGATCCGCACGTGCGGGACCTCGTGCACCCGCTCCCAGGTCTCGGTCGCCGCCGGGCGGCCGGAGAGCGCGGCCCAGGTGGCCTCGCCGACGAAGTGCAGCGCGGCTTCGGTGGGCACCACCGTCACCTGGTGGCCGGACTCGGTGAGCCGGCGCAGCAGCTCGCACGCCTTGTACGCGGCGATCCCGCCGCTGACGCCGAGGACGACACGTGGGGCGTCGGGCCGGTCCGTACTCATGCTGGGTCCTTCTCCTCGGGTCGGTTGTCCGCAACCCTACGGCGCATCAGACGCCCGTCGCACTATGGCCCCGGGCACAACGGAGGGGCCCGCCGGAACGAATTCCGACGGGCCCCTCCGGGAACAGACTCAGGCGGCCTCGGTGGGCTCCGCGGTGAGCATGCCGGCGTTGATCTCGCGGAGCGCGATCGACAGCGGCTTCTCGTGCACGTGGGTGTCGACCAGCGGGCCGACGTACTCCAGGAGACCCTCACCGAGCTGCGAGTAGTACGCGTTGATCTGACGCGCGCGCTTGGCGGCGTAGATCACCAGGCTGTACTTCGAGTCGGTGGCCTCAAGCAGCTCATCGATCGGCGGGTTGATGATGCCCTCGGGCGCGGTCATGGAAGAGGACACGCGAAAACCTTCCGAAAAGGTGGCAAAAAAGGATGCTGATCAGATCAACGCGATGAACTGCGCGAAGCAGAAACCGCGAGGCAGAACAACAGTGATCCGGTCAGACTACACCCAGCAAGGCTAGCAGCTCCGCCACTACCTGCTCGACGGACCTGTTGACAAGGGTCATGTCGAACTCGGCCTCGGCCGCCAGCTCGACCTTCGCCGCCTCCAGCCGCCGCTCGATCACGCTCTGCGACTCCGTCCCCCGGCCGGTGAGCCGGCGGACCAGCTCCTCCCAGCTCGGCGGGGCCAGGAAGACCAGCAGGGCCTCGGCCATCGACTCGCGGACCTGGCGGGCGCCCTGCAGGTCGATCTCCAGCAGCACCGGGACGCCGCTCTCCAGCTTCTCCAGCACGGCCGCACGCGGCGTGCCGTACCGGTTGCCGGCGAACACGGCCCACTCCAGCAGCTCGCCGTTGGCGATCAGCTTGTCGAACTCGTCGTTGTCGACGAAGTAGTAGTGGACCCCGTGCTGCTCGCCCGGCCGCGGACGGCGGGTGGTGGCGGACACGGAGAGCCATGCCTCGGGGTGCTGCTGCCTCATATGAGCGACGACCGTGCTCTTGCCGACCCCCGAAGGGCCGGAGAGCACGGTCAGCCGCGGACGTTCACTCATGCACCGATTATCCCGGATCGCGGACGATCCGGGGACCACGGGGGCCGGGTCGGCATCGATTCAGGAAGCAGTGCTCCCGAACTCCCGCTCCAGCGAGGCGATCTGGTTGGTACCGAGGCCGCGAACCCGGCGGCTCTCGCTGATGCCCAGACGCTCCATGATCTGCTTGGCGCGCACCTTGCCGACGCCCGGAAGGCTCTCCAGCAGAGCGGACACCTTCATCTTGCCGATGACCTCGTCATCGGACTTGCCCGCCTTGATGACGTCATGGAGTGAGGCACCGGAGTGCTTCAGCTTGTCCTTGATGTCGGCGCGCTTCCGGCGAGCATCGGCAGCCTTGGCGAGCGCCGCGGTGCGCTGTTCAGGGGTAAGGGGCGGAAGAGCCACGCCGTTCACCTCAGGGTGTGGAAGGAAGGGATGAGCTATGACTGGGTACTGCCTAGGACACCGAAAACAGGGGAACCAAACGGCTCTGACCTGCGAGAGCGGCGATCTGCGCCGCCCTTCGATGACCTACCGCCGGACACTACCCAACTTGAGCCGCCGCGTCAGGAAAAGAACACGAAAAGTCCTGGTCAGCCAAGGCCGACCAGGACTTTTCAGGGCATATCAACCCGCTGCGGCGGAGGATGATCCGCGAAGTGTGACGCCGCTCACTTTCCCAGTACGGCGCCGATCTCGTCCACGAAGCGCGCCGAAGCCGCGCGAAGTGCCGCCACCGAGGGCCCGTGCTTGAGGATGTCGCGGCTCACGCTGGGCACCACGTCGCGCACGGCGTCGCCGAAGACCCGGGGCAGGTCCGCCGCCGTCGCGCCCTGCGCGCCGACGCCGGGGGCGAGCAGCGGGCCGTTGATGGACAGGTCCACCCCGGCCTCGGCCAGGGTGGCGCCGACCACCGCGCCGAAGGAGCCGAGCGGCTCGGCGCCGGCGTTCTCGGCGGCCAGGCTGCGCAGCACGCCCTGGGCGACGCTCTCGCCGTTGGCCGCCACCGCGCGCTGCACCTCGGCGCCCTCCGGGTTGGAGGTCAGCGCCAGCGCGAACACGCCGCAGCCGTTGGCCCGGGCCAGGTCGAGGGCGGGCCGCAGCGAGCCGAAGCCCAGGTACGGGCTGACCGTGACGGCGTCCGAGAACAGCGGGCTGCCCGGGAGGAGGAACGTCTCGGCGTAGGCGGCCATGGTGGAGCCGATGTCACCGCGCTTGGCGTCCATCAGCACCAGCGCGCCCGCCTCGCGGGCCTCGGCGACGGTCCGCTCCAGGACGGCGATGCCCCGGCTGCCGAAGCGCTCGAAGAAGGCGGCCTGCGGCTTGAGCACCGCGACCTCCCCCGCCAGCGCCTCGACCACCGTGCGGCTGAACTTCTCCAGCCCGGCGATGTCGTCGCCGAGGCCCCAGGCGGCCAGCAGGGAGGCGTGCGGGTCGATGCCGACGCACAGCTGACCGCGGGTGTCGAGGGCCTGGCGCAGGCGGGCACCGAAGGGAGCGAGGGTCATGACGGCCTTTCAGCAGGAGCGGAACGGTGGGCGAATCCCACCGCGTCGGTGAACTTGGCGAAACCCCGGGCCGCCAGCTCGCCGCGCAGCTCGTCGAGGATGCGCAGCGGGGCGGCCGGGTCGTTGAACAGGGCGGTGCCGACGGCAAGGCCGCCGGCACCGGCCAGCGTGAACTCCAGCGCGTCCCGGCCGGTGCGGATGCCGCCCATCCCGAGGATCGGCACCTCGGGGATCCGGCCGGCCGCCATCGCCGCGTACACCTGGTACACGCAGCGCACGGCGAGCGGCCGCAGCGCGGGCCCGGAGAGGCCCCCGGCGCCGCCCGCCAGCGCGGGGCGCAGGGTGTCCAGGTCGATGGCCATCCCGAGCGAGGTGTTGATCATCGAGAGGCCGTCGGCCCCGGCCGAGACGCAGGCGGCGGCGATCTCGGTGATCGAGGTCACGTCCGGGGAGAGCTTGGCGTACACCGGCAGCGCGGCCTCGGCGACCTCCCGGACGGCGCGGACCACGTCGTAGGAGGTGGCCGGGTTGCTGGCGAAGACCTGGCCCCGGTCGGCGATGTTGGGGCAGGAGATGTTGAGCTCGATGCCGATCACGCCGGGCTGCCCGTTCAGCTGCGCGGCGACCTCGGCGTACTCCTCCAGCCGCTCCCCCGCCACCGAGACCAGCACCCGGGCGCCGCGCTCGGCGAGCCAGGGCAGCTCGTGCCGGACGAAGGCGGCGATGCCGGCGCCCTGCATCCCGATCGCGTTGAGCATCCCGGACGGCGTCTCGGCCATCCGGGGCGTGGCCCGGCCGGAGCGGGCGGACCGCATGATCGTCTTGGTGGTGACCGAGCCCAGCTCGTCCAGCGGGACGAACTTGGCCAGTTCCCGCCCGTACCCGGCGCAGCCGGAGGCGGTGGTGAGCGGGTTCGGCAGCGTCAGCGGGCCGAACGGGACGCCGAGGTCGACCTCCTGCGGATCCATCAGCCCTGCCCTCCCATCGCGGCGGCGCCTTCCAGATCGGGCGGTACCGTCCCGATGTCGTCCCAACGGACCCGGGCCCCGTCGAAGACCGGCCCGTCGGTGCAGGACCGGACGAACCTGCTCACCCCGTCCTCGCCGACCACCGGCAGGACGCAGGTCATGCAGATGCCGACCCCGCACGCCATCGCCGCCTCCACGGCGGTGTGGCAGCGGACGCCGAGGCCGAGCGCGATGGCGGAGACCTCGCGCAGCATCGGCATCGGCCCGCAGGCGTGCACCACCGTCGCGTCGATCGCCTTGACGGCCTGCGCCAGCGGGTCGGTGACCAGCCCCTGGAGGCCCGCCGAACCGTCCTCGGTGACCACCAGGACGTCCTGGGTGAGCGCGCGGGCCTGTTCGACCCCGTAGAGCCGGTCGGCGGTGGCGGCGCCGAGGATGAACCCGACCTGGCCGCCGCGCCGCTTGATCTCCTCGCCGAGCGCCAGCAGCGGCGCGCTGCCGTAGTCGGCGGCCACCAGCAGGGCGCTCACCGGCCCGTCGGGCAGCGGGAACGGCGTCCCGAGCGGAGCGATCAGGTCGAGCCGGTCACCGGGTCTGGCCCGGGCCAGCTCCCTGGTCCCCTCCCCACGCTCGGCGACCACCAGCTCGACCGTCCCTGCCTCGACGTCCGCCCGGTGGATCGAGAAGGCCCGCCGCAGCAGCATCGCCGACTGCGGCCCGCCCACCGCGAGCGTCGCGAAGTGCCCCGGCCGGACCCGTGGCGCGGCGTCGCGTGCGCTCAGCACCAGCCGGTGGTACACACCCTCGGAGGCGACGGAGAGCACCTCTGCATCGGACCGGACCGGATGGGCCATCTCGTTCACCTTTCGGCAGCGATTGATGTCTGAACTGTCCCAAACCGGCCCGGGCACTGTCATTTCGTACGCACACGGCGGCCTGACCCGCACACCCGCACGACTCCCGCCGGCTCTCCCTCCAGGACCGGGTACCCCCCAGGGGCGCGGGTTCACCGTTCAGGACCGGTTACCCCCAGGGGCGCGGGGAACTGCGCGACCAGGGCACAACGTCCGTGCACGGTTGCGCGCGCAGTTCCCCGCGCCCCTGATGTGGTTCCCCTGAGCTGTACAGTCCCGCGCCCCTGCTCTGGTTGCTCCTCTGCCTACAGTGCCCCTAGGCCTTCGCGGTGCCGACCGCCTCGGCGATGCTGCGGAAGCCGCTCGCCCGCAGTCGGGCCGACAGGCCCTTGTGCATGCGCCGCATCCAGAACGGCCCCTCGTAGATGAACGCGCTGTACCCCTGCACCAGGTCGGCCCCGGCCAGGATCCGCTCCCAGGCGTCGTCGGCCGTCTCGATGCCGCCCACGGCGATCAGCGTCAGCCGGCCCTCGGTGCGGGCCCGCAGCCGCTGCAGGACCTCCAGCGAGCGCTCCTTGAGCGGTGCGCCGGAGAGCCCGCCCATGCCGATCTCCTCGATCCGCGCGGCGGACTCCTTCAGCCCTTCGCGGCCGATCGTGGTGTTGGTGGCGATGATGCCGTCCAGGCCGAGGTGCAGGGCCATGTCGGCGATCTCGTCGATGTCCTCGTCGGCCAGGTCGGGGGCGATCTTGACCAGCAGCGGCACGTGGTGCGAGGTCGCCTTGTCGGCGGCCTGCCGGACGTCCCAGAGCAGCGGGCCCAGCGTGGAGACGGCCTGCAGGTTGCGCAGCCCGGGGGTGTTCGGGGAGCTGACGTTGACGACCAGGTAGTCCGCGTGGGCGGCGAGCCGCTCGGTGCTCTTGACGTAGTCGGCGGTGGCGTCGGCCTCGTCGACCAGCTTGGTCTTGCCGATGTTGACGCCGACCACCGGGGTGGAGGAGGTGCGGACGCGGGTGGCGAGCCGGGCGGCGACCCGCTCGGAGCCCTGGTTGTTGAAGCCCATCCGGTTGATCAGCGCGCGGTCCTCGACCAGCCGGAACAGCCGCGGGGTGGGGTTGCCCGGCTGCGGCTCGCCGGTGATGGTGCCGATCTCCACGAAGTCGAACCCGAGCATCGACAGCCCGTCGATCCCGACGCCGTTCTTGTCGAACCCGGCCCCGAGCCCGAACGGGCCGGGCAGGTCCAGCCCGAGCGCGGTGGTGCGCAGCGCGCGGTCCTGCGGGGCCAGCACCAGCCGGACGAGCTGCTTCAGGCCCGGCACGGAGGCGGCCAGCCGGATCCAGAAGAAGCCGAGGTGGTGGGCCTTCTCCGGGTCCATCTTCTTGAAGACGAGGTTGAACAGGAGCTTGTACAAGGGCTGGGCCTTCGCTCAAGAGGGGGCGGTCGGGCGGGCATGGCAGTGGGGGGCACCAGAAGGTGCCCCCCACCAGAGTGGTGCTACTTGCGGCCTGCGTTGATGAGCGCCGCGTGCTCCTGGAGCGACATCACCCCGACCTCGCCGCGCAGCAGCGCGTCGATGCCCTGGACGGCCGCACCCATCGCCTGGACGGTGGTCAGGCACGGGACGCCGCGCGAGACGGCGGCGGTGCGGATCTCGTAGCCGTCGAGGCGGCCGCCGGTGCCGTACGGGGTGTTGATGATCAGGTCGACGTCGCCGTCGTGGATCAGCTGGACGATCGTCCGCTCGCCGTTCGGGCCCTCGCCCTCGCTGTGCTTGCGCACCACGGTGGACGGGATGCCGCCGCGCTGCAGCACCTCGGCGGTGCCGGAGGTGGCGAGCACCTCGAAGCCCAGCTCGACCAGCGCGCGGGCCGGGAAGACCAGGTTGCGCTTGTCGCGGTTGGCGACGGAGACGAAGACCTTGCCCTTGGTCGGCAGCGCGCCGTACGCGCCGGACTGCGCCTTGGCGTACGCCGTGCCGAACACCTTGTCGATGCCCATGACCTCGCCGGTCGAGCGCATCTCCGGGCCGAGCACGGTGTCGACGCCGCGCCCGTAGATGTCGCGGAAGCGGCTCCACGGCATCACGGCCTCCTTGACGGAGATCGGGCAGTCGGCGGGCAGCGTGCCGCCGTCGCCCTCGGCCGGGAGCAGGCCCTCGGCGCGCAGTTCGGCGATGGTGGCGCCGAGCGAGATCCGGGCGGCGGCCTTGGCCAGCGGGACGGCCGTCGCCTTGGAGGTGAACGGCACGGTCCGCGAGGCGCGCGGGTTGGCCTCCAGGACGTAGAGGATGTCGCCGGACAGCGCGAACTGGATGTTGATCAGGCCGAGCACACCGACGCCGCGTGCGATGGCCTCGGTGGAGGTCCGCAGCCGCTTGATGTCGTAGCCGCCGAGGGTGATCGGGGGCAGCGCGCAGGCGGAGTCGCCGGAGTGGATGCCGGCCTCCTCGATGTGCTCCATGACGCCGCCGAGGTAGAGCTCGGTGCCGTCGAAGAGCGCGTCGACGTCGATCTCGACCGCGTCGTCCAGGAAGCGGTCGATCAGCACCGGGTGCTCGGAGATCAGACCGGCGTGCCGCTCCAGGTAGGAGGCGAGCGAGGGCTCGTCGTAGACGATCTCCATGCCGCGGCCGCCGAGCACGTAGCTCGGGCGGGCCAGCACGGGGTAGCCGATCTCGTCCGCGATCGCCTTGGCCTCCTCGAAGGAGAACGCCGTGCCGTGCTTGGGGGCCGGCAGGCCCGCGTCGCGCAGCACCCGGCCGAAGGCGCCGCGCTCCTCGGCGAGGTCGATCGCCTCGGGCTGGGTGCCGACGATCGTCACACCGTTGTCCTTGAGCGCCTGGGCGAGGCCCAGCGGGGTCTGGCCGCCGAGCTGGACCAGGACGCCCGCGAGCGGGCCGGCCTGCTGCTCGGCGTGCACGATCTCCAGCACGTCCTCCAGGGTGAGCGGCTCGAAGTAGAGCCGGTCGGAGGTGTCGTAGTCGGTGGAGACGGTCTCCGGGTTGCAGTTGACCATGACGGTCTCGTACCCGGCCTCGGCGAGCGCGAAGGAGGCGTGCACGCAGGAGTAGTCGAACTCGATGCCCTGGCCGATGCGGTTCGGGCCCGAGCCGAGGATGATCACGGCGGGCTTGGTGCGCGGCGCGACCTCGGTCTCCTCGTCGTAGGACGAGTAGAAGTACGGGGTCTTGGCGGCGAACTCGGCGGCGCAGGTGTCGACCGTCTTGAAGACCGGGCGGATGCCGAGCGCGTGCCGGACCTCGCGGACGACGTCCGGCTTGAGGCCCCGGATCTCGCCGATCTGCTGGTCGGAGAAGCCGTGCCGCTTGGCGTGGCGCAGCAGCTCGGGGTCGAGCTTGTCGGCCTCGGCCAGCTCGGCGGCGATCTCGTCGATCAGGAAGAGCTGGTCGACGAACCACGGGTCGATCTTCGTGGACTCGAACACCTCCTCCTGGGTGGCGCCGGCCCGGATGGCCTGCATGACGGTGTTGATCCGGCCGTCGGTGGGGACCTGGGCCTTCGTCAGCAGCTCGTCCTTGTCGCCGGGCTCGCCGACCCAGCTGAACTGCGAACCCTTCTTCTCCAGCGAGCGCAGCGCCTTGTTCAGCGCCTCGGGGAAGTTGCGGCCCATCGCCATCGCCTCGCCGACCGACTTCATGGTCGTGGTCAGCGTGGCGTCGGCGCTCGGGAACTTCTCGAACGCGAAGCGCGGGACCTTGACGACCACGTAGTCGAGCGAGGGCTCGAAGGAGGCCGGGGTCTTCTCGGTGATGTCGTTGGGGATCTCGTCCAGCGTGTAGCCGACGGCCAGCTTGGCGGCGATCTTGGCGATCGGGAAGCCGGTGGCCTTCGAGGCCAGCGCCGAGGAGCGGGAGACGCGCGGGTTCATCTCGATCACGATGATCCGGCCGTCGACCGGGTTGATCGCGAACTGGATGTTGCAGCCGCCGGTGTCGACGCCGACCTCGCGGATGATCGCGATGCCGATGTCACGGAGCGTCTGGTACTCACGGTCCGTCAGGGTCAGCGAGGGCGCGACGGTGATGGAGTCGCCGGTGTGGACGCCCATCGGGTCGAAGTTCTCGATCGAGCAGACGACCACGACGTTGTCGTTGCGGTCGCGCATCAGCTCCAGCTCGTACTCCTTCCAGCCGAGGATGGACTCCTCCAGGAGCACCTCGGTGGTCGGGGAGAGCGCCAGGCCCTGTCCGGCGATGCGGCGCAGGTCCTCCTCGTCGTGGGCGAAGCCGGAGCCGGCGCCGCCCATGGTGAAGGAGGGGCGGACGACGACGGGGTAGCCGCCGAGGGTCTCGACGCCCGCCATGATCTCGTCCATGGTGTGGCAGATCACCGAGCGGGCGGACTCGCCGTGGCCGATCTTGGCCTTGACCGCCTCGACCACGCCCTTGAAGAGCTGGCGGTCCTCGCCCTTGTGGATCGCCTCGACGTTGGCGCCGATCAGCTCGACGTCGTACTTGGCGAGGGTGCCGTTCTCGTGCAGCGAGATCGCGGTGTTGAGCGCGGTCTGCCCGCCGAGGGTCGGCAGGAGCACGTCGGGGCGCTCCTTGGCGATGATCTTCTCGACGAACTCCGGGGTGATCGGCTCGACGTAGGTGGCGTCGGCGATCTCCGGGTCGGTCATGATCGTGGCCGGGTTGGAGTTGACCAGGATCACCCGCAGGCCCTCGGCGCGCAGCACGCGGCAGGCCTGGGTCCCCGAGTAGTCGAACTCCGCCGCCTGGCCGATCACGATCGGGCCGGACCCGATGACCAGGACGGACTTGATGTCGGTGCGCTTCGGCACGGTCAGCTCCCTGCGGTGGTGCGGGCCGGGGCGCCGGCCATCAAGTCGACAAAGCGATTGAACAGGTAGGCCGCGTCGTGCGGGCCTGCTGCCGCTTCCGGGTGGTACTGCACGCTGAAGGCGGGCGTGTCCAGGCACTGGAGGCCCTCGACCACGTCGTCGTTGAGGCAGACGTGGGAGACCTCGGCGCGCCCGTACGGGGTGTCGCTGACCTTGTCCAGCGGCGCGTTCACGGCGAAGCCGTGGTTGTGCGCGGTGACCTCCACCTTGCCGGTGGTGCGGTCCTGGACGGGCTGGTTGATGCCCCGGTGGCCGTACTTGAGCTTGTAGGTGCCGAAGCCCAGCGCGCGGCCGAGGATCTGGTTGCCGAAGCAGATGCCGAACAGCGGCGTCCTGCGCTCCAGCACGCCCTGCATCACCGCGACCTGGTGGTCGGCGGTGGCCGGGTCACCCGGGCCGTTGGAGAAGAACACGCCGTCGGGGGCGACCGCGTAGATGTCCTCGACGGTGGAGTTGGCGGGCAGCACGTGCACCTCGATGCCGCGCTCGGCCATCCGGTGCGGGGTCATGCCCTTGATGCCGAGGTCGACGGCGGCGACGGTGAAGCGCTTCTCACCGATGGCCGGGACGACGTACTTCTCGGTGGTGGCGACCTCGGCGCAGAGGTCCGCGCCCTTCATCTCGGGGGCCTGCTGCACCCGGGCGAGCAGCGCCGCCTGGTCGGCGAGCGCCTCGCCGGAGAAGATGCCGACCCGCATCGCACCGCGCTCGCGCAGGTGGCGGGTGAGCGCGCGGGTGTCGATGCCGCTGATGCCGACGATGCCCTGGGCCGTCAGCTCGTCCTCCAGCGAGCGCTGCGAGCGCCAGTTGGAGGAGACCCGGGAGGGGTCCCGGACGACGTACCCGGCGACCCAGATCTGCTTCGACTCCGGGTCCTCGTCGTTGACGCCGGTGTTGCCGATCTGCGGGAAGGTCATCACGACCACCTGGCGGTGGTACGAGGGGTCGGTCAGGGTCTCCTGGTAGCCGGACATGCCGGTGTTGAAGACCGCCTCGCCGAAGGTCTCGCCGACGGCGCCGTACGCCTGGCCGCGGAACGTCCGGCCGTCCTCCAGGACGAGCACGGCAGGCACACGCTCCCGCCTGAGGCGCTGTGTGGTGGGGGCAGGTGCGGTCATTGGGCGGCCTCTTCCGTCTTCGTCTTCGTCGTACGTGTTGCGAGTCGTGTGACCGCCTCGACCCAGGCGGCGTGTTCGTCGGGGTGGTCGGCCCGGAAGCCGGAGTCCAGCTCGGTGCCCTGGAGCGTCCAGGTGACGACCAGCAGGCCGGCCGGGACGACCTTGCCCGCGATGCCGGAGTCCTGCCGGGCGCCGGTCAGGTCGGCGGCGGGGATCCAGAAGTCGGTGTCACCCGGGCGGCGGACCAGCAGGCCCTGCTCGGTGAGGGTCAGCTCGGCCAGGCTGCGGGTGCCCAGGCCGTGCGCGACGACCCGGTCCAGCCAGTTCCCGGCGGTGGTGGAGCCGTGGTAACGGCCGGTGGTCTCCAGCAGCGCCGTACCGGGGTCGGCCGGGACGGCGGGCAGCGCGGGGAGGTCGGACTGCAGGGTGCGGCGCCAGTTCCAGCCCTGCCGCATCAGCCAGTAGACCAGGCCGATCAGGATCAGCAGGCCGACGGCCCAGCCGATGTACCCGGGCCAGTCGGTGACCTTGGCCTGTTCCTTCGCGAGGTCGAGGTTCGCGAGGTCGAGGTGCGCGGGGCCGAAGCCGGCGGGGCCCGCCGCGAGGTGGCCGCTCATGCGAGCTCACCCGGCTCGACCAGCTCGCCGGCCAGCACGGTCGGCACGCCGCGCAGGAAGGTCGCGCGGACCCGGCCCGGCAGTTCGAGGCCCCGGAAGGGGGTGTTGCGGCTACGGGTCGCGAAGGTCTCGGCGTTCACCGTCCCACGGTAACCGGGATCGAAGAGCACGAGGTTCGCAGGCTCGCCGACCGCCACCGGACGGCCCTGGCCGGTGAGCCGGCCGATCCGGGCCGGGCGGTGCGACATCCGGTCCGCGACGCCCTCCCAGTTCATCAGGCCGGTGTCGACCATGGTCTGCTGGACGACCGACAGCGCGGTCTCCAGGCCGACCATGCCCATCGCGGCGACGGCCCAGGCGCAGTCCTTGTCCGCGTCGGGGTGCGGCGCGTGGTCGGTGGCGACGGCGTCGATGGTGCCGTCGGCGAGCGCCTCGCGCAGCGCCAGTACGTCGTTCTCGGTGCGCAGCGGCGGGTTGACCTTGAAGACCGGGTCGCCGGAGCGGACCATCTCGTCGGTCAGCAGCAGGTGGTGCGGCGTCACCTCGGCGGTGACGTCCCAGCCCTGCGACTTCGCCCAGCGGACGATCCGGACCGAGCCGACGGTGGAGAGGTGGCAGACGTGCAGCCGGGCGCCGATGTGCGAGGCGAGCAGCACGTCGCGGGCGATGATCGCCTCCTCGGCGACGGCCGGCCAGCCCTCCATGCCGAGTTCGGCGGAGACCGCGCCCTCGTTCATCTGGGCGCCCTCGGTGAGCCGGGGCTCCTGGGCGTGCTGGGCGACGACGCCGTCGACGGTCTTGACGTACTCCAGCGCGCGGCGCATCAGCGCCGCGTCGTCGACGCACTTGCCGTCGTCGGAGAAGACCCGGACGCCGGCGGCGGAGTCGTGCATCCCGGCCAGCTCGGCGAGCTGCTTGCCCTCCAGGCCGACGGTGACGGCGCCGACGGGGTGCACGTCGCAGTAGCCGGAGTCCTTGCCGAGCTGCCAGACCTGCTCGACCACGGCGGCGTGGTCGGCCACCGGGGTGGTGTTGGCCATCGCGTGGACGGCGGTGAAGCCGCCCATGGCGGCGGCCCGGGTGCCGGTCAGGACGGTCTCGGCGTCCTCCTTGCCGGGCTCGCGCAGGTGGGTGTGCAGGTCGACCAGGCCGGGCAGCACGATCAGGCCGTGCGCGTCGATGTCGACGTCGGCCTCGGCGGTCAGGCCGGTGCCGATCTCCCGGACGAGACCGTCGGCGATCAGGATGTCCTGCGGGGCGCCGCCGAGGATCTGGGCGTTGCGGATCAGGTAGCTGGTCACAGGGAGGTCTCCGGGTGGTCGGTGCGGGTGTCGTCTTCGGTGTCGAGCTTCACCCGGTTACTCCCCCGAGTCCTGGTCGGCGCGCTGGTCGCTCCCACGACCGGCCTGCGGTCCGGCCTGCGGAGCGGCCTGCTGGTCGGCGGCGAGGGCCTGCGAGGAGCGGGCCGCGTAGTCGCGGTCGCCGACCAGGACGGCGTCCCGCCCGTCCACGTCGGAGAGCTGGACCTGGACGGCCTCGCGCAGCGAGGTGGGCAGGTTCTTGCCCACGTAGTCGGCGCGGATCGGCAGTTCGCGGTGCCCCCGGTCCACCAGCACGGCGAGCTGGACGGCGCGCGGACGGCCGATGTCGCTCAGCGCGTCGAGCGCGGCGCGGATGGTGCGGCCGGAGAAGAGCACGTCGTCGACCAGGACGACCAGCTTGCCCTCGACGCCGCCGGGCGGGATCTCGGTGTGCTCCATGGCGCGGGCGGGCTTCAGCCGCAGGTCGTCCCGGTACATCGTGATGTCCAGGGTGCCGAGCGGGATGTCGCGGCCGGTGATCTGCGCGAGCTTGTCGTGCAGGCGGCGGGCGAGGTGGACGCCGCGGGTGTGGATGCCGAGCAGGACGACGTCCTCCGCACCCTTGCCGCGCTCCACGATCTCGTGGGCGATCCGGGTGATGACCCGGGCGACGTCGGTGGCGTCCAGCACCTGGTGCGGCGGACGCAGGCCTTCGGGACTTGTGCTACGTGTGGTCATGCCGAAGCCGACCTCCTTCCCCGCCTCACTGGACGGGCCTTAAAGGATGTCTTTGGGGGTGGCCGTACCGGTCTCGCCGGAAGCCGCAGCCATCCTAACAGCGCGATCAGCGGCACCGGCGCACCCCGGTTCCGCTTGCCGACACCTCAGGTCAACCCGGCTGACCAGCAACGGTTAACGTGCCGGACGCGGGCTATTCGCACGACTGCCCCATTCGGCTTGACTCGAATACCTCACTCTACGTAACCTCACAGTGAGTTACGAGACGCCCGACGAACCGGCCGGTAGCAACGGCGGATCGGCGGTCCGGCACCTCCGTCACTCGTACCGTACTCAACGCGAAGCAATCTCGTCCGGGGAGACCAATGTCCAGCGACTACGCGAAGCAACTCGGGGGCAAGCTCCGAGCGATCCGCACTCAGCAGGGGCTCTCCCTGCACGGCGTCGAGGAGAAGTCCCAGGGCCGCTGGAAGGCTGTCGTGGTCGGCTCCTACGAGCGCGGCGACCGCGCGGTCACGGTGCAGCGCCTGGCCGAGCTGGCGGAGTTCTACGGCGTGCCGGTCCAGGAGCTGCTGCCCGGCGGCACCCCGGGCGGCGCGGCCGAGCCGCCGCCGCGCCTGGTCCTCGACCTGGAGAGACTGACCCAGGTGCCGTCCGAGAAGGCCGGCCCGCTGCAGCGCTACGCGGCGACCATCCAGAGCCAGCGCGGCGACTACAACGGCAAGGTGCTCTCGATCCGCCAGGACGACCTGCGCACCCTCGCCGTGATCTACGACCAGTCGCCGTCGATCCTCACCGAGCAGCTGATCAGCTGGGGCGTCCTGAACCCGGACGCGCGGCGCGCCGTCCGCGACGAGGACGCCGGCTGACCGCTGGGCGCTTGCAGAAACGTCACTCTCCGGGCAACCGGTGAGCTAGTAGGGGCGCGTGGGAGTACCTCCCACGCGCCCCTGTCGTCGGCCGGCCGGGTGCCCGGCCGCCGGCGGAGCCGCTCAGCAGACCCCGTCGAGGCTGAACCCCGGCCGTGCCTCGGTGCCGTCCAGGCTGACGGTCGCGGGCTGGTAGCCGTGGCCCGTGCTCTGCCAGGCCCAGGCCACCTGCCGGTACTCGCCGCAGGCGTCCGCCGACCCCTGTGACCCGGCGAGCAGCGCCGCACCGGGCAGCTCCAGGGCCAGCCCCGCGCAGAGGACCGCACAGACCAGGTCGAGTTCCTCGTCGTTGAGCCGGAGCACGCCGTCCTCCCAGTGCAGGATCCGCGCCTCCGCCTCCAGCAGCCCGCCCGGCGCGTCCACCGTGCAGCGGAACCGGAACACGCCGCACCCGGCACCGAGCAGTATCCGCCGGAACAGGTCGGCCCCCTGCTGGTACGCCCGGCGGACCCCGGGATCGAGCCCCTCCTCCGGCGCGGACAGCCCGCCGTCCAGCAGCAGGTCGGCATGGCGCATCGTCAGGCCGCTCTCCCGGGCCCGGACCAGGCGCGGGATGAAGTCGCCCGAGAGCTCCTCGCCCTGGTACGGGACCAGCTGGGTCTGGAGCGGCGGGTTCACCAGGTAGCGGTCCCGCGCGGCGGGGTCGGCGGGGTCGAGCCGGTGCAGCAGGCAGAAGTCGGTGAAGTCCCCGGGGTGGAACATCCGGGCCTGGACGACTCCGAAGGCCCGCCGGGCGTCGGCGAGCAGGACGGCCGTGTCCAGCAGGTAGCTGTCGAAGTCGGCCGCGTCGGTCAGCCGCCACGGCCGGGCCCGCTCGAAGTCCTCCGGGCCGGTCAGGATGCCCGTCAGGAACACCTGGCCGTCCCGCCGGTCCTGCCCCCGCCCCGGGGTGACGGCGGCACAGCGGGCGACGCGGGGATTGCGGCCGATCCGGGGCATCGGGACTCCTGGGGCTGGCGGTACGAGAGCGGCGGCGCTGCCGCTGCCCCTCTTCCTCCCCGCCGCCGCGAGCCGCACACGCACCGGATGTCACAGCCCTGTAACCGACCGTGATACCGGGAGCGTACGGAAGCACCGCAGGCGACGCACAGCCACCTCAAGGGCGCGCAGAACCGCACGCGCAACCGTCCGTGTACGCCGTGCGCCGGCCGCACGGCCCCGGCGCCCCAGGGGGAACCCGTGCTCCCGGAAGGGCTACCGGACCCGGGGGGCCCGGGCCAGCTGGCGGGACTGCGCCACCAGGCGGTCGGCGGAGTCCCAGATCTCGGCGTCCTCCTCGAAGTAGCCGTCGGCGAGGTTGCGGGTGGCGTGGCTGACGCGCAGCCAGCCGGGGGCGGGCCGGGCCCGGAGGTGGACGGTCAGCTCGACGGTGGGCGCCCAGCCGGGCATGCCGAGGTCGAAGGCGGCCGGCGGGAGGGCGTCGGCGGCCAGCAGGAGCAGCAGCGGGTCGGGCTCGCGCCCGTCGGCGAGCTTGAACCACCCCTGGATGCGCCCGGCCCCGGAGGGCTTGCCGAGGGCCCAGCCGACGGTGGCCGGGTCGAGCCGCAGGTCGAGGCGTTCGAGCAGCGCGGCCTGGTCGATCATCGACTTCGGGGCGTCCGCCAGGCCGACGCACTGCTCGGGCGGCGGCAGCTGCGGCGGCCGGGCGGAGGTGTGCACGCCGCCCGGGCCGGTGCCGAGCTCGCCGTAGGTGGCCAGCACCCGCAGCCGCTCCTCGCCGTCCTGGAGCATCGAGGCGGTACCGGTGGACAGGCTGCGCCCGCGCCGGACCGGCTCGGTGCGGACCTCGACCGGCCCGGGGCGGGCGGCCGAGAGGTAGTGGCCGGTGATCGAGACCGGGTCCGGGTGCCCGCCGTCCGCGCCGTGCCGGAGCGAGAGCGCGTGGCCCGCGACGGCCAGCAGCAGGCCGCCGTTGATGCCGCCGCCGATCTGCCAGCCGGGGTCCAGCGCACCGTGGTAGCGGCCCGGTTCCGCCGGGGCGGGGGCCAGGGCGATGCCCCGGTCGAACTCACTGCGGATCGCGGTGGTCATGGGTGTGGGGCCCTTCACTCCGAGGTTACCGATCAGTAGCCAACATACGCCAGAGCCGCGCCGCCACGAAGCGCGGGGAAGGGCCCGGAACACGCGGAGGCCGCCGGACCAGGAGGCCCGGCGGCCTTCGCGAGGAACGTGGAGCGGGGAGGGCGAGGTGCTACTCGGCCCGGCGGAGGATGGAGGGCTTGAGCTCCAGGAACCGCGCGAGCAGACCGTTGACGAAGGCCGGCGAGTCGTCCGTGGAGTACTCCTTGGCGATCTCGACGGCCTCGTCCAGGACGACCGCGTCCGGGACGCCGTCCTCCCAGATCAGCTCGTAGGCGCCGAGGCGCAGGACGTTGCGGTCCACCACCGGCATCCGGTCGAGCGTCCAGCCCACGGCGTACGTGGAGATCAGCTCGTCGATGCGACGGGCGTACTGGACGTACCCCTCGATCAGCTGCATGGTGTACTCGCCGACCTGCGGCGTGCCCTCGTCCGGCTTCGGGTCGCGCGCGCGGCCCACCCAGTCAGCGAGCACGCGCTGGGGGTCGATACCGCGCTGGTCGGCCTCGAAGAGGATCTGGAAGGCTCGCGTACGGGCCTTGCTACGTGCGGCCGACACTTTTACTTGACCCGCCCGAGGTAGCTGCCGTCGCGGGTGTCGACCTTGATCTTCTCACCGGTGACGATGAAGAGCGGGACGGCGATCTCCGCACCGGTCTCCAGGCGGGCCGGCTTGGAGCCACCGGTGGAGCGGTCACCCTGGACGCCCGGCTCGGTGTGCTCGATGACCAGCTCGACGGAGGCCGGGAGCTCGATGTAGATGGCCGAGCCCTCGTACATGGCGACCAGGGCCTCGAAGCCCTCCAGCAGGTAGTTGGCGGCGTCGCCGACGACCTTCGGGTCGACCATGATCTGGTCGTAGGTGTCCGTGTCCATGAACACGAACTGCTCGCCGTCCTTGTAGGAGAACTGCATCCCACGCTTGTCGACGGAGGCGGTCTCGACCTTGGTCCCGGCGTTGAAGGTCTTGTCGACGACCTTACCGGTCAGGACCTCCTTGAGCTTCGTACGCACGAAGGCCGGGCCCTTGCCGGGCTTGACGTGCTGGAACTCTACGACGGACCACAGCTTGCCACCGTCGAGCTTGAGGACCATGCCGTTCTTGAGATCGTTCGTGGAAGCCACGGGCGCACTTACTCCTGATATAGCTGTCAAGGAACCAAGGGGTGCGGCCTGACCCCGCGTCAGCGGGGCTACAGGGCGAGGAGCTCCTTGGTCGTGATGGTGAGCAGCTCGGGCCCGCCCTCTTCGAGAGGACGTACCACGAGCGTGTCCTCGATCCGGACCCCGCCCTTGCCCGGGATGTGTACCCCTGGGCCGACGGTGACCGGCACGCGATTGTCCAGTTTACCCATGTCCGAGGGCCCGAGACGCGGCGCCTCCCGGATCTCCAGCCCGATGCCGTGCCCGAAGGGGTGCGGAGAGCCCTCGGAGTGCCCCGCCGCCTGGAGGATCGCCCGGGCCGCCTGGTCCGGCGCCTGCTGCGCGACACCGGGCCCGAGCGTCTCCCGGGCGGCCCGCTGGGCCCGGAAGACCAGCCGGTGCAGGTCGACCTGCCAGGGCGCCGGGGCCGCTCCGATCACGAAGGTACGGGCGGTGGAGACCGCGTAACCCCGGTAGCGGGCCCCGAGCACGACGGTCAGGAAATCGCCCTCCTCGACCCGCCGGTCGGTCGGCTGGTGGGCCGCCTGGCCGGAGTGGGTGCCGGTGCCGACCGAGACCGGGAAGGCGGCGCGGTCGGCGCCGTGGTCGATCATGCGCCGCTCCAGCTCCATCGCCAGGTGCCGTTCGGTCCGCCCCACCAGGATGGACTCCAGCAGCTCGCTCAGTGCCTGGTCGGCGATCTCGGCGGCGATCCGCAGGTCGGCGATCTCGTGCTCGTCCTTGACCACCCGCAGCCGCTCGACCGTCTCCCCCAGGTCCCGCAGCCGCGCCCCCGCCGCCACCTCGGCGACCGCCCGGTGGCGGGCGACGGTCAGGTCGTGCTCCTCGACCGCCAGGTCGCGCACCCGCAGCCGGGCGGCGGCCTCGGCGGCGGCGGGCGCGGTGTCCGCCTCGCCCGGGACGAACAGCTGGGTGAGGTCGCCGCCGAGCAGGTGCTCGCCGGTGTCGTCCGGCGGCAGGTCGTCCGGCAGCGCCAGGACGGCGCGCTCACGGGTCAGCAGCAGCGTCGCCCCGCAGGGCGCGCAGCCGGTCAGGTAGCGGACGTTCGCGGGCCGGGTGACCAGCGCCGCATCGGCCCCCGAGGCACTGCAGTGTTCCCTCAGGCGCTCACGCCGGACCGCGTACGCATCAGCCATGCCCCGAGCCTACGGACGGCCCCGGCAAGCCGCCCGTCGAGCCGTCCGTCGGTGGGGCCGGGGTGTGCGCGGGGGGTCCGGCGCCCGTCGGCAGCTGCCAGAATGCAAGGCATGCATCTCGTCCCCGCCGACCGGGCGGACCACCGGACCATCGACGGACACCGGGTCTGCGAGGCCATCGCCGCCATCGGTGACCCGGAGCACATCCGCAGCTGGGCCGAACGCTTCGCCCTGCTCGCCGACCCGGGCCGGCTGGCCCTGCTGCTCGCCCTGCACGAGACCGGCCCGCTCGCGGTCTCGGACCTGGCGGTGGCCACCGGGATGCGCGACCCCGCCGTCTCCCAGGCGCTGCGCCTGCTCCGCGCGGCCGGGCTGGTGGCCGGCGACCGTGACGGCCGGGTGGTCCGCTACCGCCTGGTGGACGTCGCGATCGCCGAGGTGCTGGCCCACGGGGTGCTGGGGCACCGGGACTGACCGCTCGGGACGCCGGCCGCTCAGGACGCCAGGAAGCCGTGCAGCGAGGCCGTGAAGGCCGCGACGAAGGCGGAGCGGGTCGGCTCGTCCAGCAGGTCGAGGGAGAGGTACGGGTTGAGGTCCTCCAGTTCGACCAGCAGCAGGCCGCCCGCCGCCGTCCGGCAGGCGTCGACCCGCTGGATGCCGTGCGCGAGGGTGTTCCAGTCGATGAACCCCCGGGCGAACTCCAGGTCCGCCGGGGTCGGGTCGTAGCACTCCAGCTCCCAGCGCCGCTCCGGGTCGGGTGCGTACAGCGCGTACTGGAACGTCCGGTCGACGAAGTAGAACGAGACCTCGTACCGGAAGTCGACGCGCGGCTGCACCAGCAGGCCCTCCAGCGGCCGGACGGCCAGCTCCTGCGGGGAGAGGATCTCCAGGCCGATCGAGTCGGCGCCCTGCTCGGGCTTGACCACGTACGAGGCGGCCTCGGGCAGCCGGCCGAGGCCCGCCCGCCCGTCGGCCGTGGGGATCACCGGGTGACCGGCGGCCGTCAGCTCCACCAGGTACCGCTTGCCCGCCATGTCGGCCCGGCCGGTCAGCGGGTTGTAGACGCGGGTGCCGCGGCGCAGCGCCTCCGCCCGGAAGGCGTCGTACCGGTCCTGGTAGTGCAGGACCGGGCCGCTGTTGCGGACCACCACCGCGTCGAAGCCGTCCATCAGGGCCACCGCGTCCAGCGGGTGGCACAGGGCCGGGGCGAAGTCCGCCGACAGCAGGGCGGAGAGGCGGATGTCCTCGTCGCAGTACCGCCGGCCACGGGCCTGGTAGGCGAGGTCGGTGACGTACAGCAGGCGGGGCTTGGCGGGTGACATGCGGGCCACTCTGGCACCCTCGCCGGACGGAAGCCAGGGAGCCCAGCCGCCGGCCGCCCGGGAATCGGAGCGGCGGGTACCGGGTTGGCCACAGATGGCCGTCGCCCGGACGGCCCAGTCACCTGCCGACCGGAAGTGGATGTACCGATGTCCAGCAGCTCGACCGCACGTGCCATGGATGTGCTCGCCCGCCCGTTCTCCCTCGGGAGCCTGGAGCTGCGGAACCGGATCGCGATGGCGCCGATGACCCGCGAGTTCTCCCCCGGGGGCGTGCCCGGCGAGGACGTGGCGCAGTACTACGCCCGCCGCGCGGCGGCCGGGGTGGGCCTGATCATCACCGAGGGGACGTACGTCGACCACGCCTCGGCGGGCACCAAGGGCGGCGTCCCCCGGTTCCACGGCGCGGACGCGCTGGCGGGCTGGGCCGGTGTGGTGGACGCGGTGCACGGGGTGGGCGGGAAGATCGTGCCGCAGCTGTGGCACGTCGGGATGGCCCGCACCGCGGGCGCCCCGCCGGTGCCCGAGGCTCCCCGGGTCGGTCCCTCCGGGATCCCGCTGGACGAGACGGAGCACGGCCACGCGATGACCCAGCAGGACCTGGACGACGTGGTCGCGGCCTTCGCCGCCGGGGCCGCGGCGGCCGAGGCGCAGGGCTTCGACGGCATCGAGATCCACGGCGCGCACGGCTACCTTGTCGACCAGTTCCTCTGGGAGCGCACCAACCGCCGCACCGACGCCTACGGCGGCGACATCCCCTCCCGGAGCCGGTTCGCCGCCGAGATCGTGGCGGCCGCCCGCGCGGTGGTCTCACCGGACTTCCCGATCATCTTCCGGATGTCCCAGTGGAAGATCGGCGGCTACGACGCCAAGCTCGGCACCTCGCCGCAGGAGCTCGAAGCCGTCCTCGCCCCGCTCACCGAGGCGGGCGTCGACGCCTTCCACGCCTCCACCCGCCGCTACTGGCTGCCGGAGTTCGACGGCTCGGACCTCAACCTCGCGGGCTGGGTCAAGAAGCTGTCCGGCAAGCCCACGATCAGCGTCGGCTCGGTCGGCCTCGACAACGAGTTCACCAAGGCGTTCCAGGGCGAGGGCGGCGGCGTCACCGACATCGACGCCCTGCTCGACCGGCTGGAGCGGGACGAGTTCGACCTGATCGCGGTCGGCCGCGCCCTGCTGGGCGACCCCGAGTGGGCCGCCAAGACGCTCGGCGGCCGCGCGGACGAGCTCAAGCCCTTCAGCCCGGCGGCGCTGCGCACGCTGTACTGATCACCCTGTAACGAGCGGGGACTGACGGTCTGTCAGCGCTGCTGGCAGCGCGGGCACCAGAACAGGTTGCGGGCGGCGTGCGTCTCGGTCCGGACGCCGGTGCCGCAGACCAGGCAGGGCAGGGCGGCCCGGCGGTAGACGTAGACCTCGCCGCCGTGGTCGTCCACCCGGGGTGGCCGGCCCATCGCCTCGGGGGTGTGCTCGGGGCGGACGGTGTCGATCCGGCCCGCGACCGTGCCGTCCCGCATCAGGGCCGCCAGGTCGGCCCAGATCGCGTCCCACTCCGCCCGGGCCAGGCCACGGCCCGGGCGGTGCGGGGCGATGCCGAGCCGGAACAGCACCTCGGCGCGGTAGACGTTGCCGACCCCCGCCAGCACCTTCTGGTCCATCAGCAGCGCGGCCACCGTGCTGCCGCTGCGGGAGATCCGCTGCCAGGCGGCGTCCGGGTCGGCATCCGGGCGCAGCGGGTCGGGGCCCAGGCGGGCGTGCACGGCGGCCTTCTCGGCCGGGGTGAGCAGCTCGCAGGTGGTCGGGCCGCGGAGGTCGGCGTACGCGTCGTCGTTCTCCAGGCGCAGCCGGACCAGGCCGACCGGTGTGGGGGCCGGCCCGGCGCCGAAGGTGAAGCCGCCGTAGAGGCCGAGGTGGATGTGCAGCCAGGACTCCCCCTCGAAGCCGAGGAAGAGGTGCTTGCCGTGCGCCTCGGCCCCGGCGAGCAGTTGGCCGTCGATGAGCTTCGCGCCCTCCGCGAAGCGGCCCTGCGGGCTGGAGACGCGGGCGGCCCGGCCGCCGAATGCCTTGCGGTTCTCGGTGGCGAGGCGGTGGATGATGTGGCCTTCGGGCACGTGCGGCAGCTCCCCCGGGAGTTCGATGCGAGACGTCCATCATCGCAGCCGCCACCGACAGGCCGGCCGCCCCATCGGACCCCTCCACCTCGGGGAACCCTCCGGGGCGTCCCCGGGGGCGGCGACGAGATCTCGGGGCGGCCGTTTTCGACCAAAGCCTTGACACAGGGGTGAGCGGAGCCGTTCGATGTCACTCGCCGTGTTCGATATCGTCGAATTCTGGCTAGTAATGTTCACTTCTGGTAGTTGCTGGTACCTCACTTCCTCCTCGCCGTCGAGCTGCTGCCGCTGAGTCACGGCCGGGCGGCGGGACAGAGCCGCCGGCGGTCCGGGAGGTGCGGTGGGCCGGCGTCAGGGATAGGGGAAGCGGATGGCGACAAGGACGAATCGGGCCTCGCGGCTGCGGCGGGCGGCCGTGGCGGCGGCGGGGGTTCTGGTGGCAGGGGTCGGCGCGGTCCCGGCCGCGGCCGCCGCCACCCCGGCACAGCTGCTCCAGGTTCCGCCCATGGGGTGGAACGCCTGGAACACCTACGGGTGCGGCGCGACCCAGTCCCTGATCGAGTCGGTCGCGGACAGCCTGGTCGCGAACGGCATGCGGGACGCCGGATACCGGTACGTCAACGTCGACGACTGCTGGATGACCCGGGACGCCAACGGCAACCTGACCGGCAACTCCCACTACCCCGACATGAAGGCCCTCGGCGACTACCTGCACGCGCGGGGCCTGGGGTTCGGCATCTACGAGTCGCCGGGCGCCAAGACCTGCGCGGGGTACGCCGGCAGCGCCGGGCACGAGGTCAACGACGCCGGCACCTTCGCGTCCTGGGGCGTCGACTACCTCAAGTACGACTACTGCGAGAGCGCCTCCTCGCTGTCCGCCCAGACCGCCGACTTCGCCAGGATGCGCACCGCGCTGCAAGCCACCGGCCGGCCGATCGTCTTCAGCATCAACCCCAACAGCGGCAGCAACACCGGCGCGGGCGTCACGCGGGACTGGGGCGACGTCTCCGACCAGGTGCGCAGCACCGAGGACATCGGGGACCAGTGGTGGGGCCAGAGCTGGCCCAACGGGATCGCCAACATCATCACCGAGAACGCCACGCTGGCCTGGCGGGCCGGGCCGGGCTCGTTCAACGACGCGGACATGCTGGAGGTCGGCAACGGCGGGCTCAGCACGACCGAGGAGCAGACCCACTTCGCCATGTGGGCGATGATGGCCTCGCCCCTGATCGCGAGTGCCAACCCGGGCAGCATCAACGCGACCTCGCTGGCGCTGCTGAAGAACCCGCGGCTCATCGCGATCGACCAGGACACCCTGGGCCTCCAGGCGAGGGTCGTGGGCGGGAGCCGGCTGGTCAACTCCTCGGGGTCGCTCGTCCTCGCGAAGCCGCTCGCCAACGGGGACGTCGCGCTCGCGCTCTACAACGGGTCCGACAGCGCGCAGACCCTGAGCGCCTCGCTGGCCGCCGTGGGCCTCCCCGGCACGGGCACCTGGACCGACCAGTACACCGGCAACGTCGTGCAGACCGGCGCCGCCCTCACCACCCAGGTCCCGGCCCACGGCACCGCCGTCTACCGGGTCACCACGCCCGGCGCCCCGGCCTCCTGGTACACCACGTTCGTCAACCCCACCGCAGGCGCCCGGAGTTACGAAGCCGAGGACCCCGCCCACTCGATCGTGGCGGGCCGCTGGACCGGCAACTCCGGTGCGGTCTTCGCGGCCTGCCCGGCCTGTTCGGGCGGCCAGAAGGTGAGCTGGATCGGGGGGACGAACAAGCTCTACCTCAACGGTGTCTACGCCCGGAACGCCGGCACCTACCCGGTCACCGTCCAGTACGTGAACGGGGGCGGCGCTCGCGACGCCTCGGTCTGGACCAACGGCGGGAACCTGCAGAAGGTCTCGTTCTCCGGGAACGGCGACTGGAACTCGACCCAGACGGCGACCGTGCAGCTGACGCTGAACGCGGGTTACAACACCGTCAGCTTCGGCAACGAGTACGGCGGTTGGGCCCCCGACATCGACAGGATCTCGGTGCCCGCCACCGGCTGACCACGCGGTCCGCGGACCGCGCGCGGCCGTTCCCACGCCGGGGCGGGCACGACCATCACCCGTGCCCGCCCCGGCATCGCTGCGACACCACCGGCGCGGCTTCGGCTGCCGCGCGGCACCGGGCTCGCGCGGTTCCGCCCGCCGAGGGGCGCGAGGCCGGCCAGGAGCGCGAGGCCGGCCAGGCGGGCGGGCCTCAGGCCGGGAGGCCGGCCAGGCGGGCGGTGATGACCTGGTCGAGTGCGGCGGCGGTCGCCGTGACGTCCAGCTGGGAGTTGTCGATGATCGGCAGGCCGGAGTTGTACCAGCCGGCCATCCGGCCGTGGATGCGGGCGACCTCCTCGTCGGCGAGCCGCCGGTTCCCGTCCCGGCGGGCGTTGCGGGCCAGCACGGAGTCGAGGCCGGGCAGCAGGACGACGGGGATCATGCCGGGGCCGATGTGCCGCTTCCAGCCGCCGAGGCCGACGGCCGGGCGGTCGGGGAAGACCGCGTCGTCGATGATGCAGGAGATCCCGTTGGCGAGGTAGTTGCGGCAGGCGAAGCCGCAGGTGCGGCGGGCCAGCCGGTACTGGGCCTCGGAGGCATTGTTCCAGCCCGACTGCGGGTTGGCGAAGCCCGCCTGCACCCACTCGCGGACGTCGTCCAGGCTGATGTGGGCGGTCGCCGTCGGGCGGCGCTCGGCCCAGTGCCGGGCGACGGTGGTCTTGCCCGCGCCCGCCGGGCCGATCAGCAGGACGGCGAGCGGGCCGGCGGCGGCCGGGTGGGCGGGGATCTGCACCGGCGCGCCGTTCGGCAGCGGGAAGTGCCCGGTCAGCACCGGCGGGCCGGGCGGCGCGGTGGCGGGCGGCGGCGGGTACGACTGGTGTCCGCCGGTCCGGGCGACGGGTCCGGGAGGCGGCCCGATCGGTCGCGGCGGCATCTGCCCGCCCCCTGCGTACTGCGACACTGCACCTCCCGACGGCTCCGGACGAGCCCCGCCCGGGACACTACACGTCGGCCCGGTGGCGGGGACAGTCCGCCACCGGGCCTCTGATCAGGCTTGATCAGCTGTCAGCGGGTCGTGAGCTGCTCCGCGACGGCGCGCAGCGCCAGCTCGTAGCTGCCGATGCCGAAGCCCGCGATGGTGCCCGAGGCGACGGCCGCGATCACCGAGGTGTGCCGGAACTCCTCGCGGGCGTACGGGTTGGAGATGTGCACCTCGATCAGCGGGGCGGTCCGCTGGGCGGCGGCGTCGCGCATCGCGTACGAGTAGTGCGTGAAGGCGGCCGGGTTGAGCACCACGGGTGTCCGGTCGTCGGCCGCCTGGTGCAGCCATTCGACCATCTGCTGCTCGGAGTTGGTCTCGCGGACTTCGACCTCGAAGCCGAACTCCTTGCCGAGCGCGGTGCAGCGCTCGACCAGCCCGGCGTACGAGGTCGCGCCGTAGACGTCCGGCTCCCGGCTGCCGAGGCGGCCGAGGTTCGGTCCGTTCAGCACCAGGACGCGGGTCATGACGAGACCTCGGCGTACGCGCCGACCAGCAGCGACGGGTCCGGGCCCTCCAGCACGGAGGTCTTGCCGAGGCCGTCCAGCACGATGAAGCGCAGCAGGTCGCCGCGCGACTTCTTGTCGATCTTCATGGCGTCCAGCAGCTTCGGCCAGGCGTCGGCACGGTAGCTCAGCGGCAGGCCGACCGAGGCCAGCACGGTGCGGTGCCGGTCGGCCGTCTCGTCGTCCAACCGGCCTGCCAGGCGGCCGAGTTCGGCGGCGAAGACCATGCCGACCGAGACCGCCGCGCCGTGCCGCCACTTGTAGCGCTCGTTGCGCTCGATGGCGTGGGCGAGGGTGTGGCCGTAGTTGAGGATCTCGCGGCGGCCGGACTCCTTGAGGTCGCCGGAGACCACGTCGGCCTTGACCTGGATGGCCCGGCGGATCAGCTCGACGGTGTGCTGCCCGGCCGGCGTCCTGGCGCCCTCCGGGTCGGCCTCGATCAGGTCGAGGATCACCGGGTCGGCGATGAAGCCGCACTTGACGACCTCGGCGAGGCCGGAGACGTAGTCGTGCTTGGGGACGGTGTCCAGCGTCGCCAGGTCCGCGAGCACGCCGACCGGCGGGTGGAACGCGCCGACCATGTTCTTGCCCTCGGCGATGTTGATGCCGGTCTTGCCGCCGACCGCCGCGTCCACCATGCCGAGCAGCGTGGTGGGCATCGAGACCCAGCGCACCCCGCGCAGCCAGGTGGCCGCGACGAAGCCGGCCAAGTCGGTGGTCGCGCCGCCGCCCAGGCCCACGATCACGTCGGTGCGGGTGAAGCCGGTCTGCCCGAGCACCGACCAGCAGTACGCGGCGACCTCGGCGCTCTTGGCCTCCTCGGCGTTCGGCACCTGGAGCAGGATCGCCTCGTAGCCCTCGGCGGCCAGGTCCTCGCGGATCGCCTCGCCGGTGGCCTCCAGGGCCTCCGGGTGGATGATCGCGACCCGGCGGGCCTGGGTGCCGATCAGCCCGCCCAGCTCGCCGAGCAGCTGGCGGCCGATCAGCACGTCGTACGGGTCGGCTCCGGCGCTGCCACCGACGTGGATGGTGACGGTGTCGCTCATGCGTTCTTCTCCAGTGCTTCGAGTGCGGCGTCGGCGACCTGCTCCGGCGTCCGGCCCTCGGTGTCGATCACGACTGTGGCCACCTCCAGGTAGAGGGGGCGGCGGGCCTCCATCAGCTCCCGCCAGGCGGCGCGCGGGTTGACCGCGAGCAGCGGGCGCGGCGCGTCCAGGCCGACGCGCTTGACGGCGTCGCCGAGCGCGACCTCCAGGTACACCACCCGCAGGCCCGCCAGCAGCGTACGGGTGGCCTCGGCCAGCACCGCACCGCCCCCGAGGGCGAGCACGCCGTCGTGGGTCCCGGCGGCCTCGCGGACGGCCCGCACCTCCAGCTCGCGGAAGTGCGGCTCGCCCTCGTCGATGAAGATCTCGGGGATCGGCTTGCCGGCCAGGCGCTCGATGTCGGCGTCGGTGTCGCGGAAGGCGACCCCGAGGCGGTCGGCGAGCAGCCGCCCGACGGTGCTCTTGCCGGACCCGGGCGGGCCGACCAGCACCAGGACGGGGGCGGTGCCCCCGCCCGTCGGGGCGCCCGGACGGGCGCTGCCCTCGCTCATCAGCGGACGATCAGGTTGTCGAGGTAGCCCTGCACGTTGCGGCGGGTCTCGGAGACGTTGTCGCCACCGAACTTCTCGCTCACCGCGTCGGCCAGCACCAGCGCGACCATCGCCTCGGCGACGATCCCGGCGGCCGGCACGGCGCAGACGTCCGAGCGCTGGTGGTGCGCCTGGGCGGCCTCGCCGGTGCGGGTGTCGATGGTCCGCAGCGCGCGCGGGACGGTCGCGATCGGCTTCATCGCGGCGCGCACCCGCAGCAGCTCGCCGGTGGACAGGCCGCCCTCGGTGCCGCCGGAGCGGCCGGAGGTGCGCTTGACGCCGTCCGCGGTCGGGACGATCTCGTCGTGCGCCTGGGAGCCGGGGATCCGGGCCAGGTCGAAGCCGTCGCCGACCTCGACGCCCTTGATCGCCTGGATGCCCATCAGCGCGGCGGCGAGCCGGGCGTCCAGGCGGCGGTCCCAGTGCACGTGGCTGCCGAGGCCGGGCGGCAGGTTGTAGGCCAGCACCTCGACCACGCCGCCGAGGGTGTCGCCGTCCTTGTGGGCCTGGTCGATCTCGGCAACCATCCGCTTGGAGGCGTCGGCGTCCAGGCAGCGCACCGGGTCCTCGTCGAGGCGGGCCTCGTCGGAGGGCAGCGGCAGCACGCCGGCGGGGGCCTTGGCGGCGGCCAGCTCGACCACGTGCGAGACCAGCTCGATGCCGCAGGTCTCCTTCAGGTACGAGCGGGCGACGGCGCCGAGCGCGACCCGGGCGGCCGTCTCGCGGGCGCTGGCGCGCTCCAGGATCGGGCGGGCCTCGTCGATCGAGTACTTCTGCATGCCCGCGAGGTCGGCGTGGCCGGGGCGGGGGCGGGTGAGCGCCTCGTTGCGGGCCAGGTTCGCCAGGACCTCCGGGTCGACCGGGTCGGCCGACATGACCTGCTCCCACTTGGGCCACTCGGTGTTGCCCACCATCACGGCGACCGGGCTGCCCATGGTGAGGCCGTGCCGGACGCCACCCAGGAAGGTGACCTCGTCCTGCTCGAACTTCATCCGGGCGCCGCGGCCGTAGCCGAGCCGCCGCCGGGCGAGCGCGTCGGCGACCATCGCGGTGGTCACCGGCACGCCGGCCGGCAGACCCTCCAGCGTCGCGACCAGTGCGGGGCCGTGCGACTCCCCCGCCGTCAGCCAGCGCAACGTACCCAACGGAGCTCCTTCGTCAGCGGCCCGGCGCGCGGGTGCGGCCGGCCAGGCGTTCGTACCAGGCTTTCGTACCAGGCGTTCGTGCGGCGGGCCCCGAGCCCGGGGCACCGCGCACTGCCACGATCTTTTCATGCCCGGGGGCCCGCCGGTCGCCTGGTCCGGGTAGCGGACACCCCTTGTTCACGGCCGCGCCCCATCCGAACGGCGCAGTCTTCTGCGGCATCCGACGGAACCATCGGCCTGTCGGACCGTACTAAGGCCCGTTATCCGTCTGATATGCCTAGCGTCCGTCTCTGTCATCTCACCGGTCTCTCGTGGAACGGCCGCGCTCATGCACAGATCCACCGGTATCGTCCGGGTCCTCGCCCTGGCACTCGCCCTGCTCGTGCCGGCGGCGGGCCCCGCGCTCGCCGCCGGCCCGGCGGCGCCCCGCGCCGGGGGCCCGGTGCTGACGCTCGGCAAGACGGTGGAGGGCGCGCCCGACCCGCTGCTGCCCGGCTCGGCGTTCGCCTACCGGCTGACGCTCTCCTGCTCCTCGCTGAGCGTCTCCTGCCTGAACGCGGTGGCCGAGGACGTACTGCCGCCCGAGTTCGACGTCACCGACCTGCCGAAGTCCTCCGCGACCCAGACCGTGACCTACGACGCGGCGACCCGGCGGCTGCGGATCCAGTTCAAGCAGCCGCTGGCCTCCCCGCCCAACCCGGCCGGGTCGGTGGGCCTGGCCGCGGGCACCACCGCCGACGTGTCGATCGCGATGCGGGTGCCGCCCACCGGGCCGCTCAAGGACGGCGACTCCGTCACCAACACCGCGACCGCGGCGGCCGACAACGCCAGCCAGGTGATCGCCTCCGTCACCCAGACCGTCCGGATCCCCAAGGACGTGGACGCCGCCGCCACCAAGAGCTGGGCCCCGGGCTCCGACGTCGCGCTGTCCGACGGGGTCTCCACCGTCACCCTCGGCGTGCGCAACACCTCCAACGGGACGGCCGTCATCCCCGAGGTCCAGGTCGAGGACAGCAGCCGGGACACCTTCGACCACTTCGACCTGGCGGACGTCGGCCCGGTCACCCGCTTCCCGGCCGGTGCCGACCGGGTGACCGTGCTGGTGTGCACCAAACCGATCGGCTCGCCGTGCAAGGACAGCGAGCTGATCGCGGGCACCGCGACCGCCGGGCCCGCGCTCACGCTGCCGGACGGGGTGAGCGCCGGGCAGGTCACCGGCGTCCGTTTCGAGTTCACCGACGCGGCGGGCGGGGCGCTGCCGTTCGACAACACCGGCGGATCCGTCCAGTTCAAGCTGAAGCTGCGCGACACCGTCCGCTCGACCGGCGCGGAGCTCAGCCCGGCGCAGCGCCGGACCGTCCGCAACTGCGCCCTCCCCGGGGTCGTCTCGGGCAAGTACACGATCGTCGGCGTGGATGCCTGCGCGGACCACGACATCCTCCCCAACATCGCCACCGTGGACCTGGGCAAGCAGTACTTCCCGGACGCCGACGGCACCTTCGGCCAGAACGGCCGGGTGGTGCTCGGCGAGAAGTCACCCGTCTCGGCCGTCGTCACCGCCCGCAACACCTCGCCCTTCCCGGTCTCCACCATGACGATCACCGAGCCGTCCGACTCCGCGAGCAGCGAGTTCGAGAAGCTGGACGTCTCCACCCTCAAGGTCGACTTCCCGCCCGGCGCGACCAACGCCACCCTGACCGTCACCTGCCGGGACGGCTCCACCCCCGCGCCCGTCACGCTCACCCCGCCGCCGGTCTCCCGCACGCTCCCGGCCGGCTGCCCGGCCGGGAGCCCGCCCAAGCGGATCTCGGTCACCTTCCGGGGCGAGAGCGGCGGCGTCGGCACCATCGCGCAGGGCGCCACCGGCCGGCTCGGGGTGCACGGCACGCTGAACGCCAAGGTCGACGCGGGCGACCTTCGCGACGGCGTCACCGACTGCGCCGACGGCTCGACCGGCAGCCCCGTCAACGGCGCGGGCTCGACCGCCGGGACGGCCTGCGCGACCGTACGGGTGGAGGAGCGCAAGGAGGACGGCCGGGGCGTGAAGTCCGCCTCGCAGAGCGAGATCCCGCCCGGCCAGCCCGTCACCTACACCCTCGGGCTGGTCAACGACGGCAACGTGCTGCTGCCGAACGTGCTGATCAGCGACCCGCCCGACCCCAAGGCCGCCGGCAACGCCTTCGACTCGCTGCGGATCACCGCCGTGAGCTTCGGCGCCAGCCCGCAGACCCTGCCGCTCGCCCTCCAGCTCTACGACCCCTCCACCGGCGGCTGGGTCACCTACGTGAACGGCGACAACGCGCTGCTCGCCCGCGCGAAGGGCGTCCGGCTGCTGGCCCCCGACGGGCTGCCGGTCGGCGCCACCATGCGCGCCGACATCACCGTGCAGCTACGCGCGGGCGTCACCTCCGGCAAGCTCAAGAACTGCTTCTCCACCAGCATCGGCGGCAAGCAGACCGCCACCCCGACCTGCTCGCAGGACGTCACCGTCGGACCGGCCCGCTCCGGCGCCTCGCTGCAGAAGACCCTCTCCCCCACCTCGGTCACCCGCCCGGTGACGGGCCTGGCCCCGCAGCCGGTCGCCGTCCGGCTGACGGCGCTCAACACCGGCAACCTGAGCCTCAGCCGGCTGGTGGTCACCGACACCGACCCGGCGTTCTTCGACGCCGTCGACCTCGTCCGGCTCGACGGCGTGACCTTCCCGCGCGGCGCGGACCGGGTCCGGGTGGACGTCTGCACCACCGGCTGCACGGCCACCCCGCCGGTCTTCGTCGACGGCACGGTGAGCGCGAGCACCACCCCGGGCCTGCCCGCCGGGATCGCCGCCGCCGACGTCCAGGGCGTCCGGGTCACCTTCAGCTCCTCCTCCGGCGGCTACGACCTCGTCCCCGCGACGGGCCCGCCCGGCGGCGGCAGCTGCCCGAACTCCAGCGTCTGCCTCACCGTCAGGCCACGGACCGGGCTGCGCTCCGCCCCGGCCACGCCGATCCCCGCCACCATCCCGGACACCGCGTCGGGCGCAGGCGAGAGCAGGCTCCAGACCCCCGGCGGCACCTTCCCGATCCCGCCGAGCACCGCCACCCTGACGGTCACCCAGGGCACCACCCGGCTGAAGGTGGAGAAGTCCCCCGCGCAGACCGTGCTCGGCCCGGGCACCCCGGCGCCGTTCACCCTGAACATCACCGACACCGGCAGCGACCGGCTCACCGACCTGGTCGTGGTCGACGAGGTGCCGAACGGGCTCCGCTTCGACGACACCTACAACGGCGGCGCCGGGATGCCGTACCGGATCGACTACCAGCTGCCCGCCGGTGCCACCAAGCCCGCCGACGTCCGGTTCGAGCCCGTCCGGGACGCCACCGGCCGGATCACCAAGCTGGTCTGGCGCTTCCCCGGCTGGACGATGTTCCCGACCGCCCAGGTGGCGATCACCTACCAGGTGAAGCTGGTCGGCGGCGTGGCGGCAGGGACGAGGATCCCCAACGTCTTCGGCGCGGGCTCCGAGACCCAGGGCGGGCTGGTCTGCGACCCGTCCTCGCCCCGGCTCGGCCAGGTCACGGACGACCCCCGGTACGGGCCGGGCACCTTCTGCACCTCCAGCGCGGAGGTCACCACCCGCTCCGGCGTCGCCTTCGACGCCGCGAAGTGGGTCGCCGGCGACCCCGGGCTCGGCTTCCGCGAGGTCAACACCGGTACGGCGGTGCCGATCGGCGACCCGCGCTGCCCGACCCTGGCGGTGGCCGGCGTCACGTACACCCGGTACCCCTGCATCGCCCTCGTCCGGCCCGGCCAGCGGTTCTCGTACCACCTGCGGATCGAGAACACCGGCACCGAACCCGCGAGCAGCCTGCGCCTGCTGGACGTGCTGCCCGCGCCGCGCGACACCGGCGTGCTGCTCGGCGGCGACCAGCGCGGCACCGAGTGGGACACCGTCCCCCGGCTGGTCGGCGCGGCGGTCTACACCGGCACCGGCACCGCCGCCCTCACCTACAGCACCGTCACCAACCCCTGTGGCCGGCAGGTCCCGACCCCCGCCCGGGCCTGCAACCCGGCCTCCTGGGACGCCGCCGCCACGCCCAAGGCCACCGCGCTGGAGGCCCGGGTGGACTTCCCGGCCGGCTTCGCCCCGGGCACCACCGTCTCGATCGGCATGACGCTGGACGCCCCGCCCGACCTGACCCGGCCCGGCTACCCGTCCGTCGCCTGGAACTCCTTCGCCCACAGCGAGACCGTCACCACCGGCGGCAAGCAGGTGGTGCTGCCCGTCACCGAGCCGCCCAAGGCGGGCGTGGGCCTGGTCTTCGGGAACCTGCGGATCCTCAAGGACGTGCAGGACCCGCCCGCCGGGGTGCCGGTCGGACCGTTCACCGCCGCGTACTCCTGCGCCCTGACGGCGGCGGACGGCAGCACCACGACCGTCCGCACCGGCTCCGGCGAGTTCGGCGCGGCGCGGCCACTGGAGCTGGCGGGCGTCCCGGCCGGGGCGGTCTGCCGGATCTGGGAGACCGACCCGGCGGGCGCCCGGAGCGACCACCTGGGCGAGGACAACGCCATCGTGCTGACCGTCGACCCGGCGCCGGACGCCACGACCGCGCAGACCGGCACCGTCACCAACCACTTCCCGCGCCGCGACCTGCTGATCGTCAAGCGGGTCACCGGCATGGCCGCCCATGAGGTCGGCACCGGGCCGTTCACCATCCGGGTGGACTGCACGTTCCGGGGCACCCGGCTGCCCGATTACCCGCAGGACCTGGTCTTCGCCGGGGACGGGGCGCAGTCGCTCACCGATCTGCCGGAGGGCTCGCTCTGCGACGTCACCGAGCCGGGCACCGGCGGCGCGAGCAAGGTCACCATCGAGGCGACCAGCACCAGCCGGGTCGTCGTCGACTACACCGTCCCGGGCAACGACCTGCCGGTCCCCGGCCCGCCGACGCCGGGCGGGACGGCCACCGCGATCGTCACCAACGAGTTCGCCACCGGCTCGCTGCGGATCACCAAGCAGCTGACCGGCCCCGGCGCCGAGCACGCCGACCGGCCGTTCCGCTTCGGGGTGCTCTGCGACTTCGACGGCCGGCCGGGGGTGGTCGCCCGCGCGCTCGAACTGCGGGCGCCGAAGCTGGAAGGGGTCCTCACCGACCTGCCGGTGGGCGCGGTCTGCACCGTCACCGAGACCGACAACGGCGGCGCGGACGGCACCCCGCCGCCGGTCGGCAGAGTGGTGATCACCGAGGGCGAGAACAACGTCGCGACGGCCTCGCTCGACAACACCTTCTCGGTCGGGTCACTGGCCCTGCACAAGCAGCTCACCGGTCCCGGCGCCGAACTGCCCGCCCTGCGCGCCGCGTCCTTCGGGCTGCACGTGATCTGCCGCCGCGAGGGCGCCGACAGCGAGGGCAACCCCCGGCTGGTCACCGTGCTGGATCGGACGTACCAGGTGACGGGCGGCCAGACCCTCCAGGTGCCGGTACCGCTGCCGATCGGCACCCGCTGCTGGGCCGCCGAGCCGGATCCGCGCGGCGCCTCCTCCACCGTGATCGACCACCCGGACGCCGGACAGGCCGCCGTGGTCACCCTCGACACCCCGGCGATCACCATCACGGCCGTCAACGACTACCGCGCGGGCTGGCTCCGGCTCGCCAAGACCGTCACCGGCACGGGCACCCCCGCCCACGACTTCCGGCTGGAACTCACCTGCGACCTGCCCGGCACCCCGCCGCTGTCCCTGGTCGACCACCGCCCCTACGTCCTGACGGCGGGCCAGGTGCTGGAGGTGACCGACCTCGGCGCCGCGCTCCCCGCCACCGCCCGCTGCTACGTCACCGAACCCGACCACGCCGGAGCCACCTCGGTGACCATCGAGCACGGCGACGCCGCCCACGCCCTGCCGCTGAACCCGACGGACCCAACGCAGCTCACCGTCGTCAACGACTACACCCCGGCCGTCGTCCCCCCACGCCCACCCGTCCCCGTCCGCCCCCTCCCCGCCACCGGCGCCGACCCGCTCCCCGCCCTGCTCGCCTCCGCGCTGGCGCTGGCGCTGGGCCTGCTCCTCCGGCTGCGCACCAGGCGACGCTGAGCCCTCCGGCCGCCGGTACGGCGAGACCCCGCCACCCCTTCCCTGGGGGTGGCGGGGTCTCACTGACGTTCGGTCAGACGGTGCCGAAGTCGCCTGCCTTGACGGCGGCGACGAACGAAGCGAACGCGTCGGCGGCGAAGACCAGGGCGGGGCCCTCGGGGTCCTTCGAGTCGCGGACGGGGGTCACGCCGGCGAACTGGCCGTCGGCCACCTCGATGCAGGTGTTGCCTTCATCGTCACTGTAGGAAGACTTTCGCCAACAGGCGACAGTGAGATCACTCATGAGTACAGTTCCTGTCTGACCTGGCGGATCAGGTCTACCGACGCATCCTGCGAGAGGGCTTCGATCTGGAGCAGAGTGTACTTGTGCTGCGCATTCTCGATAACTACCTTGTCCCGGACCAGCAACCCACACAGCACGGACTCCGAGTACACAGTGACACTGCCGCCAGGGAGTGTCAGCAAGGTCAGCGGCGCGGCCATCGGCAGACGGTCCCCGAGCGACAGTGGGGCGATCTGAAGTGCGACGTTGGGGAGTTCGGTCATCGCCAACAGGTGGTCGCACTGCGCGCGCATCACCTCCTTTCCACCGACCGGCCGTAGCAGCACACTCTCGTCGATCACCACGAAGAGGAACGGCGGTGTCTCCGACGTCAAGATCCGCTGGCGGTCGAGCCGTCGCGCCAGCCATAGCTCGACGGTTTCGTGGACGTCAGCAGCACGTAGTGCCCCGGCACGGCGGACGCCACCTTCCGTCAGCAGCGCGCGGGCGAAGGCCTCTGTCTGAAGCAATCCCGGGATATACGCGACTTCGAAGGTCCTCAGCTCGACAGCTTTGGCCTCTTCCTCAACGTACTCCAGGAACCCCTCTCTGAAGGTAGCTTCCAACTGCTTCTGGACGAAGGGCATGAGGAACGCGAGCGCACCACCGGTCTTCAGGATCTCGTCGCAGCGCTCGGCGAACCCGTCCTTCGGGGCGCGAGTACCGCTCTCCACCCGGCTGATGAAGCTGTCGTCACACGGCACTTCGGCCGCCAGTTGCTGCTGGGACAGGTTCCTCGACTCCCGGAACATGCGGAGCATGCCACCGAACAGACTGCCGGGTGAATCACTCGGGTCCAGCTCATTCTTTCGACCGGCCATCGCGGCGCTCCTTCCTGACAGGCAGTCGGCCAGAACTGTCAACGGATCGTCCGCTTCGTCAAGATGCCTGCCCTGGCGAGAGTATGCCTGTGCGCCGATGCTAGGTAGCAGAAAGCGACGAAAGGGGGCGCGATGAGCGCTCGGAACACACCTGCCAAGCAGGACCTTCCCCCGCCCGGGGCGACGCGTCGGACCTCCAACGCCGTTGGCCTGCCGCCAGATTGGTCGCCACTGGACGACTACGACCCGAAGGCCTCCCGGCGGCTGACCAGGGTTGTCCCACAGGCGTACGAAGGCTGTTCGTGCGCTCGGTGCCGGACCCTGCTGGCGGCAACGAGTGGCGCCGGGCTCGACCCGCAGATCAGCGAGGTGGAGCGGTGAAGCCCCAACCCGGTTACTCGGTCGACCTGTTGATCGCCACGGCGGTCACCCTCGCCGTCAGTGTGGGTGCGGGCCTGCTGGCCACGCTGCCGCTCGATGACGGCGCGAGTTTCTCCACCCGGGCCGCAGTGTTCATGTTCACCTCCTGCCCGCTGATCATGGTCTGCATCTCCGCCTCCGAACCGTTCATGCGTCGTGCCGCCCTGCGGCGCATCCGGAACACACGGCGGCAGGGACGACCCACTCACCGAACCCGTCGACCGGAGTCCGTCAAGTGACCAAGGAGCAAACGCACTTCGAGAGCCCGCCGCGCCGGAGGGTCGCGGGCCAGGCCGTACTGATCCACCCGGACGACGAACGGGTGCTCCTGCTCGACCGAGCCGACCACCCGCGCCACCGACTGCCCGGCGGTCACGCCGCACCGGACGAACCCGCACACCGCACCGTCCGCCGCCTGGTCCGCGCGCAGCTCGGGGTCACCCTGCCGTTCACCGGCGCGGACCTCGCCGCCGTGGACTACTCCCCCGCCAACCGGTCCACCGGCGGCCACGAGGGCTACACCTTCGTCTTCGCCCTGCGACTGACAACCGCCCGGGCAGCGACGGCCCGCCCCGGTCCGGGCCTGCTCGGCTTCGACTGGACCGCCCCGGAACACCTCTCGACGGTCTGCGACGACCACCACGTCCGGCGCATCAGCGAAGCCCTGGCCTGGTACGCCGTCCAGGGATCAGCCGCCCTGCTGGTCAACGGCGCCCTCGCCGCCTGAGGCATCCGGCGGATCATGTGACGTCACTGCCACGGGCCGGGGACGCGGAGGGGTGGTGGAAACTCGCGTGAGTGGGCGACGCGGCATCTGCCAGACTCCCCCGGCATGAGCACTTCGAACGTCCTGCCGGTTCTGCGGACCCCTGATCTGCTGAACGCCTACCAGGCGGTCCAGCGGCTGCTGAGCCTTGCCGTCCCCATGGACGAGTTCCAGGTCAGCGCCCAGGCGCAGGCGCTCACCGCGGCAGAGGCGCAGCGCATGGCCGCCGCCTTCCCGGACGCCAGGGTCGGTCCTGACAACCCGTACCGGCCCGAGTCCGACGACGAGATCCGGCACTTGATCGCGGCGGCGGACCCACGGGTGGCGGCGCTGCTCCCTGTGGGGCTGCACCTCGGCGGCCGACCGGTCGGGTCGATCGAGGAGGTGTTCTTCGGCGTGGCCGGCTCCGGGCCCGGTTCGATCGACTGGGACTTCTTCAGCTGGCCGGCCGTACCGGAACTCGGCCTGGAGAGCCGTAACAAGGACGCAGGTGTCCAGATCGCCGTCAACTGTCGGGACGTCTACCGCGAGGTCCCGGCCCCGGACCACACCGTCTTCATCCACTTCCGGGAAGGTGACGTGGCGCGGGCCGAATGGCTCGCCGGGCAGGTGGGGCTGCGGCCGATCGGGCCGGTGGCGTGCGGCTGGTAGCTCCGCCCGTGGCTCGGACCGTGGTCGGACGGACAGGCCGGCGGGTGTGGCCGGCTTCAGTCCTCGCGCCCGGCACCGTGGTCGGGTGCGCTCATGTCGCCCGTCCCGGGCGTGCCGTCGGCGAACCCGTAGCGCAGGTACACGGTGCCCTTGGGACCGGCCACCGGCGGTTCGAGGAGGGTGAGGTTGGTGGGCACCGCGCCGCCGTCGAACACCTTCTTCCCGACGCCGAGCACGATCGGGTGCACCCAGAGGTCGAGGCGGTCGAAGAGCTTCTCGCGCAGCAGGGTCTGCACCAGGTTCAGGCTCCCGACGACCTTCACGTGCTCGTGCCGGTCACGGATCTCGCGCACCGCGTGGGCCAGGTCCGGGCCGAGCTGCGTGGACCCGGCCCACGAGAGGTCGGGCCTGCCCCGGGAGGCCACGTACTTCGGGACCCTGTTGAAGAGCGCGGCGAAGTCGTTGCCCTCCTGGTGCGGCCAGTAGGCGGCGAAGATGTCGTACGTCCGCCGGCCGAGCAGGAGGGCGTCCGTGCCCTCGTACGCGGCGCCGACCTGCGCCCCCGTGACCTCGTCCAGCAGGGGCGCCTGCCAGCCGCCGAACGGGAACCCCGCCGGGTCCTCGCCGGGGCCGCCGGGCGACTGCCCGACGAGGTCGAGGGTCGCGAACAGCTCGATGTGGATGAGGCCCATGTCTTACTCCCGATGAGTTGGTTGTCCCGGTCGCAGGGTGGACCGGGACGACGACACGGGCCGCCGGCCACCGGCCCGTGACCGCCCGCGTGGAGACTCCGTCAGCTGGGCTGCCACAGCTCGACCCGGTTGCCCTCGGGATCCGTGACCCAGCCGAACCGGCCGACGCCCGCCATGTCCTGGGTCTCCCCGGCCACGTCCGCGCCCTTGGCGCGTAGCTGCGCGAGCATCGCGTCCAGGTCGCGGACACGGAAGTTGAGCATCGTCTGCTGCGCGCGGGAGCCGAAGTAGTCGGTCTCGGACTCGAAGGCCGCGAACACCGTCACCCCGGCCTCCGGACGCCACAGGCCGTTCTCGTCGGCGTCCAGGCCCAGGCAGTCGCGGTACCAGGCTCCCAGGGCCACTGGGTCGGTGGCCCGCATGAAATATCCGCCGACTCCGAGCACACGTTCCATGCCGCCATCCTGCCAGGACCGAACCCGCCCCGCGTCCCGTCCAGGTCGCGGGGGTCGGGTCGGCCCCGCCGGTCAGGCCCCGGCGCTCTCCGGGTCGAGGTCGTAGAAGCCGGCGCCGTCCAGGAACCGCATGGTGTTGGCGTCGCGCAGGACCGCCTCCTCCGTCTCGTGCACCAGGAGCACGGACCCGGTGTACGACATGTCGTCGACCGTGCGGGTGATCCGGTCGCCTGGCCGGAGGTAGGTCTGGAGGTCGTGGAAGCTGTCCAGCCCCCGGATCGCGTCCAGGTCGCGGTACCCCCGCAGCACCCCTTCGACCGGCGAGACCAGGGCGATGTGGCCGACGTGCCGCGCCCGCCGGTAGTCCTCGTCGGCCAGCCGGTGGAAGCCTTCGGGGTCGAGGTAGGCCCGTACCGTCCAGTCGAGCTGGGTCTCGCCGATGGCGAGCTTCGCGTGCACGGGCAGCCTGCCGCCGGACAGGCGTGCACCGACCTCGACGAGCCTCGGTCCGTCGTTGGTCAGCTTCACTTCGAGGTGCGCCGGGCCGTGCTGGATGCCGAGCGCGTCGAGCACCCGCTCGGTGTACTCGGCCAGTTGGTCCTGGACCTCGCCGCGCCGGGCCATCAGGTAGATGCCGTCCACGAGGTCCGACACGCCGTTGACGGCGAGCCGCGTGGTCCGCCAGATCTCGCAGATCCGGTGGTGGCCGTCCCGGCTCACCGTGTTGACCATGTACTCGGTGCCGTAGAGGTACTCCTGCGCCACCACCCCGGCGTTGCGCTCGGAGAACACGTTGACCGTCCCCGCCGTCTTCAGATAGGCGGCGACGGACTCCTCGGGCGTGTCGCAGAAGAAGACGTGGTCGTTGCCCGAGCTCCGGAGCGGCTTCACCACGACGCGGCCGCCCAGGGAGCGGTGCCACGCCGCCAGTTCGTCCTCGTCGGTGACCCGGAGCTGGCGGGCCCCGGGCACACCGGCCTGCTTGATCGTCTCGATCATCACGTACTTGTCGCGCCGGGCCTCGCTCAACTCCACGCCGTTGCCGGCGAGTCCGAGTGCCGAGCTGAGCGCGTCGGCGAGCGGGACACCGAGCTCGCCACCGGCCACGACGGCCACCGGGGCGTACGCGGCGAGGCGCTCGACGGTGGTGGCGAGGTCCTCGTGGACGATGGTGTCCGCGTAGCCCTCCTGGACGTACGACGCCTGGTAGACCTGCGGCACCTCCCTGGTGCTCTGCACCCTGATCAGCGCCGCCCCGGCCTGCCGGAAGTGTTCGGCGAGCTGCACGGCCGGTATGTAGGGATCGACGAGGACGACGTGTGGCACGGCGGACATCACAGGCTCTCTTTCGCAAGATGGGCGGAGGTGTCGGACAGGGCGGGTACGGCCACCGCGCGCGGGCGCATCGCGGGCACGGCCGACAGGGAGACGAGCAGGATGAAGAGGCCGACCGCGGCGAAGCCCCAGGACGTGCCCCCGTGGTCGAGGGCCGTGCCGACGACCGGCCCGCCGAGCGCGGCGCCGGCGGCCGTCGCGGTGGAGTACAGACTCAGCGCCGAGGCCCGGGCCCCGCTCACGGCGAAGGTGCTGGCGGCGGTCGCGGTGGACGCGAAGGCCGGGGCGTTCAGCAGGGCGGCGGGCAGCATCGCCAGGGCCAGCCAGGGCACACCGCCCGCGAGGCCGACGGGGATCGTCACGGCGCCGAGCGCGGCGACGGTCAGCGCGGCCGGGGGACGGCGCGACAGGCTCCCGTAGACGAGACCGCCGGCCATCGAGCCCAGGGCGACACCCACCAGGACGGGTCCGATCCACGCCGTCTGGCCGTGCTGCCGGAGCGCTCCGACGATCCCGAGCTCCGTACCGGAGGCGAACATCCCGGCGGCCAGCGCACAGGCGCAGGTCGCGATCAGCCCCCGGTTGAGCCACTGGCGCAGCGAGGGCAGCGGGGCGTCCGACGGCCGGTCCTCGGCACGGGGCCGTACGCGGGGGTTCCGGACGGTCACGACGAGGAAGTTGACGACCAGCAGCAGCCCGAGTCCCCGGACGGCGAGAGCGGTTGACGTCTGCGTCGCCAGCAGGACGGCCAGTGACGGGCCGGTCAGGTACGAGACGGTGGTCAGCAGGGAGTCCACGGCGAAGGCGGTGTGCCGGCTCTCTTCGGGCACCAGGCCGGTGATGGCCAGACGGGAGATCGTCGACCCCTGGACGAGGACCAGGCCCGACAGCGGGGCGGCCACCAGCAGGGCGGGGTACGGCAGCCCTGCCGCGAACCCCCAGAACAGGGCCTGGCCGACGGCGGCGACGATCAGCACCGGCCGCAGCCCGTGCCGGTCGATCCGGCGCCCCTGGAAGGGGGAGCCCACGGCGGCGCCGGCGGTCCACAGGGCGATGACCAACCCGGCCTGTGCGTAACCGAGGTGCCGGGTGGTCGTCAGATGCAGGGTGAGCACGAGTGGGACGGCCACCAACGGGATCTTGATCAACGACCCCAGCAGTAGCATCGACCGCAATCCGGGGATGCCCAGAACTCGGCGATAGGCGTGCAGTGTCTTGCCTTTCCTGATTGCGCCGGCGTGGCGGACCGGCGTCCACCGGTCACTGCGAGCGCGAAGGTCAGTCTGCGATCCAGTACCGGGTGAGGCGCCGCCGGGTGTCGGTGAAAGATGAACGCGCGTGGAACATTCGGTGGTTGTCCCAGATCAGTAGCGCGCCCTCGGGAATGAGCACCGATACCTGGTTATCCCGGAAGAAGTCCAGGGCCTGCTGGGCGAGCGCGACACCCTCGGCGCCGAGCGGCGGGTTCTGCGGGCCCGCCAGTTCGTCGAGGCCCTCGGAATAGCCGCCGGTGCGCAGGAGCGTGCAACTCAGGCGGTTGACCGTGCCGTGTTCCGTCTGCTCGACCAGGGGCTTCCAGAGCCCTTCGACGTCGGAATCCTCCACGTAGGACGGCCAGTACAGCTCGGCCTCGCGCACCAGCCGCTCGTCGCTGCTGCTCAGGCCCGCGACGAAGTCCCGCGCGTCGGCGAGCATGGTCAGGCCGCCACCGCAGGTGGCCTGGACACGGCAGTGCAGGGCCAGGTAGCGCGGCGGCGGGTTCTGCCCGGGCGCCTCGGTGTGCGGCCGCAGCGTGTGGGCACTGCGGGTGTCGCGCACCTTCTCGAAACCCGGGTGGGCCATGACGTCGTACGCCAACGCCCCGGTGGTCTGCGGGACGATTGTTCCCAGACGTCCGACCAGGTCAGCAGCTTCCTCCGGGGTGAGAGGACCCTGCGCCAGCGCGTATCCCCGCGAGGTCAGATCGCGCACGATCTCGGAAGTTGTGTCATTCACCGGTGCCCCCACCAACATAACTCGTAGGATTTGATGGTTAGTCAATCATACGAAGGGGCCCTGCAGATGAATAACCTCAGCATCGGTGTGCTCGCCTCCACGCATAAGAAGAACGAGAGGCGCGCCCCCCTCCATCCGGCCCATCTCCCCCTCCTCGACGCCGACATCCGCGGCCGCATGTTCCTGGAGACCGGCTACGGCCAGTGGTTCGGCTACTCCGACGACCAGCTCGCCCCCCTGGTCGCCGGCATACTCCCCCGCCGCGACATCATCGCCGACTGCGACCTCGTCATCATGTTCAAGGCCACTCCCCGCGATCTGGCTGAACTGAGGGACGGTCAAATCCTTTGGGCAGCACCGCACTTCGCCCAGAACATGGAGACGACGCAGCTGGCGATCGACCACAAACTGACCGTCATTTCCATGGAGGCCATGCGCGACCGGCCCGAGGGCGGCGACTTCGACCGCTTCGTGTTCCACGGCGTCTGCGAACTCGCCGGCTACTGCTCCGTCCAGCACGCACTGCAGTCCGTCGGACGGACCGGGGTGTGGGGCAGGCCGCTGGAGAAGGCGGTCGTGCTCGGCTTCGGCTCCACCGGGCAGGGCGCCGCGCTCGCCCTCCAGGCCCACGGCGTCGGCAGCCTCAGCATCCTCACCCAGCGCCCGAGCTCCGCCGTCACCCCGCCCAGCGACACCGCGCGGATGGCCCAACTCCACTACGACCAAGCCGATCCGGCCGCGAGCACGGTGACCGTCGAGGGCCGCACCGTCCCGCTGGTCGACTTCCTCGCCGAGCACGACATCGTCGTCAACTGCGTGATGCAGGACATCAACGCCCCGCAGGTCTACCTCACGGAGGAGGACCTGCCCCGCTTCCCCTCCGGCACCCTCGTCGTCGACATCTCCTGCGACGTGGCCATGGGCTTCAGCTGGGCCCGCCCCACCTCGTTCGACGAGCCCCTCGTCACGGTCGGCGACCACGTCCGCTACTACGCGGTCGACCACAGCCCGGCGCTGCTCTGGGACTCCGCCACCTGGGAGCAGAGCCGCCCCAGCCTGCACTACCTGCCGATCATCGCCGACCCGCGGGCCTGGGACACCGACGAGACCGTCCGCCGGGCCATCGAGGTGCGCGACGGCGAGGTCCAGAACCCCGACATCCTCGCCTACCAGGGCCGCTCACCGCTCTACCCCCACCACCCGCTCACGGAGGACAGCACGGACCCCGGGGAGCCCACCCGCTTCGTAAGTCTCACCGCCGGCTGACAGCGCGGGGCCGTCGGTGACCCGGCCCCCGGCATCCGCGGTGGCGGGCAGCCCACCTGCCCGGCACCCCGGCGCGAACGCGGCGCGGGGCGCGCCGCACGCCGTCCCGTCGGCGGAAGCGCTCAGCCCCCGGCGAGTGCGGCCTCGCCGGCCGCCCGCATGGCCGCCAGCGGCCCGGCGGCCACCCCGGTGAACTGCTCGAACTGGAGCACCGCCTGATGGACCAGCAGGTCCAACCCGCCCAGCACGGTCGCTCCGCGCTCGGCGCAGGCGGCGACGAGCTTGGTCGGCCACGGGTGGTACAGCACGTCGAACAGCGCACCCGGCTCACCCGGTACGGCCGCCGCGAAGCCGTCGGTGGCGCCCGCCGGGGTGGTGGAGATGGTCAGCGGGGCCGCCAGCGCGTCCGCGGCCCGCTCCCAGTCCGCCGTGCGGAGCGTGAGCCCCAGCCGCTCGCCGAGCACCCGCATCTCGGCCGCCCGTTCGGGACTCCGGACATACGCCGTCACCTCGCCGGTGCAGATCTGGGCCAGCGCCGCCAGCGCGGAGGAGGCGGTGGCCCCCGCGCCCAGGACCGCGGCGGTCTCCACCCGCTCGATGCCGCGCTCGCGCAGCGCGTTGACCAGTCCCGGGACGTCGGTGTTGTCGCCCCGGCGGCTCCCGTCCGGCCCGATCACCACCGTGTTGACCGCGTCCACCGAGAGCGCCGTCGCGCTGACCTCGTCCAGCAGCGGCAGGATCGCCCGCTTCAGCGGCATGGTCAGCGACAGCCCGGCCCACTCGGCCGGGTCGATCCCCTCGACGAAGGCGGGCAACGCCGCCTCGTCCACCTCGAAGCGGTCGTACCGCCACTCGTCCGCCAGGCCGAGCGCCGCGTACCCGGCCCGGTGCAGGGCCGGGGAGAGCGAGTGCGCGATCGGCGAGCCGAGAACGGCGGCCCGGTGCTGCGATGTCACGGTGCTCCCCTCCAGGGTGACTACTTGCACATACCGGACGGGTCGAAGCCCTGGTTGTGCGCGGTGCAGTAGGCCTTCACGTCGGTCTTGAAGTCGTCGAAGGTCTTCTCGAAGCGGGTGTCCGTCGGCGAGACCGCCACGAAGTAGACCCAGTCACCCGGCGTCGGGTTCAGCACGGCCTGGATCGCCGCGTCACCCGGGTTGGAGATCGGGGTCGGCGGCAGGCCCTTGCTGTAGTACGTGTTGTACGGGCTCTTGTCGCCGTCCTTCTCCGCCTTGGTGAAGTTGGTGCGGCCGAGCTTGTACTGGAGCGTGGTGTCCAGCTGCAGCTTGCCCTGGGTCGCCTGGGTGTTGAGGCGGTTGGAGAGGACCCGGGCGATCTTGCCGAAGTCGGTGTCGTTGTTGCCCTCGGCCTGGAGGATGCTGGCCTCGATGATGACCTGGTAGCCGTTGGTCAGCCCGATCTTCTTCGCGCCGTCGTCCAGGTTCAGCTGCTGGTAGTGCTGCACGGCCATCGCGACCATCTGCTTGAGCATCGCCTCGGGCTTCATGCCGTCGGTGACCGAGTAGCGCGCGGGGAAGAGGAAGCCCTCCAGGTTGCCCTGGGCGTAGTCGGGGAGGCCGAGGGTGCTGATCTGGGACGCGGCGGCGGCCGCCGTGGCACCCTTCTGGAGCTTCAGCTTGTTGTCGATCATCGTGTAGATGTCGACGGCCTTCTTGCCCTCGGGGATCACCAGGGCGTTGCCGCCGTTGGAGTCGACCAGCTCCTGGACGGCGGCCTCGGCCGACATCTGGTGGTGCAGCGTGTAGGAGCCGGGCTGGATGGAGCCGGCCTTGGAGTTGTTGGTGAACGCGGCCACGAAGGCCTTGACGCTCTTGACCACGTCCGAGGCCTGGAGCGTGGCGCCCATCTGCTCGCCCGAACCCGCCTTGATCTCGACCGAGACCGACCCGGTGCCGGAGCCCTTGTAGTCCGGGGGCGGACCGAAGTGCGACTGGTAGAAGCCGTAGCCCCACCACCCCGCACCGGCCACGCCGCCCACCAGCGCCAGGGCGACGACCAGGCAGGCGCCGCTGTTGCGGCGGCCCGAGGCCTTGCCCTTCTCCTTGCGCTTGCGCTCGGCCTCACGCGAGGTGTCCTGCTCCCCCGCGCCGAAGAACGACTCCTGCTCGGCTTCGGCCTCGTGGTCGGCGTACTCGTCGGCCTCGGTGTGCTCGCCGTACTCCTCGTCCTGCTCGTCCTCGTGCCAGGCCTCCGGCTCCGGCTCGGCCCGGGGGCCGTCCAGCGCGGCGGCCTCGGCCTCCCAGTCGATCCCGTCCGGGCCGGGCCCGGCCGGCCGCGCGGGCGGCTGCGCCTGGGCGGGCGGCTGCGGGCGCATCGGCATGCCCGGGTTGCGGAGGGCCTGCGGCGGCTGCTGCTGCATCGGCTGCTGCTGGGGAAAGCCCTGCTGCTGGGGGATCTGCTGCTGACCCTGCTGCG
>NZ_BAAANT010000012.1:0-99052 GCF_039529945.1 Kitasatospora kazusensis | reverse complement strand
GGCCAACCACCCTGCTGCTGCGGCTGAGCCTGCTGCGGCTGCTGACCGTACGACGGCTGGCCGAACTGCCCCGGCTGCTGCTGCATCGGCTGCTGCTGAGGAAAGCCCTGCTGCTGCGGGATCTGCTGCTGACCCTGCTGCGGCCAACCACCCTGCTGCTGCGGCTGAGCCTGCTGCGGCTGCTGACCGTACGACGGCTGGCCGAACTGCCCCGGCTGCTGCTGCATCGGCTGCTGCTGCTGTTGCTGCTGGGGGAAGCCCTGCTGCTGCACCTGCTGGTAGTTCTGCTGCTGCTGCCAGGGATCGGGTTGCTGCGCGGCCTCGTCCGGCGCACCGGCGTAGCCGGGGTCGCCTGGGTGCCATGGCCGTGAGCCCTGGGGGCCGTAGCCCCCACCCAGATCAGTCATCGATCCCCTTAAGCCGACGGAGACGGCCGCGCGGCAAGACCGGCCGTCCGGGACCGCGTCCCGATTACGTCTCGAACCGGCGTGCTAGCGCGACGCCAGGAGGGAGACGTTACCGTACCGCAGCCGGGTAGCCCGTCCGGTGGACTCGGTGTCAATGGCCGCTGGCGGTGGGTGAGGACTGCTGCTGCGCCCGGTAGGCGTTGAACTCCGCGACGTTCTTGCCCTGCTGGTCGAGGCTGTCGGTGAAGCGGGTGTCCCCCGGCCGCACGGTCACGAAGTACAGCCAGTCCCCGTCCGCCGGATGCACCGCGGCCTGGATCGCGTCCCGGCCGGGGTTGGTGATCGGGGTCGGTGGCAGGCCGGCGTGCAGATAGGTGTTGAACGGGGAGTCGAGCTTGGTGTCGGTGCTGGTCGTGGTCAGTGAGGAGCGGCCGAGCGCGTAGTTGATCGAGGAGTCGAACTGCAACGGCATCCCCTTCGCCAGGCGGTTGTAGACCACCCTGGCCACCTTCGCCATGTCGTCCGGGTTGTCCGCCTCGCCCTGCAGCAGGCTGGCGATGGTGACCAGGCCGTACGGGCTCTGGCCGGCCCCGGCCGCCGCGCCCTCGACGCCTTCGGCGCCGTAGACCCTGCCGGATTGCTGCACCATCTGCTGGAGCAGCCCGAGCGCCGAGGTGTCGGCGGTGACGGGGTAGGTGGCGGGGAAGAGGAAGCCCTCCACGTTGCCGCCGGTGTAGTCGGGCAGGCCCAGCTCGCCCTGGTGCTGCTGCGCCGTGGCCTGGGTGGTGCCCGCCGCCAGCTTCAACCGTTGGTCGATCGCCGCGAAGACCTGGGTGGCCCGCCGGCCCTCCGGGATGGTCAGCGCGTTGGCGTTGGCCGGGTCGAGCAGCACGTTCAGCGCGGAGACGGCGGCCATCCGCAGGTGCAGCGTGTACGTGCCGGGCTGGATCTTGGTGCTCAGCGGGCTCCTGGCCGCCGCCTCGGTGAACGCCGCCGTGCTGGCCACCACCCCGTCCTTCAGCAGGACCTGGCCGATCTGGGTGAGTGTGGCGCCCTTCACCACCGAGACCTGGGTCTCGCCCGAGCCCGGCCCGGGGAAGTCGGCGGCCGGCGCCTTGTCGGCGGGCCAGAGCAGATACCCCGTCAGAACGGCTCCGCCGAGCACCGCAGCCAGGGCCAGCACGCTCAGGCAGCAGGCCAGCCCGGTGCGCAGCCTGCGCGGGTCGGGCGGTTCGATCCCGTACGGCGCGCCGGGCGGCAGCCCCTCCGGCTCGGCCACCGGCGCGCCGAGGTGTCCGGGGGTCAGGCCCGGTGTGGTGTACGGATCGGTCAAGGCCCCTCCCGGAAAGAGTTGGGGGCCCGTGCGGACGCGTCCGCACGGGCCCCCAACCGGGAAGCTAGACCAGACCGGTCAGCCGGTCGGCTCGACGCACTCGCCGGGCGCGCGGCCACTCACCCGTTCGGTCTCAAGAGCGCTCTGCAGGATCACGACGGCGGCGGCCTGGTCGATCACCGAGCGGCCCTTCTTCGAACTGCGGCCGGAGGCGCGCAGCCCCTGGGCCGCCGTGACGGTCGTCATCCGCTCGTCGACCAGCCGCACCGTGACCGGCGCGACCAGTGCGGCGAGCCGCCCGGCGTACTCCCGGACCTTGACCGCCGCCGGGCCCTCCTTGCCGCTCATCGAGCGGGGCAGGCCGACCACGACCTCGATCGCGTCGTACTCCTCGGCGATCGCCTTGATCCGGGCCTGGGAGCGGCCTCCCGCCGGCACGGTCTCCACCGGCGTGGCGAGCATCCCGTCGGGGTCGCAGGACGCGACCCCGATCCGGGCGTCACCGACGTCGACGGCGATCCGGCGGCCCCGGCGGAAGACCTTCTCCTCAGGCTGCTCGTCCATCAGGCGGAACGCTCCGCGACCAGGGCGCGGACGGCGGCGATGGCCTCGTCCACGGCGGCCGGGTTGCTGCCGCCGCCCTGGGCCAGGTCGTCCTTGCCGCCACCGCCGCCACCGAGGGTCTTGGCGGCGACGCGGACGAGCTCACCGGCCTTGATGCCACGGGCGCGCGAGTCCTCGTTGGTGGCGATCACCGTCAGCGGACGGTCGTTCGCGACGGTGAAGACCGCGACCACGGCCGGACGCGAGCCCAGGCGGGCGCGCAGGTCCAGCACCAGCTTGCGCAGGTCGTCGGCGCCGGTGCCGTCCGGGACGCGGGCGGCGATCAGCGAGACGCCGTGGATGTCCTCGGCGGCCGAGACCAGCCCGGCGGCGGCGGCGAGCACCTTCTCGGCGCGGAACCGCTCGATCTCCTTCTCGGCGTCCTTGAGCTTGGCGAGCATGCCCGAGATCTTCTCCGGCAGCTCCTCCGGACGGCCCTTGACCAGCTCGGTCAGCTGGGCGACGACCGTGTGCTCCTTGGCCAGGAACTTGTACGCGTCCACGCCGACCAGGGCCTCGACGCGGCGCACACCGGCGCCGATCGAGGACTCGCCGAGCAGCTTCACCAGGCCCAGCTGGGCGGTGTTGCCGACGTGCGTGCCGCCGCACAGCTCCTTGGAGAAGTCGCCGATGGTGACGACGCGCACGGCGTCGCCGTACTTCTCGCCGAACATCGCGATGGCACCGGCCTTGCGGGCCTGGTCCATGGTCATCACCTCGGCGGTGACGTCCAGCTCGCGGGCCAGCACCTCGTTGATCTTCTGCTCGACGTCGACCAGGACGCTGCCCGGGACGGCCGTCGGGGAGCCGAAGTCGAAGCGGAACCGGCCGGGGGCGTTCTCGGACCCGGCCTGGGCGGCGGTGGGGCCGAGGGCGTCGCGCAGCGCCTGGTGGGTCAGGTGGGTGGCGCTGTGGGCGCGGGAGACCGCGCGGCGGCGCTCCAGGTCCAGCTGCGCGTACGCGGCCGAGCCGACCGTGACCTCGCCGACCAGCACCGAGCCCTTGTGCACGATGACGCCGGGCACCGGCTGCTGCACGTCGCGGATCTCCACGACGGCGCCGGTGTCGAGCTTGATCCGGCCGTGGTCGGCGAGCTGGCCGCCGCCCTCGGCGTAGAACGGGGTGCGGTCGAGCACCAGCTCGACGTCGTCGCCCTCGTGCGCGGCCGGGGCCGGCACGCCGTCCACCAGCAGACCGACGACGGTGGCCTCGCCGGAGGTGTCGGCGTAGCCGGTGAAGACGGTGGCACCGGCGGAGTCGGCGACGGCGCGGTAGGCCGAGACGTCGGCGTGGCCGTGCTTCTTGGCCTTGGCGTCGGCCTTGGCGCGGTCGCGCTGCTCCTTCATGAGGCGGCGGAAGCCGTCCTCGTCCACCGACAGGCCCTGCTCGGCGGCCATCTCCAGCGTCAGGTCGATCGGGAAGCCGAAGGTGTCGTGCAGCTGGAACGCCTTGTCACCGGCCAGCACGGCGGAGCCGGACGACTTGGTCTCGGCGACGGCGGTGTCCAGGATCGTGGTGCCGGAGCGCAGCGTCTGGAGGAAGGAGGCCTCCTCCGCGACGATGACGGTCTCGATCCGCTTGCGCTCCTCGAACAGCTCCGGGTACTGCGGGCCCATCGCCTCGATCGTCACGTCCGTGAGCGACTGGGCGACCGGCTCGGTGGCGCCGAGCAGGCGCATGTTGCGGATGGCGCGGCGCAGGATGCGGCGCAGCACGTAGCCGCGGCCCTCGTTGCCCGGGGTGACGCCGTCGGCGACCAGCATCACCGAGGTGCGGATGTGGTCGGAGACCACGCGCAGCGAGACGTCGGACTTCTGGCCGGCGCCGTAGCGGTGGCCGGTCAGCTCGGCGGCGCGGCCGAGGATCATCCGGGTGGTGTCGATCTCGAAGAGGTTGTCGACGCCCTGGAGGATCGAGGCGAGACGCTCCAGGCCGAGGCCGGTGTCGATGTTCTGGTTCGGCAGGTCGCCCAGGATCGGGAAGTCGTCCTTGCCCTCGCCGGCGCCGCGCTCGTACTGCATGAAGACCAGGTTCCAGATCTCCAGGTAGCGCTCGCCGTTGACGGCCGGGCCGCCCTCCTCGCCGTAGGCGGGGCCGCGGTCGTAGTTGATCTCCGAGCACGGGCCGCAGGGGCCGGGGACGCCCATCGACCAGAAGTTGTCGGCCTTGCCCAGGCGCTGGATGCGCTCGGCCGGGACGCCGATCTTGTCCCGCCAGATCTTCTCGGCCTCGTCGTCGTCCTGGTAGACGGTGATCCACAGCTTCTCGGGGTCGAGGCCGTAGCCGCCCGCCTCCACGGAGGAGGTCAGCAGCTCCCACGCGTAGGAGATGGCCCCTTCCTTGAAGTAGTCGCCGAAGGAGAAGTTGCCGCACATCTGGAAGAACGTGCCGTGCCGGGTGGTCTTGCCGACCTCTTCGATGTCCGGCGTCCGCACGCACTTCTGCACGCTGACGGCCCGGCTGAAGGTCGGCTTGACCTCGCCGAGGAAGTACGGCTTGAACGGCACCATGCCCGCGTTGACCAGCAGCAGGGTGGGGTCGTCGGCGACCAGGGACGCCGACGGGACGACGGTGTGCCCGCGCTCCTCGAAGAAGCGCAGCCAGCGGCGGCGGATCTCAGCCGACTCCATCACAGGTCCTTCCGATTGGGGGTGCCCCCGGGCAGCTCGTCGAGCTGACGGGGCGTGGGTTCGATAGCTCTGGTACCTCTGCGGGTACCGGACGGGGGCAGGGCGGCGGCCGGGGAGCCCGGCGCCGCCGAGATAGCTCGGTACCCGGCGTCGCGGCGCAGCGCCCGGCGCGGCTGCGGGTCGACGACGGCGGTGCCGTCGAGCCCGAGGTCGGCGCGGAGCTGCTCCTCGCGCTCGGTCATCCCGGCGCGTACCTCGGCGGCGAACCGCTTGGCGGTGTCACCGAGGTGCAGGGCGCCGCGCGCGGCGGTGCCGGAGAGGCTGTCGGGGGTGAGCCGGTGGACGGCCTCGTTGGCCTTGTTCATGGCCCAGACGGTGGCGCCGGCGCCGACCGCCATCCAGAAGATGCGTCGCACCACGGTCAGCCCCTCACGGCTCGGCGGACCCGGCCCAGCAGACCGCCGCGCGGTGCGGTGGCGGCCCGGACCTCGGCCCGGATCAGCCGCGCCAGCTCCTCGCGCTCGCCCGGCTGCTGCGGGAGCGTCAGACCGGCCTGCTGCTTGCTGACGGCCTTGCGGACGCCGTAGCTGAAGGCCGCGACCTTGACCAGCGGGCCGCCGAGCGTGGCGGCGACGGTGGAGGAGAGCGCGTTGGCGTTGGCGGCGGCGTCCTGGACGTTGGCGGTGATCTCGTCGACCCGCTCCAGCTGCTCGTTGGCGCTGCGGACGGCCGCGCCCGCGTCGACCAGCAGCGGCACGGCCTGCTCGGTGACGGCGGAGACCAGCACGGTCGCCTCCTTGAGCACCCGCGAGAGCCGTACCAGCACCACGGCGAGCAGCGTGACCAGGACCGCCCAGAACACGGCCACCAACAACCCGGCCAGCTCTCCCACGGACACCTTGCGCGCTCCCTCGCCTTGCCACTTCCTCAGAGGGGAACCCTACCGTGACCACGTCGCCTTTCCCGACCGGATATCACCCCGTCACGGACTCGGGCGCCGCGCGCGACGCAGCCGCCGCCACGGCGCCCGGTCCGACGCGCTCCAGGGGGCGCGCCCGGCGGACGCGGCACCGGCGCCGGAACCCGCCCCGTGACCTCCCACCGGCCACCTCGTTGGACGGTGCGGCCTTCAGGCAGTCGGCCGGAAGAGGAAGCGGGGGCGGCAGGTGTCCGGAGAGTCGGCGACGGCCGAGCCGCAGGACGCCGGGCTGCGCCCGACGGACGGCGGGAGCGCTGCGGCCGGGCGGCTGCCCGCCGAGGTGACCAGCTTCGTCGGGCGGCGGTCCGAGCTGGACGATCTCGGCCACCTGCTGGGCACCGCACGGCTGGTCACCGTCACCGGCCCCGGCGGCGTGGGGAAGAGCCGGCTGGCGCTGCGGGCCGCAGCAGCGGCTTCCCGGGACTTCCCGGACGGCGTCCGGCTGGTCGAGACCGCCGCCGTGAAGGATCCGCTGCTGCTCGGGCACGCCGTGCTGGAGGCGCTGGGCATCACCGACTCGACGGCCCGGCCCCCGCTCGACGTCCTGGTGGAGCGGCTGGCGGACAAGCGGCTGCTGCTGGTGCTGGACGGCTGCGAGCACCTGGTGGCCGGCTGCGCCGAACTGGCCGCCGCACTGCTCCGGGCCGCCCCGGGCCTGCGGGTGCTGGCCACCAGCCGGGAGTCGCTCCAGACGGCCGGCGAGCACCTGCTGCCCGTCGCACCGCTCCCGGTCGCCGCCCCGGCCGGGGGCGGGCCGCCGGACGCGGTGGCGCTGTTCGCCGACCGGGCGGCGGCGGTGCTGCCCGGCTTCGCCCTGACCGAGCGGAACGCCCCGCAGATCCGGCTGCTCTGCCGGCGGCTGGACGGCATCCCGCTGGCCGTCGAGCTGGCGGCCGGCCGGCTCCGCACCCTGTCGGTGGAGCAGATCGTGCACCGGCTCGACGACCGCTTCCGGCTGCTGACCGGCGGCGCCCGCACCGCACCGCTGCGGCACCAGACGCTGCGCACCACGATCGGCTGGAGCCACGAACTGTGCAGTTCGCAGGAACGTTTGCTCTGGGCCCGCCTCGCGGTCTTCTCGGGCGGCTTCGACCTGGAGGCGGCCGAGTACGTCTGCGCCGGCGACGGCCTGGACGCCGACCGGATGCTGGAGCTGATCGGCGAGCTGGTCGCCAAGTCGGTGCTGCTGCGCGAGGAGGGCGACGGGGTCGTCCGGTTCCGGCTGCTCGACACGCTGCGCGAGTACGGCGGCCAGTGGCTGCGCTCCACCGGGGAGGAGCTGCGGCTGCGCCGCCGCCACCGCGACTGGTACCTGGGGGTGGCGACCTGGGGCGAGGTCGAGTGGTTCGGCCCCCGGCAGACGCAGACCGCCGAGCGGATCCGGCTGGTCCACCCGAACCTGCGCGCGGCGCTGGAGTTCTGCCTCGACGAGCCGGGCGAGGAGCAGCTCGCGCTGCTGCTGGCCGGGACGCTCTGGTTCTACTGGGTCGGCTCCGGCCACCTCGGCGAGGGCCGGTACTGGCTGGACCGCGCCCTCGCGCTCGCCCCGGAGCCGACCGCCGCCCGGGCGAAGGCCCTCTGGGTGACCGGGTACATGGCCACCCTCCAGGGCGACCTGGCCCGGGCGCGTCCCGCACTGGAGGAGTGCCGCCGCCAGGCCCTCGACACCGGGGACGACCGGGCGCTGGCCTACGCCGTGCACCGGCAGGGCTGCGCCGCGCTGATCGGCGACGACCCGGTCCGCGCCACCGAGCTGTTCGAGGAAGCGCTCTGGCACTACAACGCGATCGGCGAGCTCAACAGCAACGTCCTGATGGCGATGTTCGAACTGGGCATCGCCTGCCTCTTCCAGGGTGACGCCGACGCCGGGCAGATCTGGCTGGAGCGGGTGCGGGAGATCTGCGAGGAGCACGGCGAGCAGTGGGCCTACGCGTACGCGCTCTACGCGATGGCGTACTCGGAGTGGCTGGCCGGCGAGGTGCGGTCGGCCCGTGCGTACGCGCGTGAGTGCGTACGGCTGAACCACCTCTTCCGCGACCTGTTGGGGATCGTGCTGGCCATGGACGTGCTGGCGCTGCTGGGGACGGAGGACCCGGAGGCCGACCTGGTCGAGGCCCGGGTGCTGCAAGGGGCGGCGCACCGGATCTGGCAGGCGGTCGGCAAGCCGTTCTTCGGGTCGCGGACGTTCAACGGACCGTACCGCGAATGCGAGGCCCGGGCCCGGGCCGGCCTGACCGAGCAGGAGTTTCTCGACGCGTTCGAGACCGGCTCGGGGCTGGACCTGGACGCGGCGGTGCGGCGCGCTCTCCGCTGACCTCCAGTTGCACTATTCAGGGGCGCGAGGAACTGCGCGAGATCGGAAGGGCACAGGTCGTCACCTTCCGATCTCGCGCAGTTCCTCGCGCCCCTGATTGTGGCTTGCGCCCGGCCGAATGGCGAGGCCCGGGAAAAGGGACGAGCCCCCGCAGCCGCGTGGGCTGCGAGGGCTCGACAGGGTGCCCAGCGCAAAGCTGGGCCGCGGGTCAGCGCGAGTAGTACTCGACGACCAGCTGCTCGTCGCAGATCACGGGGATCTCGCGACGCAGCGGGGTGCGGTCCAGGCGGAACGCCAGGGCCTTGAGGTTGACCTCGAGGTACTTCGGGGTCTGGCCCTCGCCCGCGTAGCCACCCTCACGGGCGACCTGGAACGGAACCTTCTCCTTGCTACGGTCACGCACGGTGACGACGTAGCCCGGCTTCATCTGGAACGACGGCTTGTTGACCTTGCCACCGTTGACCTCGATGTGGCCGTGGACGACCATCTGACGGGCCTGGTAGATCGTGCGGGCGATGCCCGAACGCAGGACCATCGCGTCGAGACGGGTCTCGAGCTCGGCGATGAGAGCCTCACCCGTCTTGCCCTCGACCTTCTTGGCGCGGTCGAAGGCGCGAGCCATCTGCTTCTCGGACAGGTCGTACTGGGCGCGCAGACGCTGCTTCTCGGTCAGACGGACCTTGTAGTCAGAGTTCTGCTTGCGGCCACGGCCGTGCTGGCCGGGCGGGTACGGGCGCGCCTCGAAGTACTTGACGGACTTCGGGGTCAGCGGAATGCCCAGGGCACGGGCAATCTTGACCTTGGGGCGCTTCTGGTTCGCCATGAACCAAACCTCTCTTACGTGTGAATACGGCTTCACCAGGTGTTGACGGAGGTCGCTCCTCGCGACCCGGAGAAAAACCACCCCGAGGGGTGATCAGCCGCTCTCCGAGGCCGGGCACGCATGTGCTTGCACACGTACGGTTCACTGCCGATGACGGTCGTGGTCCGCACGCGACACCGATGACGGTGCGCAACGCTCCTGGAAGCTCCCTAACTCACGAGGGTGCTTCGGGCCGGTGTCCCGCTGGTGCGGACGGTCAGTGGGCTCTCACCCGCTGCCGTGCCCGGGACATGGCACTCCGACCGAGTATACCTGCCGCTCAGTCGCCCTTGAGCCGGCCCCTGGTCCACTCCACGATGTCGGCGTAGCGGGCCTCGCCGCCGTGCCGGGTCGGCCGGTAGTACTCCTTGCCGTGCACCTCGTCGGGCGCGTACTGCTGCGCGGCGATGCCGCCCGGCAGGTCGTGCGGGTACCGGTACCCCTGGCCGTGGCCGAGCTTGGCGGCGCCGCCGTAGTGCCCGTCCCGCAGGTGCGGCGGGACGGCGCCGGCCAGGCCCTGCCGGACGTCCGCCAGGGCGGCGTCGATGGCGAGGTAGGCGGCGTTGGACTTCGGCGCCAGGGCCAGCGCGATGGCGGCCTGCGAGAGGATGATCCGCGCCTCCGGGAAGCCGATCAGCGCGACGGCCTGGGCCGCCGCCACGGCGGTGGCGAGCGCCGTCGGGTCGGCCAGGCCGACGTCCTCGCTGGCGGAGATCATCAGGCGGCGGGCGATGAAGCGCGGGTCCTCGCCCGCCTCGATCATCCGGGCCAGGTAGTGCAGCGTGGCGTCCACGTCGCTGCCCCGGATCGACTTGATCAGGGCGCTGGCGACGTCGTAGTGCTGGTCGCCGTCCTTGTCGTAGCGGACGGCGGCCTGGTTGACGGCCGTCTCGGTGGTGGCGAGCGTGATCGTCCGCTCGCCCTGTTCCAGCGCCGCCCCGGCCGCCGCCTCCAGCGTGGTCAGCGACCGGCGGGCGTCGCCCCCGGCCAGCCGGACCAGGTGGTCCTCGGCCTCCGGCGAGAGCTCCACCGCCCCGGCGAGCCCGCGCTCGTCCGCGACGGCGCGGCGCAGCAGGGTGCGGACGTCCTCGTCGGTGAGCGACTCCAGCGTGAGCAGCAGCGAGCGGGAGAGCAGCGGGGAGATCACCGAGAAGTACGGGTTCTCGGTGGTGGCGGCGATCAGGGTGACCCAGCGGTTCTCCACGGCGGGCAGCAGCGAGTCCTGCTGGGCCTTGGAGAAGCGGTGGATCTCGTCCAGGAAGAGCACCGTCTCCCGGCCGCTCATCCCGACGGCGCGGCGGGCGCCCTCGATGACGGCGCGGACCTCCTTGACGCCGGCGGTGATCGCGGACAGCTCGACGAAGCGGCCTTCGACGGCCTGGCTGATCACGTGCGCGAGGGTCGTCTTGCCTGTCCCCGGCGGCCCCCAGAGGATCACCGAGCTGGTCGCGGCCGGACCGCTCGAAGCCGTCACCAGGCGGCGCAGCGGCGACCCGTCCTTGAGCAGCTGCCGCTGGCCGGCCACCTCGTCCAGGGTGCGCGGGCGCATCCGGACGGCCAGCGGGGCCCGCCCGGGCTCCTTGGCCTGGCGTTCCTCGGCTGCGGCGGTGAAGAGGTCCGGTTCCACGGTGGAAGCGTATGCGAGTGGGCCGACAACCCGGACTCCGCCAGTTGTTCAAATTTGAACCTGGCTGACGTACGCTGGTCCCGTACCCGCCCACGAACCACCGGGAGCGCTCCGCCATGTCCGTCCGCCGCCTGAACCACGCCGTACTCTGGATCCGCGAGGTCGACCGCTCGGTCGCCTTCTACACCGACGTCTTCGGCTTCCAGGTCGACCACCTGATACCCGGCCGCGCGGCCTTCCTCAGCGCACCCGGCAGCCTGAACGACCACGACCTCGGCCTGTTCGCGATCGGCGCCGACGCCCCCGGCCCCGAGCAGGGCCGGGTCGGCCTGTACCACCTGGCCTGGGAGGTCGGCACCCTCGGCGAGCTGGCCGAACTCGGCCGCAAGCTCACCGAGCTCGGCGCCCTGGTCGGCGCCACCGACCACCTGGTCTCCAAGTCCTTCTACGCCAAGGACCCCGACGGCAACGAGTTCGAGCTGATGTGGCGCGTCCCCCGCGAGGACTGGCCCGCCGCCGACTCCACCACCCGCCCCGGAGCACTCGACCTCGCCGCCGCGATCGACCGCTGGGGCCCCGACCTCACCACCGGCGCCGCGGCGGGCTCCGCCACCTGAGGAACCGTACGCACACGGCGGGGGCGCGCGGTTGCCCGCGCCCCCGAAGTGGTTGCCCTAGGACCGCCGCAGGCGCTCCGCGTGGTCGGGCACGTACTTCTGCAGGTCCCGCGGCGGCCGCTGGTACCCCTTGGACGGCGGCCGGGCCGGCAGCTCGACCGCCGGGCGGTCGACCTCCCGGTAGGGGACGGTGGAGAGCAGGTGGGCGATCATGTTGATCCGGGCCCGCCGCTTGTCGTCGCTCTCGACCACGTTCCAGGGCGATTCGGGGATGTCGGTATGGACGAACATCTCGTCCTTGGCCCGGGAGTAGTCCTCCCAGCGGCTGAGCGACTCCGCGTCCATCGGTGAGAGCTTCCACCGCCGCATCGGGTCGAGCTGCCGCGAGCGGAAGCGCCGCTCCTGCTCGTCCAGGCTGACGGAGAACCAGTACTTGCGCAGTTCGATCCCGGCCTCGATCAGCATCCGCTCGAAGGTCGGGCACTGGTGCATGAACTGCCAGTACTCCTCGGGGGTGCAGAACCCCATCACCTTCTCCACGCCGGCCCGGTTGTACCAGCTCCGGTCGAAGAGCACGATCTCCCCGGCGGCCGGCAGCTGCTCGACGTACCGCTGGAAGTACCACTGGCCGCGCTGGCGCTCGGTCGGTGCGGGCAGGGCCGCGATCCGGGCCACCCGGGGGTTCAGGTACTCCGTCACCCGTTTGATGGCGCCGCCCTTGCCGGCCGCGTCCCGCCCCTCGAAGACCACCACCAGCCGCACGCCCTCGGCGCGCACCCACTCCTGCAGCTTGACCAGCTCGCGCTGCAGCTGGAGCAGCTCCTTCTCGTACGCCTTCTTGGGGAGCCGTCCCGGACCCGCCACTGTGCGACCTCCGCCCACCGGATGCTGATGCCCCCTCACGCTACGACCGATCACCCCCTCGCGCAGGTCGGCTCCGCCGACAGCCGGGTAGTCGATCAGCCACAGCCAGGGGCTCTGGTAACCGGTCAGCCACAGATAGGGGCGCAGTTCCCCGCGCCCCTATCTGTGGCTGACCGAGTGCCTAAAGTGTCCCGAACGGCTCCGGGTAGTGGCACAGGCCGCGTGGGCCGCCGTCGTAGGCGGGCAGGGGGAGGGCCTGGAAGTGCGCCTCCGGTACGGGGAAGGGTCCGCTCACGCCGTGTTCGAAGGCCGGGGTGAAGCCGAAGCGGCCGTAGTAGCCGGGGTCGCCGAGGACCACCACCAGTCGCTCGCCCGCCGCCTCGGCGGCGTCCAGCGCGGCCCGCACCAGTATCTTGCCGGCCCCCTTGCGCTGCCACTCCGGCGCCACCGCGACCGGGGCGAGCGCCAGGGCGGCTCCGTCGCCGACCCGGAGCCGGGTCAGCAGCGCGTGGCCGACCACGAGTTGGCGCTCGTCGACGGCGACGATCGAGAGCCCGGCCAGCCAGGACGGGTCACGGCGCAGCGCGTCCACCAGGTCGGCCTCGTCGGGGCCGGGGAAGGCCGCCATGTGGACACGTCTGGTCGCCGGGGCGTCGGAGGGGAGTTCGACTCTGGTGGAGACGGTCATCGGTGGTCCTTCTGTGTCGCACGCCGTTGTGGACGGGCCCCGGCCCGGTGCGGGCTCGCACCGGGCCGGGGCCGCGAAGGTGAAACTGTCCGACAGGGCGTCAGGCCTGCTCTGCGGACTCCGACTTGGCTTCCTCGCGGACCTTGGGCTTGGCGTCCACGCCGGCCTCCCGGCGCTGGGCCGGGGTGATCGGGGTCGGGGCACCGGTGAGCGGGTCGCCGCCGGTGGACGTCTTCGGGAAGGCGATGACGTCGCGGATGGTGTCGTACCCGCCGAGCAGGGTGACGATGCGGTCCAGGCCGAAGGCGACACCACCGTGCGGCGGCGGGCCGTAGTTGAAGGCGTCCAGCAGGAAGCCGAACTGCGACTGCGCCTCCTCCTCGCTGAGGCCGATCGCGTCGAACGCCCGCTTCTGCACCTCGCGCTGGTGGATACGGATCGAACCGCCGCCCAGCTCCGAGCCGTTGAGCACCAGGTCGTACGCGTTGGAGAGCGCACTGCCCGGGTCGGTGTCGAAGGTGGCCAGCGACTCGGCGGTCGGCGCGGTGAAGGGGTGGTGCACCGCGTGCCAGCCCTGGAACTCGCCCTTGTCGTCCTCGATCGGCTCGAACATCGGGAAGTCCACGACCCAGAGGAAGGCCCACTGGGACTCGTCGATCAGCTCGCAGCGCTTGCCGATCTCCAGACGGGCGGCGCCGAGCAGCTCCTGCGAGGCGGTCTTCTTGCCCGCCGCGAAGAAGATCGCGTCACCGTTCTTGGCACCGGCGGCGGCCGCGAGGCCGGCCAGGTGCTCCTCGTTCAGGTTCTTGGCGACCGGGCCGCGCAGCTCGCCCGTCTCGGCGTCGATGACGACGTAGGCGAGGCCACGGGCGCCGCGCGCCTTGGCCCAGTCCTGCCAGGCGTCGAGCTGCTTGCGGGGCTGCGAGGCGCCGCCGGGCATCACGACCGCGCCGACGTACGGCGCCTGGAAGACGCGGAACTCGGTGCCCTTGAAGTACTCGGTGAGGTCGGTGAGTTCCTGGCCGAAGCGGACGTCCGGCTTGTCGGAGCCGTAGCGGTTCATCGCGTCGGCGTACGTCATGCGCGGCAGCGGGCTGGGCAGCTCGTAGCCGTGCACGTCGGACCAGATCCGGGAGACGACCTTCTCGCCGAGGGCCAGGATGTCCTCCTGGTCGACGAACGAGGCCTCGATGTCCAGCTGGGTGAACTCCGGCTGCCGGTCGGCGCGGAAGTCCTCGTCGCGGAAGCAGCGGGCGATCTGGTAGTACCGCTCCATGCCGGCGACCATCAGCAGCTGCTTGAACAGCTGCGGCGACTGCGGCAGGGCGTACCAGTGGCCGGGCTGCAGGCGGACCGGGACGAGGAAGTCGCGGGCGCCCTCGGGGGTGGAGCGGGTGAGGTACGGCGTCTCGATGTCGAGGTAGTCGTTCTCCTCCATCACCGTGCGGATGATGTGGTTGACCTTCGAGCGCAGGCGCAGCGCGCGGGCCGGGCCCTCACGGCGCAGGTCCAGGTAGCGGTAGCGCAGCCGGACCTCCTCGTTGACCGTGCCGGGCTCGTACTCGGCGACCTGGAACGGCAGCGCGGCGGCCTCGGAGAGCACCTCCAGCTCGGCGACGACGAGCTCGACGGCGCCGGTGGCGATGTCGGGGTTCTCGTTGCCCTCCGGGCGGACCCGGACCTCGCCGGTGACCTTGACGCAGTACTCGGACCGGAGGTCGCCGATCGCCTCCAGGTCGCGGGCCACGATCTGCACGGTGCCGGAGGCGTCGCGCAGGTCGATGAAGGCCACGCCGCCGTGGTCGCGGCGGCGGGCGACCCAGCCGGCCAGGGTGACGGTGGTGCCGGCGTGCTCCGCGCGGAGCGTGCCCGCGTCGTGCGTGCGGATCACAGCTGCTTCTCCTTCAGGGTGGTGACAAGTGCTTCGAGGGCGACGGGGGTCTGCTCGCCGGTGGTCATGTCCTTGAGCTGGACGACACCGGCGGCGAGATCTCGGTCCCCGGCGACGAGGGCGAAGCGGGCGCCGGACCGGTCGGCGGACTTCATGGCGTTCTTGATGCCCTTGACGCCGAAGGCGAGGTCGGTGGCGACGCCGGCCCGGCGCAGCTCGACGACCTTGGCGAACAGGACGTTCTTGGCCTCCTCGCCGAGCGCGACGGCGTAGACCGAGGTGCTGGCGGGCAGGTCGAGGACGATGCCCTCGGCCTCCATCGCGAGGTAGGTGCGGTCGACGCCGAGGCCCCAGCCGACGGACGGCAGGGCGGGCCCGCCGAGCATCTCGGAGAGGCCGTCGTACCGGCCGCCGCCGCCGATCGCGGACTGCGCGCCGAGGCCGTTGTGCACGAACTCGAAGGTGGTGCGGGTGTAGTAGTCCAGCCCGCGCACCAGCTTGGGGTCGTCGACGAAGGCGACACCGGCGGCGGTGAGCAGCTCGCGGACCTGCTCGTCGTACGCCTTGCACTCCTCGCAGAGGTAGTCGCGCAGGCGCGGGGCGTCGGTCAGCTGGGCCTGCACGGACTCGCGCTTGTCGTCCAGCACGCGCAGCGGGTTGATCTCGGCGCGGCGGCGGGTCTCCTCGTCCAGGTCCAGCCCGGCCAGGAACTCGACCAGCGCGGCACGGTAGACCGGGCGGCACTGCTTGTCGCCGAGGCTGTTGACCAGCAGGCGGTAGTCGCGCAGGCCGAGCGAGCGGAAGGCGTCGTCGGCCAGGATGACCAGCTCGGCGTCCAGCGCCGGGTCCTCCGCGCCGATCGCCTCGGCGCCGATCTGGGCGAACTGGCGGTAGCGGCCCTTCTGGGCCCGCTCGTAGCGGTAGAAGGAGCCCGAGTACCAGAGCTTGACCGGCAGGTTGCCGAGCTTGTGCAGGTTGGCCTGGAGCGCCGCGCGGACGACCGAGGCGGTGCCCTCGGGGCGCAGCGCGAGCTCGTCGCCGCCCTTGGTGGTGAGGTTGTACATCTCCTTGCTGACGATGTCGGTGGACTCACCGACACCGCGCGAGAAGAGCTTGACGTCCTCGAAGACCGGCGTCTCGATGTAGCCGTAGCCGGAGCGGCGCAGCGGGGCGCTGAGCCGCTCGCGGATCGCCAGGAAGGTGGCGGAGCTCGGCGGCAGCAGGTCGTAGGTGCCCTTGGGGGCGCTGAAGGTGCTCAACTTCTCTTCCGTCACATTCCTCGTCGCGGGAAGGCCGGTGCGCCGAGCGCACCCGCCGCCTGCTGGAGGTAGGGGTTGGTGGCGCGCTCACGGCCGATGGTGGTCTGGCCGCCGTGTCCGGAGAGGACCACGGTGGCGTCGTCGAGGGGCAGGCAGACCCGGGCCAGCGAGGCCATGATCGCGTCGCTGTCGCCGCCCGGGAGGTCCGTGCGCCCGATGGAGCCGGCGAAGAGCAGGTCGCCCGAGAAGAACACCGGAGGGATGTCGTTCGCGGCGGGCGTCCTGAAGGTCACCGACCCCCTGGTATGGCCGGGCGCGTGGTCGACGGTGAGCTGCAGGCCGGCCAGCTCCAGGACGCTGCCGTCGGTCAGCTCCCGGACGTCGTCCGGCTCGCCGACGGTGAGGCTGCCCATCAGCTGCTGCCCGAGCGAGCGGCCGAGCGCCTTCTCCGGGTCGGCCAGCATGTAGCGGTCCTCGGGGTGGATCCAGGCCGGGACGCCGCGCGCGCCGCAGATCGGCATCACCGAGGCGACGTGGTCGATGTGCCCGTGGGTGAGGACCACCGCGACGGGCTTGAGCCCGTGCTCGCGGACGAGGTCCTCGACGCCCTGGGCCGCCTCGTGACCGGGGTCGACGATCACGCACTCCTCACCGGCGGCCGGTGCGACCAGGTAGCAGTTGGTGCCCCAGGCTCCGGCGGGAAATCCGGCGATGAACACGCGAGTCCTCAATCGGGTCGGGCGGACAGGATCGGGCGGGCGGAATACAGGCTCTCGGGGCAGCCTACCGGCGGTACGGCACCGCTAGCGAACCAGATCCGGGCGATCCGTCCCGGGTGTCGGCCTAGGCCGGTCCGGTGAAATTGTGACCTAGGACTTTCACCGGTGATCTCGTACTCACAGACGAGGTCCCTACACTTGGCCGCCTGTAGGTGCGATGATCCGCAGGAACATCATCATTTGGATCCGACACCTTCAGATTCTTCAGACGTCCGGCAGATATGTAGGAGACACGGCCCCGTGGTCACCAGCGAACAGCGGCGGCGCCAGCTCGCCCGCGAGAAGTACGACCGGCAGATGCAGCGTCGGGCCGAGGCTCAGCAGCGCGCCCGGCGCCGCAACGGCATCATCGGCGGCTCCCTGGCCGTGGTCGTCATCGCCGCCGGCAGCGCGTGGGCCGCCGGGGCCTTCGACTCCAAGGCCAAGAGCAGCACCCCGCAGGCGGCGCCGAGCGCCTCCGCCCCCGCGACGCCCGGCGCCTCGACGCCGGCCGCTCCGGTCGCAGTCAAGGGCTGCAACCCGCCGGCCGCCGGCCAGCCGAACGGCAAGCAGTGGAAGGCCGAGCCGGCCATGACGGTCGACACCGGTGCGACCTACACGTCGACGCTGGACACCAGCTGCGGCAAGGTCACGCTGACGCTGGACGCCGGCAAGGCGCCGCACACCGTCAACTCCTTCGCCTTCCTGTCGGGTGAGCAGTACTTCGACCACGTCAAGTGCCACCGCCTCACCACCGAGGGCATCTACGTCCTGCAGTGCGGCGACCCGACCGGCAGCGGCTCGGGCGGCCCGGGGTACCAGTTCAAGGACGAGAACCTGTCGGGCGCGACCTACCCGGCGGGCACCGTCGCGATGGCGAACGCGGGCCCGGGCACCAACGGCAGCCAGTTCTTCCTGGTCTACAAGGACACCCAGCTGCCCCCGAACTACACCCCGTTCGGCAAGATCACCGGCGGCCTGGACGTGCTCCAGAACATCGCCACCGGCGGCGTCCAGGGCGGCACCGGCGACGGTGCGCCGAACGCCAACGTCGTACTCAACTCGGTGACCACCGTCAAGGGTTGATCCCGCACGGCGCTGCGGGCCGGCCGCCCCGGACGGGGCCGCCCCGCAGCGCCGCGTGAAGTCGACCGGCCCGGATGCGGACAGCACCGGCGCTGGTCCCCTATGTTGCTGTTGTATAGGGTGCCCTGACCGTCGGCCGACACCCTCGGCAGAACTTCGCCCGGTCCTCGGGCGGCGACGGCTCGGACGGCGGACCTCATCGGTCCGCCGCACATCAACTGTGGACGACGTACGCGCACCACGGGTCCGTGGGCGCGACGTCATGTGGAGGAGGCGCTGTGACCAGCGATCCGTGGGGCCGTGTCGACGAGCAGGGGACCGTCTACGTCAGGACGGCCGAGGGCGAACGCGCCGTCGGCTCCTGGCAGGCAGGCTCCCCCGAGGAGGCCCTCGCCTACTTCGAGCGCAAGTTCGAGGGGCTGGCAGCCGAGATCGGCCTGCTGGAACACCGCGTACGCAAGACCGACCTCGCCGCCAAGGAGGCCCTGGCAGCGCTGGAGCACCTGCGCGCGCAGGTCGTCGAGGCACACGCGGTCGGCGACCTGGCGGCACTCGCCAAGCGCCTGGACACCCTGGCCTCCGAGATCGAGTCCAAGCAGGTCGAGCGCAAGGCCGCCAAGGCCAAGGCGCAGGACGAGACCCGGGTGGCCAAGGAGAAGCTGGTCGTCGAGGCCGAGCAGCTCGCCGAGTCCACCCAGTGGCGGGAGGCCGGGGACCGGCTGCGCGCCCTGGTGGACATCTGGAAGGCCCTGCCCCGGCTCGACCGCAAGAGCGACGACGAGCTCTGGCACCGGTTCTCGCACGCCCGCTCGGTGTTCTCCAAGCACCGCAAGGCGCACTTCGCGACCCTGGACGCCGAGCGCGACGAGGCCCGCGCGGAGAAGGAGAAGCTGGTCGCCGAGGCCGAGGCGCTCTCCGGCTCCACCGAGTGGGGCGACACCGCGGCCCGCTACCGCGACCTGATGACGCAGTGGAAGTCCGCCGGGCGCGCCCAGCGGGACGCCGAGGAAGAGCTGTGGGCCCGGTTCCGGGGCGCGCAGGACGTCTTCTTCCAGGCCCGCTCCGCCGTCTTCAGCGAGCGCGACGCCGAGCAGGGTGAGAACCAGAAGCTCAAGGAGGCCCTGCTGGTCGAGGCGGAGGCGATCCTGCCGATCACCGACCTCAAGGCCGCCAAGGCCGCCCTGCGCGAGGTCAGCGAGCGCTGGGAGGCCATCGGCCACGTCCCGCGCGACGCCCGGCCCCGGCTGGACGCCCGGCTGAACACCGTCGAGCGGGCGATCCGCGAGGCGGAGGACGCCGAGTGGAAGCGCTCCAACCCGGAGGCCAAGGCCCGCGCGGCCGGCATGACCGGGCTGCTCCAGTCCGCGATCGACAAGCTCCAGGCCGACCTGGACAAGGCCCGCGCGGCGAACAACGCGAGCAAGGCCGCCAAGCTGGAGACCGAGCTGGCGGGCCGTCAGGCCCTGCTCGACCAGGCCCTCAAGAGCCTTGAGGAGTTCAGCGGCTGAGTGACCCGGTCCTGATCGGGTCACCACAAGGGGCGCGGGGAACTGCGCGATTCGGAAGGCAGCGGCTCACCGCCTCCCGCTTCGCGCAGTTCCCCGCGCCCCTTCGGGCTCCTGGCGGAGCCCTACTTCCGTGCCGAGGTCACCCGGTACACGTCGTACACGCCCTCGACGCCGCGAACGGCCTTGAGCACGTGCCCGAGGTGCTTCGGATCCCCCATCTCGAAGGTGAAGCGGCTCATCGCGACCCGGTCGCGCGAGGTCTGCACCGCCGCCGACAGGATGTTGACGTGCTGGTCGGAGAGCACCCGGGTGACGTCCGAGAGGAGGCGCGAGCGGTCCAGCGCCTCGACCTGGATGGCGACCAGGAAGACGGACGACTGGGTGGCCGCCCACTCGACCTCGATCATGCGCTCGGGCTGCTGGGTCAGCGACTCGACGTTGACGCAGTCCGAGCGGTGCACCGAGACGCCGTTGCCGCGCGTGACGAAGCCGACGATCGGGTCGCCCGGCACCGGGGTGCAGCAGCGGGACAGCTTGACCCAGACGTCCTCGACGCCCTTGACGATGATGCCCGGGTCGCCCTTGGCCCGGCGGCGCGCCGCGCGGCCGCCGTCGTGCGTCGGGGTGGCCGTCTCGGCGAGGTCGTCGGTCGCGCCCTCCTCGCCGCCGAGTGCCTGCACCAGCTTCTGGACGATGTTCTGCGCCGCGACGTGGCCTTCGCCGATCGCCGCGTACAGCGACGAGATGTCGGGGTAGCGCATCTCGTGCGCCAGGGTGACCAGCGAGTCGCCGGTCAGGATGCGCTGGATCGGCAGGCCCTGCTTGCGCATCGCCCGCGCGATGGCCTCCTTGCCCTGCTCGATCGCCTCCTCGCGGCGCTCCTTGGAGAACCACGCCTTGATCTTGTTCCGGGCTCTGGGCGACTTGACGAAGCCCAGCCAGTCCCTGGACGGGCCCGCGTTCTCCGCCTTCGAGGTGAACACCTCGACGGCGTCGCCGTTCTCCAGCGTCGACTCCAGCGGCACCAGCCGCCCGTTGACCCGGGCTCCTATGCAGCGGTACCCGACCTCGGTGTGCACCGCGAAGGCGAAGTCCACCGGGGTGGCGCCCGCCGGGAGCGCTATCACGTCGCCCTTGGGCGTGAAGACGAAGACCTCGTTGGTGGAGAGGTCGAACCGCAGCGACTCCAGGAACTCGCTCGGGTCCTCGGTCTCCTTCTGCCAGTCCAGCAGCTGCCGCAGCCAGGCCATCTCGTTGACCGCGCCGGCCTTGTCCTCCTTGCGCACCTGGGAGGGCGTGTCGGAGCGGACCTTGGAGGCGCCGGCCACCGCGCGCTGCTTGTACTTCCAGTGCGCGGCGATGCCGTACTCGGCGCGGCGGTGCATGTCGAAGGTGCGGATCTGCAGCTCGACCGGCTTGCCGCCGGGGCCGATCACCGTGGTGTGCAGCGACTGGTACATGTTGAACTTGGGCATCGCGATGTAGTCCTTGAAACGCCCGGGGACGGGGTTCCATCGCGCGTGGATCGTGCCCAGTGCGGCGTAGCAGTCGCGGACGGTGTCGACCAGGACCCGGATGCCCACCAGGTCGTAGATCTCGGCGAAGTCGCGGCCTCGCACGATCATCTTCTGGTAGACCGAGTAGTAGTGCTTGGGCCGTCCGGTCACCGAGCCGGTGATCCGGGCACCGCGCAGGTCGCCCTGGACCTGGTCGATGACGGTCGCCAGGTACTCGTCCCGCTTGGGCGCGCGCTCGGCCACCAGACGCACGATCTCGTCGTACATCTTGGGGTAGAGGATCGCGAAGGCGAGGTCCTCCAGCTCCCACTTGATGGTGTTCATGCCCAGCCGGTGCGCCAGCGGGGCGTAGATCTCCAGCGTCTCGCGGGCCTTCTTCTCCTGCTTCTCCCGCTTGAGGTAGCGCATGGTGCGCATGTTGTGCAGGCGGTCGGCGAGCTTGATCACCAGGACCCGCGGGTCCTTGGCCATCGCCACGACCATCTTGCGGACGGTCTCGGCCTGCGCGGCCTCGCCGAACTTCACCCGGTCCAGCTTGGTGACGCCGTCGACCAGCAGGGCGACCGAGTCGCCGAAGTCGCGGCGCAGCGTCTCCAGGCCGTAGTCGGTGTCCTCGACGGTGTCGTGCAGCAGGCCCGCCATCAGCGTCGCGGCGTCCATGCCCAGCTCGGCCAGGATCGTCGCGACGGCCAGCGGGTGGGTGATGTACGGGTCGCCACTCTTGCGCTTCTGGCCGCGGTGCCACTTCTCGGCGACGGCGTACGCGCGCTCGATGTCGCGCAGCAGTGCCGGGTCGGCCTTCGGGTCCTGCGCCCGGATCGTCCGGAAGAGCGGCTCCAGCACCGGGTTGAGCAGCGAACTACGCTGGCCGCCGAGGCGGGCCAGCCGGGCGCGCATACCGCCGGAGGAGGTGGGGCGAGGCGCGGAGGCCGGCGAGCCCGGACGTACCGGAGCCGCCCCCGAGGGCGCGGGCCGGTTGTCGGGGGTGGGGGCCTCTGCCGTGGGCACAACCTCGTCGGGCAAGGACTCTCCTCGGGGCACGGTGCCTTCCCCTCGCACAACTGGGAAGGGATGAACCTTCATGGTACCGAGCCCGGAGCCCGCCCGTCCGGCCACCCGCCCCCGGGAACGCCGAGGGCGGCGGCCACCGGGGTGACCGCCGCCCTCCGCCGGGACGGATCAGACCGTGACGAGCGTCTCCAGCGGAGCGCCGTCGAGGTGCCCGGCCAGCCGCTCGCGGCCGGGCAGGAAGCCCAGCTCCATCAGGACGACCACGCCGGCCAGCTGGGCGCCGGCCTGGCGGAGCAGGTCGAGCGAGGCGGCGATGGTGCCGCCGGTGGCCAGCACGTCGTCGACGACCAGGACGCGCTCACCCGGGCTGAAGGCGTCGCACTGGACCTCCAGCGTGGCGGAGCCGTACTCCAGGTCGTACGACTTCCCGAACACCTCGCCGGGCAGCTTGCCGGCCTTGCGGATCGGCACGAAGCCGAGCCCGGCGGCGAACGCCGCCGGGGCCGCGAGCACGAACCCCCGTGCCTCCAGCCCGACCACCTTGGTGGCCCCGAGCGCCTTCGCGCGGTCCGCCAGCGCCTGGGTGAGGGCCGCGAAGGCCTCGGCGTCGGCGAGCAGCGGGGCGATGTCCTTGAAGAGCACGCCCGGCTTCGGGTAGTCCGGTACGTCCCGGATCCGGCTGTTCAGCAGCTCGGCCAGGGCGGGGTCGGAGGGGGAGGTCACGGGGGTTCCTTACCAGCTGGGGATCAGTGCTTGCCGGACGGACGGCCCTTGGAGCGGGACCGGCTGACCGGCTGCTTGCGCTGTCCGACCATACCCGCATCGGCCTCGGCACCCTCGTCCTCGGCCTCGTCCTCGTCGGACGAGCCCTCGGGCGCCTCGGCGGCGGCCTTCGCGTCGGCGGCGCGACGCTGGGCGACCCGCTTGGCCAGCGCGCGCATCTCCGGGGTGGCCTCCTTGAGCTGCGCGTACAGCGGGGTGGCCACGCAGATCGAGGAGTACGCACCGGCCGCGAGGCCGATGAAGAGGGCGAGCGAGATGTCGTTCAGCGTGCCGGCGCCCAGCAGGCCGCCGCCGATGAACAGCAGTGCGGCGACCGGGAGCAGCGCGACGACCGTGGTGTTGATGGAGCGCACCAGGGTCTGGTTGAGGCCCGCGTTGGCCGCCTCGCTGAAGGTGACCTTGTTCTGCTTGGTGATCCCCTTCGAGTTCTCCTTCACGGTGTCGAAGACGACGACCGTGTCGTAGAGCGAGTACCCGAGGATGGTCAGGAAGCCGATCACCGTACCGGGGGTGACCTGGAAGCCCACCAGGGCGTAGACGCCGATGGTGATCAGGAGGTCGTGGATCAGCGCCACCAGGGCGGCGACCGCCATCCGCCACTCGAACGCGATGGCCAGGTAGATCGTCACCAGGATCATGAAGATCACCAGGCCGGTCAGGGCCTTCTGGGAGATCTCGTGGCCCCAGCTCGGGCCGACCACCTGGGCGTTGATCTTGTCGCTGCTCACGCCCAGGTCGGTCGAGAGCTCCTTGATGAAGGTGACCGAGTCGACCTTCACGTCCGAGCTGACCTGGATCTTGATCGACTTGTCGGTCGACTGCACCAGGCTGTTGGCGTTACCGGTGATCTTGCTGGCGACGTCCTGCGCCTGGGTGACCGTCAGACCCGGCTTGGTGACCGTGTAGACGGCACCACCCTTGAACTCGATGCCCAGGTGCAGGCCCATCGCCAGGCCGATCGCCGCGACCAGCACGATGACGCCGGAGATGCTGTACCAGATCTTGCGGCGGCCGACGAAGTCGAAGCTGACCTCGCCCTGGTAGAGACGGTGGCCGAGATTGCTGAAGCGTGACATGGCGTCAGACCTCCTTCGCGGCGGAAGCGGTGGTGGAGGTGCGACGACGGCCGCGCACCGGGACGCGGGCGCCCAGTCGCTTCGGGTCCAGGCCGGACCACGGGTGGCCGTCGGCGAAGAACTTCCGGCGGGCCAGCAGGGTGATCAGCGGCTTGGTGAAGAGGAAGATCACCACGACGTCGAGCAGGGTGGTCAGGCCGAGGGTGAAGGCGAAGCCCTGCACCTTGCCGACCGAGACCAGGTAGAGCACGGCGGCACAGAGGAAGGACACGAAGTCCGAGACCAGGATGGTGCGCCGGGCGCGCGGCCAGGCGCGCTGGACGGCCGGGCGCAGCGGGGCGCCGTCGCGGACCTCGTCGCGGATGCGTTCGAAGTACACGATGAACGAGTCCGCCGTGATACCGATCGCCACGATCGCGCCGCAGACGGCCGGGAGGTTCAGCGCGAAGCCGATCCCCGCGCCGAGCAGGCACATGATGGCGTAGGTGAGGACCGCCGAGACGACCAGACCCGCGATCGAGACCAGGCCGAGGCCGCGGTAGTAGACCAGCGAGTACAGGACGACCAGGAGCAGGCCGATCGCACCGGCGATCAGGCCGGCGTGCAGCTGGTCACCGCCGAGCTGGGCCGAGACGGTGGTGACGTCGCTCTTGTCGAAGGTCAGCGGCAGGGCGCCGTAGCTCAGCACGTTGGCGAGGCCCTTGGCCTCGGTCTGGCCGAAGCTGCCGGAGATCGTGGCGGAACCGCCGGTGATCGACTGGCTGACGTACGGGTGCGAGACGACCTGGCCGTCCAGCACGATGGCGAACTGGTTGGCCGGGCTCTGCTGGGTGGCGAGCTTGCCGGTGGTGGCGGCGAAGGCCTTGGAACCCGTGTCGTTGAACGACAGGTTCACCTGCCAGCCGCTGGCGTGCTGGGTGTCGAAGCCGGCCTGCGCGCTGGAGACGTCCGAGCCCTGCACCGCGACCGGGCCGAGCGCGAACTTGTACCAGACCTTGGACTCGGCGTCGTAGCTGCACGCCACGGCGTTCTTGTCCGGGGTGGTCTGGTAGTCCTTGCGCTGCGCCTGGTTGGAGCAGTCCAGCGCGGTGTACTGCGCCTGCAGCTCCGGCGGGACGGTGCCCTGGGTGAGCGCCGCCGAGATCTCGGCCGGGTTGCTCGGCATGCTGGGAGCCGCCGAGGCGGGGGCGCTCGGGGACGCGGCCGGGGCGCTCGCGTTCGCACTCGCCGGGGCGGACGGCGAGGCCGTCGTGTCGGTGAGCGCGTCCGAGACGGCGCGGCCCTGCTTGGTGCTGCTCGCGGACGGCGCGGCGGAGGCCGCACCGGCGGAGGCACTCGCGGAGGCCGAGGCGCTGCCGGAGGGCGCGGCACTCGGGCTCTTGGAGCCGGCGGCGCTGGGGCTCGCCGAGGGAGCCGGGATGGTCACACCGGTGGGAGCGAGCGCCAGCACGGGACGGAAGTACAGCTTGGCCGTGGTGCCGACCTGCTGGATCGCGTTCTCCCGGTCACCGCCGTTGGGGATGCTGGCGATGATGGTGTTGCTGCCCTGGGTCTGCACCTCCGCCTCGGAGACGCCCATCCCGTTGACGCGCTTCTGGATGATCCCGACCGCGATGTCCATGTTGGACTGGTTGATCGCGGAGGGGTCGTCCGACTTGGCGGTCAGCGTGACGCTGGTACCACCGGCGAGGTCGATCCCGAGACGCGGCGTGGTGTGGCCCGTCCCGAACATGAGGGCGACCAGGCCGACGGTCACCGCCAGGATGAGGGCAAGCGCCCGTCCCGGGTGACCGTCGCGCGGGCGCGACTTGGGTGTTGCCACCTTGCTCGTTTCTCCCTGTCCATGCCGCCGCGGCCGGGCCCCCGCCCGGCTCGTGGCTGGGCAGGGGGAACGGCGCGGGCGGCCCTGAGGTCCTGTGGGGCTCGCGGCTGGGGTGCCGCAGGGCCGGGTTCTGGCCCGACCGTACTACTTGGTAGCCGGGGTCTCGCCGTCAGTGCCGTCGCTGCCCGAGACGTCCTTCTTGTCGGAAACGCTCTTGTCGAGGCTCAGCGGCTTCTCGTCGGCGGTCTCCTCCTCGGACTCGTCCAGCTCCGCGAGCTCCTCCTCCTCGGGCCGGCCGTTGATGATCGCGTCGTACTCCTGCGGGTCCAGGACGGCGGCGATGGCGCTCTTGGTGTAGTGCGCGACCACGCCCGGCGCGACCTCCAGCTCGACGGTCTCCTCGTTGACGGCCTTCACCAGCGCGTACATGCCGCCGATGGTGCGCACCCCGGAGCCGGGCTCCATCGCCGAACGCATCTCCTTGGACTGTTCCTGTCGCTTCTTGTTCGACCGGAACAGCATGAAGAGCGCGGCGATCATAATGACGGGAAGAAGGAGGTTAAACACAGCAGCCAGAGTCCTTTACGGGCCGCCCGACGAGGCGGCCAGTGGTGGTCGTCGGCCCATCAGGTGAGAGGGGCGGTCCGGCGGAGTCTAGGCGACCCGCACTGATCGGACAACGCCAAGCATGTCATCCTGCTGCCAAAAGTGGCGACCCTCCGACCACACCGTTTCCGGAGCGACCTGCGAGGTCGGTCCGAGGTGTCCCTCCTACCGGTGAACGGTCCCGGCCGTGCGATCACCGTGCCACGGCCGGTCCGGGGACCGCCGCCCGGCAGGCGCCGGCCGGTCTAGACCGGGGGGACGAGGCCCAGGTGCCGCCAGGCGGCGGCGGTGGCGATCCGGCCGCGCGGGGTCCGGGCCAGCAGGCCCTCGCGGACCAGGAACGGCTCGGCGACCTCCTCGACCGTCTCGGCCTCCTCCCCCACCGCGACGGCCAGCGTGGACAGCCCCACCGGGCCGCCGCCGAACAGCTTCAGCAGCGCGGTGAGCACCGCGCGGTCGAGGCGGTCCAGACCACGCTCGTCGACCTCGTACACCCGCAGGGCCTGGGCGGCGATCTCCTTGGTGATCACACCGTCGTGCCTGACCTGGGCGTAGTCGCGGACCCGGCGCAGCAGCCGGTTGGCGATCCGGGGCGTGCCCCGGGAGCGGCCGGCGATCTCGGCGGCGCCGACCGGGTCGATCTCGACGTCCAGCAGGGCGGCCGAGCGGTGCACCACCAGCTCCAGCTCGGCGGGGGCGTAGAACTCCATGTGCCCGGTGAAGCCGAAGCGGTCGCGCAGCGGCGGCGGCAGCAGGCCGGCCCGGGTGGTGGCGCCGACCAGGGTGAACGGGGGCAGCTCCAGCGGGATGGCGGTGGCACCGGGGCCCTTGCCGACGATCACGTCGACCCGGAAGTCCTCCATCGCCATGTAGAGCATCTCCTCGGCCGGGCGCGACATCCGGTGGATCTCGTCCAGGAAGAGCACCTCGCCCTCGGTGAGCGAGGAGAGGATCGCCGCGAGGTCGCCGGCGTGCTGGATGGCCGGGCCGGAGGTGATCCGGATCGGGGCGTTCAGCTCGGCCGCGATGATCATGGAGAGGGTGGTCTTGCCCAGCCCGGGCGGGCCGCTGAGCAGCACGTGGTCCGGTGTGCTGCCGCGCTTGCGGGCCGCCTGGAGCACCACCGAGAGCTGCTCGCGGACCCGCTCCTGCCCGATGAACTCGTCCAGCAGCTTCGGGCGCAGCGCCGCGTCCACCGCCAGGTCCTCGCCGTCGGCAGCCGCCGCCAGCACCGGATCGGCCCGCAGGCGGTCGGTGGGGTCGGAGTCGTACGGGCTCATCGGGGCTGGCTCCTGGGAGGGGTGTTAGCGGGTGCGGGCGAGAGTGCGCAGAGCGGACTTGAGCAGCGCGCCGACATCGGTCACGGACTGCGCCTCGGCGTCCGGGGTGACGGCGGTGACGGCCTCGTCCGCCTCGCGCGGAGCGTAGCCGAGGCCGACCAGGGCCGCGTGCAGCTGCTCGCTCCACGGCGCCGGACCTGCGGCGACCGGCTTCTGGGCCGGGACGCCGCCGTGCGGCACGCCGAGCTTGTCCTTGTACTCCAGCAGCAGCTTCTGCGCCAGCTTCGGACCGATCCGGGGCACGGCCGTCAGGGACTTGGCGTCCCCCTGGGCGACGGCCCGGCGCAGCTCGTCCGGGGTGAAGACGGCCAGCATGGCGAGGGCCATGGTGGCGGCGACGCCGCTGGCGGTGAGCAGGACGTCGAAGGTGGCGCGCTCGTCCTCGTCGGCGAAGCCGTACAGGGTGAGTGACTCCTCCTTGACGATCAGGGCGGTGGTGAGCCGGGCGTGCTGACCGATCCGCAGCTCGGCGAGCGTCCGGGGGGTGCACTTGACCAGCATGCCGACACCGCCGACCTCGATCACGGCGCTGCCGGGGGTGATGGCCGCAACCGGGCCCTGGACGAAGGCGATCACCGGCGGTACTCCTGACGGACGGTCGGGCGGGGAGTCTGCTGCTGCTGTTGGGCGAGGGCGGCGGCGATCTTCCCGGCCGCCGAGCCGCGCCAGATGTGACAGATGGCCAACGCCAGCGCGTCGGCGGCGTCGGCGGGCTTGGGCGGGGCGTCGAGCCGCAGCAGCCGGGTGACCATCGCGGTGACCTGGGCCTTGTCGGCCCGGCCGGAGCCGGTGACGGCGGCCTTGACCTCGCTGGGGGTGTGCAGGGTGACGGGGATGCCGCGCCTGGTGGCGCAGAGCATCGCGACGGCGCTGGCCTGCGCGGTGCCCATCACGGTACGGACGTTGTGCTGGGCGAACACCCGCTCGACGGCGACCAGGTCGGGCCGGTACTCGTCCAGCCAGAGCTCCAGGCCCTGTTCGATCAGCAGCAGCCGAGGGCCGATCTCCGCCTCGGCCGGGGTGCGCACCACGCCGACCCCGGCCATCTTCAACGGACGGCCCGGCGCGCCGTCGACCACCCCGACGCCGCACCTGGTCAGCCCAGGGTCCACACCCAGCACCCGCACCTCGAAGCCCCACCCTTCTCGTCCGACCAGCGAAGGCTACCCGCCGGGTCGGACAAGAGCGCGCAGGGAACCGCTCACGGAAACCACAACAGGGGCGCGGGGAACTGCGCGCGCGACCGTGCAGCTCCGTAGAGCCCCGGTCGCGCAGTTCCCCGCGCCCCTGTCGGCACACTCGCTAACGCGAGTTACTCCGCATCGAGTTCCGCGCCGACCTCGTCGCTGATGTCGAAGTTGGCGAAGACGTTCTGCACGTCGTCGCTGTCCTCCAGCGCATCGATCAGCTTCAGGATCTTGCGGGCACCGTCCACGTCCAGCGGGACCTGGAGGTCCGCCACGAAGTTGGTGTCCGCGGAGTCGTAGTCGATCCCGGCCGCCACCAGCGCGGAGCGGACCGGCACCAGGTCGGTCGCCTCGCTGAGCACCTCGAAGCTGTCGCCGAGGTCGGTGACCTCCAGCGCGCCGGCCTCCAGGACGACCTCGAACACCTTGTCCTCGTCGACCCCGTCCGCCTTCGGGACGACCACGACGCCCTTGCGGTTGAACAGGTACGACACCGAGCCCGGGTCGGCCATGTTGCCGCCGTTGCGGGTCATCGCGACCCGGACGTCGGAGGCGGCACGGTTGCGGTTGTCGGTGAGGCACTCGATGAGCACCGCGACACCGTTCGGGCCGTAGCCCTCGTACATGATCGTCTGGTAGTCGGCGCCGCCGGCCTCCAGACCCGCACCACGCTTGACCGCGCTGTCGATGTTCTTGTTGGGGACCGAGCTCTTCTTCGCCTTCTGAACGGCGTCGAGCAGCGTCGGGTTGCCCGCCATGTCGGCGCCACCGGTGCGCGCCGCCACCTCGATGTTCTTGATCATCTTGGCGAAGAGCTTGCCGCGCTTGGCGTCGATCACGGCTTTCTTGTGCTTGGTGGTAGCCCACTTAGAGTGGCCGGACATCACCAGCTCCTTTACGTCGCCAAAAGGGAAATGAACAGGAGAGATCTTACCGGTGCCGGGTGCGCTGTCAGCGCGGCATGCACCGCAAGGAGCGTCGGCGCCGGATCAGGAGCGCCCGCCGGCGCCGGAGGCTGCGGCGTTCTCGACCATCTGGACGAAGTACGCGTGCACCCGGTGGTCGCCGGTCAGTTCGGGGTGGAACGAGGTCGCCAGCAGATTGCCCTGACGGACCGCCACGATCCTGCTCTCCGGGCCGTCGGCCGCCGGCAGCTCGGCCAGCACCTCGACGCCAGCGCCGACCGACTCGACCCAGGGGGCACGGATGAAGACGCCGTGCACCGGGTCCTGCGTCAGGCCCTGGAAGGCGATCGCGGACTCGAAGGACTCGTTCTGGCGCCCGAAGGCGTTGCGCCGGACGGTCATGTCTATGCCGCCGATGGTCTCCTGGTCGGCCCGGCCGTCCAGGATCTTGTCCGCCAGCATGATCATGCCCGCGCAGGACCCGTACGCGGGCATCCCGGCGGCGACCCGCTCGCGCAGCGGCTCCATCAGCCCGAAGGCGAGGGCCAGCTTGGAGATGGTGGTGGACTCCCCGCCGGGGATCACCAGCCCGTCGACCTCGGCCAGCTCCTCGGCGCGCCGCACCGGACGGGCCAGCGCATCGGCCTCGGCCAGCGCGACCAGGTGCTCGCGGACGTCGCCCTGCAGGGCCAGGACGCCGATGACTGGGGTGCTGCTCGACACGGTTGCTACCTCTTCAGTGCAGGACGAATACGTGCGCCGGCCCGCCGCGCTCCAGGAGGTCTGCGCGGCGGGCCGACGGGAGTTCGGGACTACCAGCCGCGGTTGGCGTAGCGCTCGGACTCCGGCAGGGTGTCGCAGTTGATGCCGACCATGGCCTCGCCGAGACCGCGCGAGACATCCGCGATGATCTTCGGGTCGTCGAAGAAGGTGGTGGCCTTCACGACGGCGGCGGCACGCTTGGCCGGGTCGCCGGACTTGAAGATGCCGGAGCCGACGAAGACGCCCTCGGCACCGAGCTGCATCATCAGGGCCGCGTCGGCCGGGGTGGCCACACCGCCGGCGGAGAACAGCACCACCGGGAGCTTGCCCAGCTGGGCGACCTCCTTGACCAGCTCGTACGGCGCCTGGAGGTTCTTCGCCGCGACGAACAGCTCGGTCTCGTCCAGGGTGGTCAGACGCTTGATGTCGGCGCGGATCTGCCGCATGTGGCGGACGGCCTCGACGACGTTGCCGGTGCCGGCCTCACCCTTGGAGCGGATCATGGCCGCGCCCTCGGCGATGCGGCGCAGGGCCTCACCCAGGTTGGTGGCGCCACAGACGAAGGGGGTGGTGAACGCCCACTTGTCGGAGTGGTTGACCTCGTCGGCCGGGGTCAGCACCTCGGACTCGTCGATGTAGTCGACGCCGAGCGCCTGGAGGACCTGGGCCTCGACGAAGTGGCCGATGCGCGACTTGGCCATCACCGGGATGGAGACGGCGTTGATGATGCCGTCGATCATGTCGGGGTCGGACATCCGCGCGACGCCGCCGTCCTTGCGGATGTCGGCCGGGACCCGCTCCAGCGCCATGACGGCCACCGCACCGGCGTCCTCGGCGATCTTCGCCTGCTCGGCGTTGACCACATCCATGATCACACCGCCCTTGAGCTGCTCGGCCATGCCGCGCTTGACCCGGGCGGTGCCGATCTGCGGCTGGTCTGCGGTGATGGGGGTGGTGGACACGTGAGACCTCACTCGAAGATGTACCAGTGCTGATGAACCAGATGTACCAGTGCTATCGCCCTATCGTAGGCCCGAAACACCTCGCGCCCATGCGCCACCCGGTCCAGCCGGGCGTTCGGGATACGACAAACAGGCTGTAAAACCTAGAAAACTCTTCGGCGCCCCGCCTGCGGAAATAGGGCACCGGCGACATTACGGGAGTCCGCCGGTCGAGGCGCCCGCACCCGGGGTGCGCTCAACCGGCCGCGCCGTGCGGAGTGAGCGCGGACGGCGGCTCGTCGTCCATCTCGAACGCCAGCGGGAACGGCGCCCGGCCGGCCAGCCGCAGGTAACGCACCAGCCGGTGCTCGCGCACCGCGCGCGCCGCCCGCACCGCGTCGTTGTGGAAGCGCCGGGCCATCGGCACCCGCCGCACGGCGGCCGTGAGCTCCTTCAACGCCGCCTCGCCGCCCGGCGCGGCGGCCAGCGCGGCCACCTGCTCGGGCTCGGCGAACACCGCGCGCAGCGCGAGGCTCAGCTCGCTCTCGGCCACCTCGCGGTGCTCGTCCTCGGCCTGCCGCGCGGCGTGCGAGGCCTCGTAGAGCAGGATCGAGGCGGCCGGATCCAGCGTCGAGGAGGTCGCCAGCTCCAACGCGACGGAGGCCCGCCGGACGAGCTGCGCGTCCAGCGAGGCCCGCGCCGCGTCGATCCGGGCGTGCAGTCTGTCGAGCCGCCCCGCCGTCCAACTCAGGTACACGGCGCACAGCACGACCGCGACGGCGGCCCAGATCCAGGTAGTCACGGGGCGCTACGCTACCGCGCCGCGGACACGCTCTTGCGGTAGGAGGCGCGGTCGACGTCCACCACCTCGACGGCCAGGTGCAGTTCGTCCCCGGGCTCGGGGACGGCGTGCTTCTCCAGCAACGCGAGGACGCGCTCGGCGAGTTCGGTCTTCACCTCGGCGCTGCGGCCGGCCAGCAGCCGGATCTCCAGCAGGACCATGGCCCGCTCGGGCGTGCCGTCACCGATGAAGGCCTCCTCGATCCGGCGGAAGCGGGTCTTGCAGTCGGCCGCCGGGGAGCCGATCACCGAGGCGACCAGCGGGTGCAGCTCGGCGGCGAACGGCCGCCGGTCCAGCCGCAGGGTCGGTGAGCGGTCGACGGTGATCTGCGGCACGGGAACCTCCGGCGGTCGGGGCGGGCAACCCTCAGATCCTAAGAGGCCGCGCCGCAGCTTCGCAGCCCGCCCGAACTTGCACCATCCGGCGGGCGGGCCCTCAGCCCTCGGTGTCGACGTGCGGGAGGAGGCGGTCGAGCCAGGCGGGGAGCCACCAGGCCCGGCTGCCGAGCAGCGTCATCACCGCCGGGACGAGCAGCAGGCGGACGACGGTGGCGTCCACCAGGACGCTGACGGCGAGCCCCAGCCCCAGCATCTTCACCACGATGTTGTCACTCAGGACGAACGCCGCGAACACACTGACCATGATCAGCGCGGCGCAGGTGATCACCCGCGCGGTGATCTCCAGCCCGTGGGCGACGCTGCCCTTGCTGTCGCCGGTGCGCTCCCAGGCCTCGTGCACGCGGGACAGCAGGAAGATCTCGTAGTCCATGCTCAGCCCGAAGACGATGGCGAACATCATCATCGGCACGTAGCTCTCGATCGGCACCGTCCCGGACACCCCCAGCGCTGGCCCGCCCCAGCCCCACTGGAAGACCGCGACCACCACGCCGTAGGAGGCCGCGATCGAGAGCAGGTTGAGCACCGCGGCCTTGAGCGCGACCAGCAGGCCCCGGAAGACGATCAGGATGATCACGAAGGCCAGCCCGACCACGACGGCGATGATGCCCGCCAGCCGGGCCGAGATCAGCTCCAGGAAGTCCACCTGCGCGGCGGTGGTGCCCGTCAGGTACGCCTTCGCCTGGGTGCCGGCGACCGCCTGCGGCAGCGCGTCGTCCTTGAGGTGGTTGAACAGCCGGGTCGTCCCCGCGTCCTGCGGCGCGGTGGTGGAGATCGCGGTGGCGACCAGCACCTCCCCGTTGCCGGTCGGCTGCGGCGGGCTGATGCTCGCCGCGCCGGGGACGCCGGTGAGGGCCTTCTGCAGGTTGGCGGCGAGCGCCGCCCGGTCCTGGGCCGGGACGGCGGTCTGGTCGACGACGACGGTCAGCGGGCCGTTGGCGCCCGGCCCGAACCCGGTGCTGATCAGGTCGAAGGCGCGCCGGTCGGTGAAGCTGGTCGGGTCCGCGCCGTCGCCGATGTGCCCGAGCCGGATCGAGAACAGCGGGATCGCGAGCACCCCCACCACCACGACCCCGCCCACCAGGAACCACCACGGCCGCCGTTCGACCCGCTGCGCGTAGCGGTGCCAGCCGCCCTGCGCCTGGCCGCCGGGCCCGCCGGTGCCCTCCGCCACGGGGGTCCGGACGTGGAAGCGGTCGATCCGCCTCCCGATCAGGCCCAGCAGCGCCGGGACGAGGGTGAGCGCGCCGAGCACGGCCGTGACCACCGTGACCGCCGCCGCCGCGCCCAGCTTCCCGATGAAACTCACCCGGGAGACGTACAGTCCGGCCAGCGCGACGATCACCGTGCAGCCGGAGACCAGCACCGCCCGTCCGCTGGTGGCCACCGCCCGGCCGGCCGCCACCGCCGGTTCCTCGCCGTCCATCACCAGCTGGCGGTGCCGGGTGATCAGGAACAGTGCGTAGTCGATGCCCACGCCGAGCCCGATCATCGTCGCCAGCGTCGGCGACACGCTCGCGAAGGTGAACGCGATCGCCACCAGGCTCAGGCAGCTCAGCCCGACGATCACGCTGATCAGTGCGGTGAGCAGCGGCAGCCCCGCCGCGATCAGGCTGCCGAAGCCGATCAGCAGCACCACCACCGCCACCGCGAACCCGATCGCCTCGCTGGTGAAGTCCCGGGTCTCGGGCCGGGCGAGTTCGCCGAGCGGCCCGCCGTACTCGACCTGGACACCGGCCGCGCGCAGCGGCGCGACGGCGGTGTCCACCTGGGCGACGTAGGCGTGGCCGAGGGTGGACGGGGTGACGTTGAACTTGACGGTGATGTAGCCGATCGTGCCGTCCGCCGAGAGCGCGCCGGTCGGCGGCTGTCCGGCGGCGGGCAGCGGGTTGCTGGCGGAGAGCACGTGCGGGAGCTGCTGGAGGGCGGCGACCGCCTGGTTCACCTGGGGCTGGACGCCGGTCAGCGGCCCCCGGGCGTCGTGCAGCACCACCTGCGCGCCGGTGCCGCCCGCCGCCGGGGCGTTCGCCTGGAGCACCTGCTTGCCCTTGTCCGACTGCGTCCCCGGCAGCGAGAAGTCGTCGGAGTAGGTGCCGCCGAAGCTGTTCTGGAGCCCGTGCAGGGCGCCGAGGCCGACCAGCCAGAGGACGACGACCACGACGGCGTGCCGCGCGCACCACTCCCCGAGCCGCCGGAGCCGTCCGGCGGAATCGGCAGCAGTCCGGTCAGCGGACGAGGGCATCGGTCCTCCCAGGTGTCACCAAAGGTAGTCAAATGGTGACATTACGTCCTGGTCCGGGCGGCCGCGCGCCGACCGACCGCACCGGCCGGCCCCCGCCCGGCCCGCCGCCGGGTCAGTCCCGGGACAGCCCGAGGCGCTCGCGCCAGCCGACCCGCTCGTCCTCGGCCACCGGCGGCATGCCGTCCGTGACGGTCTCGTACACCGAGAGGATCTCGGCCCCGACGGTCCCCCAGTCGAACCGGCGGACGTGCCGCGAGGCGGCCTCCCGGAGTTTGGCCAGCCGGTCCGGGTCGGCCAGCAGCCGCACCGCCGCGTCGGCCAGCGCCGACGCGTCCTCGACCGGGAACAGCTCGCCCGCCCCGCCGCCGTCCAGCACCTGCTTGAACGCGTCCAGGTCGCTCGCCAGCACCGGAGCGCCCGCCGACATCGCCTCGACCAGGATGATGCCGAAGCTCTCGCCGCCGGTGTTCGGCGCCACGTACAGGTCCACGCTACGCAGCAGCCGGGCCTTCTCCCGGTCGCTGACCATGCCGAGGAACTCGATCTGCCCCCGCACCTCGGGGGCCAGCCCGGCCACCGCCTCCTCCTCGTCGCCCTTGCCGGCCACCAGCAGCCGGACGCCGGGGCGCTCGGCGAGGATCTTGGGCATCGCGGCGAGCAGCGTCGGCAGGCCCTTGCGCGGCTCGTTGATCCGGCCGATGAACCCGATCGTGCCGGGGCGGCCGTCCAGGGCGCCGCCCTGCCAACGCGGCTCCGGCTCGGCGTCGGCGAAGAAGCCGACGTCCACGCCGTTGGGGATCACCACGGCATCCCCGCCCAGGTGCTCGACCAGGGTGCGCCGCGCGTACTCGCTGACGGCGATCCGGGCGCTCATCTTCTCCAGGCTCGGCTGCAGGATCGGCGAGGCGGCGATCATCGCCCGCGAGCGCGGGTTGGAGGTGTGGAAGGTCCCGACCATCGGGCCGGAGGCCGCCCAGGCCGCCAGCATCGACAGGCTCGGCGAGGCCGGCTCGTGGACGTGCAGGATGTCGAAGCGCCCGTCGTTCAGCCAGCGCCGGACCCGGGCCGCCGACAGGATGCCGAAGCTCAGCCGCGCCACGGAGCCGTTGTACGGCACCGCCACCGCACGCCCGGCCGAGACCACGTACGGCGGCAGCGCCGACTCGTCCTCGGCGGGCGCCAGCACGGAGACCTCGTGCCCGAGCGCGATCAGGTGCTCGGCCAGGTCCCGGATGTGGAACTGGACACCACCGGGGACGTCCCAGTCGTACGGACAGACGATGCCGATCTTCACTCCGGCCCCCTCAGCCCTGGACGTTCGCGGCGCTGTCACGGACCGGGAGGTCGGACAGCCAGAGCTTCTGGAGCATGTGCCAGTCCTGCGGGTGCTCCCGGATCCCGTCGGCCCAGATGTCCGCCATCGCCTGCGTCATCGCGGCGGCCTTCTCACGCTGGTCGCCCTCCTCGGGCGGCAGCACCTCCGGGTGGATGATCCCGCGCATCACCGGGCCGTCGTACCAGAGGGTCGCGGGCATCAACGCCGCGCCGGTGCGCAGCGCGAGCGCGGCGGGCCCGGCGGGCATCCGGGTCGGCTCGCCGAAGAAGTCGACCTGCAGGCCCGCCTCGGACAGGTCGCGGTCGCCCACCAGGCAGACCAGCCGTCCCGCGCGCAGCCGCCGGGCGAGCGTGCCGGTCACCGACACCTGCGAACCCGTCAGCGGCAGCACCTCCATGCCCAGGCTCTCCCGGTACGCGACGAACCGGTCGAACAGCGACTCCGGCTTCAGCCGTTCGGCCACCGTGGTGAACGGGTGCCCTTTGACGGCCGCCACCCAGGCGCCGGCCAGGTCCCAGTTGGCCATGTGCGGCAGCGCCGCGACCACGCCCCGGCCGGACTCGATGGCCGCCGACAGCTCCTCGATGCCCTTGATGTCCACGGCGGCGGCGAGCTCGTCCCGGCTCCAGGTCTGCAGCCGGAACGACTCCTTCCAGTACCGCAGGTAGGAGCGCATGCCCTCGCGCGACAGCTCGCGCAGCCGCGCTTCGTCCGCCTCGGGGAAGACCCGGCCGAGGTTCTTCTCCAGCTGGAGCACCCGCTTGCCGCGCTTGCGCCAGGCAGAGTCCGCGATCCGCTCGAACAGGCCCGCGGCCACCGGCTCGGGCAGGTGCTTGAGCGCCGCCCAGCCCAGTGCGTACGCCGAGTCGACCAGTCGTTCCTTCACGCCGTCCCCTCCCCTGCCGCACCCGAGGTCCGGGCCGCGGTGTTCCGCGCCTCTTCCTCCTGTGCCTCGAATGCCTCGCGGCGGACGGTCAGCATCCGCTGCAGCACCGTCACCAGGCTGCCCGCCGCCACCACCCACAGGGCAGTCGGCAGCAGCCACTCCACGTAGTCCACGCCGAAGGTGTGCAGCCCCGCGACCCCGGCCGCGACCAGGCTGATCACCAGCCGCTCGGCCCGCTCCACCAGCCCGTTGACCTTGCAGGGCAGGCCCAGGCTCTCGGCCCGTGCCTTGGTGTACGAGACCACCTGGCCGCTCGCCAGGCAGAACAGCGCGACCGCGCAGAGCAGGTCGTTGTCGCCCTGGCCGGCGTACCACATGGCCAGTCCGCCGAAGATCGCCGAGTCGGCGACCCGGTCCAGCGTGGAGTCCAGGAAGGCGCCCCACTTGCTGGAGGTGCCGGCCTGGCGGGCCATGTTGCCGTCCACCAGGTCGGAGAAGATGAAGAGGGTGATCGTGATGGTGCCCCAGAAGAACTCCCCGCGGGGGAAGAACACCAGCGCACCGGCGACCGACCCGGCCGTCCCGACCAGCGTGACCGCGTCCGGACTCACACCCCAGCGCAGCAGCAGAGCGGCGAAGGGCGTCAGGACACGTGTGAAGAAGGCACGTGCGTACTTGTTGAGCATGGCCTTCCGGACCGCCCCGATCTTGCCGGCGTCCGCCCTCGGCCCCAGCGGGCGACAGGCGGCCGAGCGGATCGGCCCGCCCGGCTGGACAATGGTATCCACGCCGCTCGTGCGCTCTGCCGCCCCACGCCAGCGAGCGCGCATTCGGCCACAACTGGCGCTCACCGAAAGCACTTACGCACTCACTGGACGTGACGGCAGGAGAACAGCCATGGCGGATCGGGGAACACCGCACGCACCGGAGCCCGCTGTCGGGGACTCCGCCCAGCTGCGCAACGTGGTCCTGGTCGGCGCCGCCGGCGCGGGCAAGACCACCCTGACCGAGTCGCTCGCGCTCGCCGCCGGGGCGGTCAACCGGGCCGGCAACGTCCCCGACGGCTCCACGGTCTCCGACTACGAGGAGATCGAGCACCGCCAGCAGCGGTCGGTGCAGCTCTCGGTGGTGCCGGTCAACTGGCGCGGCCTGCGGATCAACCTGCTCGACACCCCCGGCTACGCCGACTTCACCGGGGAGTCGGGCGCCGGGCTGCGCGCCGCCGAGGCGGCCGTCCTGGTGGTCTCCGCCGCCGACCCGATCGGCCTGCCCACCCTCGCCCTCTGGCGCGAGTGCCGCGCCGCCGGACTGCCCACCGCCATCGCACTCACCCACCTGAACGCCGCCCACGTCCGGCTCGACGAGACCCTCGCGGCCTGCCGGGACGCCTTCGGCGACGGCCACCCCGACACCGTCCTGCCACTGCACCTCCCGGTGCTGCAGGGCGGCCGCCCGGCCGGCTCGCTGGAGCTCCTCACCGGCCGCCGGTACGGCGAGCCGGGCGACCTTGAGCCCGCCCTCACCGAAGCGGCCCGGGGGCAGCTGGTCGAAGCCATCGCGGGCGAGGACGACACCCTGCTGGAGCGCTACGTCGCGGGCGAGGAGCTCGACCCCGCCTCGCTGACCGAAGCCCTGCGCCGCGAGTTTCTCCAGGGCACCCTGCACCCCGTCCTCGTCACCGCTCCCCCGCCCGACCCGGCCGGTCCGGCGCCGGGCGCCGCCGAACTCCTCGACCTGATCGCCGAGGCCTTCCCCACCCCGCTGGAACGCGCCGACGGCCTGCCGCCCGGCGACCCCGAGGCCCCCGCAGCCGTCCAGGTCGTGCACACCGGCGAGGACCCGTACGTCGGCCGGCTGAGCCTGGTCCGGATCTTCACCGGCACCCTGCGCCCCGACACCGTCCTCCACCTGGCCGGCCACCCCGACGAGCGCGTCACCGCCCTGAGCATCCCCTTCGGCAAGCAGCAGCACCCCGTCCCGCTGGGCCTTCCCGGCGACCTGGTCTGCCTCGCCAGGCTCGCCGCCGCCCGCACCGGCGACGCCCTCTACGCCGACCCGGCGGCCGAGCCGTTCCTGGAGCCCTGGCCGCAGCCCGAGGCACTCCTGCCGACCGCCGTCGAGGCGCACAGCAAGGCCGACGAGGACCGGCTCGCCCAGAGCCTCGGCAAGCTGAGCGCCCAGGACCCGGCCCTGCGGGTGGAACAGAACGCCGACACCCACCAACTCGTCCTCTGGTGCACCGGCGAGGCCCACCAGGCCGTCGTGCTGGACAGGCTGGCGAGCCGCTTCGGCGTCCACGTCGACACCGTGCCGTACCAGGTCGCCCTGCGCGAGACCTTCTCCACCACCGCCAGCGGGCACGGGCGGCACGTCAAGCAGTCCGGCGGCCACGGGCAGTTCGCGATCTGCGACCTCACCGTCGAACCCCTGCCGGGCGGCGGCTTCGAGTTCGTCGACAAGGTCGTCGGCGGCGCCGTGCCGCGCAACTTCGTCCCCTCCGTCGAGAAGGGCGTCCGCGCCCAACTCGCCCACGGCGTCCGCGCGGGCTACCCGCTGGTGGACGTCCGGGTCACCCTGACCGACGGCAAGGCGCACTCGGTGGACTCCTCCGACGCCGCCTTCCAGACCGCCGGCTCACTGGCCCTGCGGGAGGCCGCCGCCAACGGCTCGATCCGGCTGCTGGAACCCGTGGACGAAGTCCAGGTCCTGCTGCCCGACGAGTACCAGGGCGCGGTCCTCACCGACCTCTCCGCCCGCCGCGGCCACGTCCTCGGCACCGAACCGGGCGGCCCCGGCCTCAGCCTGGTCCGCGCGGAAGTCCCCGAACTGGAACTCACCCGCTACCCCGTCGAACTCCGCTCCCTCTCCCACGGCACCGGCCACTTCACCCGCACCTACGTCCGCCACGCCCTGATGCCGGCCTCCCTCGCGGCCCAGTACTCCCACGCGTCCTGAGCTCCGCCCGGGGCCGGGGAAACGCGGGTTCACCCTTCAACACCGGTTACCCCCAGGGGCGCGGGTTCACCGTTCAGGACCGGTTACCCCCAGGGGCGCGGGGAACTGCGCGACCAGGGCACGACGTCCGTGCACGGTTGATCGCGCAGTTCCCCGCGCCCCTGCTGTGGTTGCCCTGAGCTGCAGAGTCCCGCGCCCCTGCTGTGGTTGCCCTGAGCCGCACAGTCCCGCGCCGCTGCCGTGGTTGCCCGAGTGCGTACGTTCCCCCGAGGTCGCCCTACCTCTTGGGCATCGCACAGGCCGGCGTCCCCCCCGGCAGGTGGTGCCGGTTGCGGGCGACCAGGCGGTAGAACGCCGCCGCGACCGGCCGTACCGGCGGCAGCGTCAGCACCGCGCCGAGGTAGGCCCAGACGCCGCCCGCCCGCATCAGGACCCGGGCCGCTGCCTGCGCCCCCTCGTACACCTTGCCGCCGGGCGTGACCCAGAGGATCTGCTGCTCGGCCCGCTCCCGGCTGACCAGCCCCCGGCCGCCTGCCCGGGCGTCGAGCGCCGCCAGGTCGGCGAACTGGAACGGGACGGCCTCCCACCCGGCGGAGTCCAGGCTCGCCCGCAGGTAGCGCTCCGCCGTGATGACGCAGGTCGTACAGAAGCCGCAGTCCCCGTCGAAGATCAGGACCGGATCCCTCGTGATGTCCTCAGCCATGCCCTGATCCTCTCACCGCGGCCGCCGGGAGGATCGATACGACCCCGGAGTGGGCACCCTTCAGAAAAGACCGGTACCCGGCCGGATGTGACCGATGTTCAGCCGATGCTCCGCGCGGCGGGGCGGCCTCACGGTAATCTGCCGCTGACAAGGGGAGGAGGGGAGACCACCGTGACCAAGTTGGACATGACCCCCGGTGCGCAGATACCCCGCACGGATGTCGGACCGCAGACCGCGGTGACCCAGCTGCTCTCCTCCGCCGCGTACCGCGACCTCCCGGTCGAGGGCCTCGACGGCGTCGGCGGGATCACCATCAAGAAGGGCCGGTTCTACGACCTGTTCCGGCCGAGCGTCGGCGAGGCGTTCAGCCGTGCGGTGATCGACCGGACGCTGCGTCCCAAGCGCAACCCGCTGGTGCCGTCCTTCGGGACGGACACCCGGATGGTGGTCGAGCACTGCCTCGCCGCCGAGGAGCTGCGCCGGGTGCGGGACCAGCAGCTCACCCTGGTGACGCTGCTCACCGGCCTGCTCTTCCTGCCCGGCACGCTGGTCTGGCTCGCCCTCTTCGAGGTGCGTGCCTACTTCCGGCGGACCAGCCCGTCCCGCGAGGGCTTCTACAGCACCTTGGCCCTGCTGGCGGCCGCCGGGCTGGCGGTCCTGCTCGCGATCCGGCCGCCGTTCACCGGGCTGCTCGCGGTCTACTTCCGCGTGACGATGCTGGTGCCGGTGGCCGGGTGGTTCGTCGCCAAGCGGATCTGTCTGCGCAGCGTCCAGGGCCTGCGGGACCGCTGGGGCGGGCTGGTCGACGGCAGCGCGCTCGCCGCGACGGTCCCCAAGGCGGTGCCGCGTGACGACATGGACAAGAAGGCGAACGAACTGCGGGCCCAGCTGGACCGGCTGACCTCCGAGCAGGAGACCAACATCCAGCACTACGCCGGCTCGAAGGGCATCCTCGGGGCGGGCATGCGCTGGGGCGTCTGGGAGGTCGTCGAGGAGCTGCGCCCCGCCGAGGGTCACCCGGACTTCCGGGCCTTCCACCCCTGGGACCTGACCCGGCGGATCACCGCCCGCCTCGGCGGCCTCGGCCACAGCGAGGTGGCGGGCGCGGGGATGCCGCACGTCTCCGTCCAGCAGTGGGTCGTGCTGGACATCCCGGAGGGCGCGGACGAGATCGGCCGTCCCGGCGGCGCGGAGATGGACGGCTACCGGATGCGCGACTTCGGCATCCAGCAGATCGCCAACCGGCAGTCCCTCGGCACCGACAGCCGGCACCGGCTCGCGACCCAGCTGGTGCTGCACAACGGCCAGCTGGTCTCGACCCTGCTGATCGGCGTCACGGTGATGAGCAACACGCTCCGGGTCTCGGTCTCCGGGTACGCCCTCGGGCCGTTGAACGGGTTCTTCGGGGCCAAGCCCAAGCCCAAGGAGAAGAACATCCCGAAGACGGGCAAGTTCTGGGAGGAGCGGACCGTCCAGCTGCCCCTGATCGACAACGACGAGGTGGTCCGCCAGGCCGTCCGGGCGCCCTTCGCCGGGATGCCCACCCTGCTGACCTGGCTCGGCGGTTCGATCAAGCTGCCGGAGCCGTTCTCGCTCCGGGCGTCCTGGGCCGACCCGACCTGGAAGAGCCGGTTCAAGGCGGACGACGTGATCTACGGCGCGACACCGGTGGTGAACGCGGTGCTCGTCGCGATCATCGAGTTCCTGGAGGAGCACGACGTCAACGTCGAGCGCTTCACCGGCCGGGGCAGCATCCTGAAGTCCGAGATGCAGGGCGTCCGGCCCTTCCGCGCCGACAACTACGACGCGGGCTGACCTCCGGTCAGGTCGGCGAGCACGTACGCGGGGCCCGTGCCGGATGGCACGGGCCCCGCTCCGTAGCCGGCCGCTCAGCCCTGCGGCCAGGCCTCGGCGAGCATCTTGCGGGTGTCGGCGAGCAGCTGCGGCAGCACCTTGGTGTGCCCCACCACCGGCATGAAGTTGGTGTCTCCGCCCCAGCGCGGCACCACGTGCTGGTGCAGGTGCGCGGCGATGCCGGCGCCCGCCGCTTCGCCCTGGTTCATCCCGATGTTGAAGCCGTGGGCGCCCGAGGCGGTGCGCAGCGCGGTCATCGCGTTCTTGGTGTAGACCGCGAGTTCGGCCGTCTCGACCTCGTCCAGCTCGGTGTAGTCGGCCACGTGCCGGTACGGGACGACCATCAAGTGGCCGCCGTTGTACGGGTAGAGGTTGAGCACCGCGAAGACGGCACTGCCCCGCGCCACGATCAGCCCGTCCTCGTCGCTGAGCGACGGGATCGTGCAGAACGGGCAACCGTCGTTCGGAGCCGGGCCGGTGGGCTTGTTCTCGCCCTGGATGTACGCCATCCGATGGGGGGTCCACAGACGCCTGAAGCCATCCGGCTCCCCCACGCCCCGCTGCAGTTCCGGCTCACTCGTCATGCTGATCAGCATATTCGCCGTGGGCCGGATGCAAAGCAGTGCGGGGCAGACTCGTTGTGAGCCCGCCCCGCACCTTGACCCCCGCGAGCGCGGGGCCGCATCTCGGCCGTCGCATCTTCCAGCGCGACACCCGAGTCACCCCCGCGCGTGCGGGGCTCGCGTCACACCTGGATGCGGCGCTCCACGGCGTCGACGATCTCGGCGATCGCCTCGTCGAGCGGCACCGCGTTCTTCTGCTCGCCGCTACGGTAGCGGAACGAGACGGCGTTCGCCGCGATGTCCTCGGCACCCGCGATCAGCATGAACGGGACCTTGGATTTCTGAGCGTTGCGGATCTTCTTCTGCATCCGGTCGTCCGAGGCGTCGACCTCGACGCGGATGCCGCGCTTCTTCAGCTCGGCCGCGACCTCCTGGAGGTACGGCACGTGCTCGTCGGTGATCGGGATGCCGACCACGGTGACGGGCGCGAGCCACGGCGGCATCGCGCCGGCGTAGTGCTCCAGCAGCACCGCGAAGAAGCGCTCGATCGAGCCGAACAGCGCGCGGTGGATCATCACCGGGCGCTGGCGGTTGCCGTCCGCGCCCTGGAACTCCAGCTCGAACCGCTGCGGGAGCTGGAAGTCGACCTGGATGGTCGACATCTGCCAGGTGCGGCCGATCGCGTCCCGCGCCTGGACGGAGATCTTCGGGCCGTAGAAGGCGGCGCCCTCGGGGTCGAGGGTCAGCTCCAGGCCCTGCTTCTCGGCCGCGTCGGCCAGCGCCTGGGTGGCCTCGGCCCAGTCCTCGTCCGAGCCGACCGACTTGTTCGGGTCCTGGGTGGAGAGCTCCAGGTAGAAGTCGTTCAGGCCGTAGTCGCGCAGCAGGTCCAGCACGAAGGTGAGCAGCGAGTCGAGCTCGCCGGCCATCTGGTCCTTGGTGCAGTAGATGTGCGCGTCGTCCTGGGTGAAGCCGCGGGCCCGGGTCAGGCCGTGCACCACGCCGGACTTCTCGTACCGGTAGACCGTGCCGAACTCGAAGAGCCGCAGCGGGAGTTCGCGGTAGGAGCGACCCCGGGAGCGGAAGATCAGGTTGTGCATCGGGCAGTTCATCGGCTTGAGGTAGTAGTCGTTCTCGCCGTCGAGCTGCATGGGGGGGTACATGCCGTCGGCGTACCAGTCGAGGTGACCGGAGAGCTCGAACAGGGTGCCCTTGGTGGCGTGCGGGGTGTAGACGAACTCGTAGCCCGACTCCTCGTGCCGCTTGCGCGAGTAGTCCTCCATCGCGCGGCGCATGACGCCGCCCTTGGGGTGGAAGACCGCGAGGCCGGAGCCGATCTCCTCCGGGATGGAGAAGAGGTCCAGCTCGCTGCCGAGCTTGCGGTGGTCGCGCTTGGCGGCCTCGACCAGGAAGTCGAGGTGGGCCTTCAGCTCGTCCTTGGTCGGCCAGGCCGTCCCGTAGAGGCGCTGGAGCTGCTTGTTCTTCTCGCTGCCACGCCAGTAGGCGGCGGCCGAGCGCATGATCTTGAACGCCGGGATCATCCGGGTGCTGGGCAGGTGCGGGCCCCGGCAGAGGTCGCCCCAGCAGAGGTCGCCGCTCTTGGCGTCCAGGTTGTCGTAGATGGTCAGCTCGGCGCCGCCCACCTCGACGTTCGCGCCGTCCTCGGCGGAGGCGGCCGAGCCCTTGAGGCCGATCAGCTCCAGCTTGTACGGCTCGGCGGCCAGCTCCTCGCGGGCGGCGTCCTCGGTGACCACCCGGCGGGAGAACTTCTGCCCGCGCTTGATGATCTCCTGCATCTTCTTCTCGATGGCCTTGAGGTCATCGGGGTGGAACGGCTTCTCGACGTCGAAGTCGTAGTAGAAGCCGTCCTTGATCGGCGGGCCGATGCCGAGCTTGGCCTCCGGGAAGAGCTCCTGCACGGCCTGCGCCATCACGTGCGCGGTGGAGTGCCGCAGGATGTCCAGGCCGTCCTTGCTGCTGATCTCGACCGGCTCGACCTCGTCGCCGTCCTGCACCTGGTACGCGAGGTCCTTGAGCGCGCCCGCGACCCGGGCGGCGATGATCGAGCGGTCGTCCGCGAACAGATCGGCGGCCGTGGTGCCCGTGGTCACCACGCGCTCTTCCCGATCGGGTTCGCGGTTGATGATTACCCGGACGTCCGTCACCGGTCTCTCCTGACGTGTGGATCAGTGTGGCGCAGCACAGCGCTGCGTTGACGATGGTACCGAGAGCGGCGCCCCGGCCGTGCACCTGTACCACCCCGCCACCCGATCGATCGGGTGATCGCTCCGTCACTCTCGGCGATATTTCCGCCCGGAGCCGGCCCACGGTGGATTGAGTGGGCCTCAACTGCGGTATCACCAAGGCAGATAGCCGCCGTCCGCGGCGCACCTCCGGTCCTCGGTGGTGCGCCGCGCACCGCCCAGGCCTGACGCTCGCCCTGAGGGACAGTCATGCAGGAATCCCGGCACTGGTACGAAGGCCCGCTCGCCTCTTTCGACACCGAGACCACCGGCGTGGACGTCGAGACCGACCGCATCGTCTCGGCCGCCCTCGTCCTCCAGCCCGCCGCCGGGGCCGGCACCCGGGCCGCGACCTGGCTGGCCGATCCCGGCGTCCCGATACCGGACGGCGCCCGCGCGGTGCACGGCATCACCGACGAGCAGGTGCGCAGGCACGGCCGCCCGCCGCGCACCGTGGTCGCCGAGATCGCCCTCGCGCTGGCCGAACAGGCCCGCGCGGGGGTGCCGTTGGTGGTGATGAACGCGCCGTACGACCTGACGCTGCTCGACCGCGAGCTGCGCCGGCACCGCGAGCACTCGCTCGCCGACTTCCTGGCCGGGTCGGAGCTGCTGGTGCTCGACCCCCGGGTGCTGGACAAGTACGTGGACCGCTACCGCAAGGGCCGGCGCACCCTCACCGACCTCTGTGCGCACTACGGCGTGGTCCTGACCGGCGCCCACGACGCCGCCGCGGACGCGCTGGCCGCGATGGAGCTGGTCCGCGCCCTCGGCGCCCGGCACCCCGGGCCGCTGGGGCAGCTGACGCCCACCGAGCTCCAGCTGCGGCAGACGATCTGGTACGCGGCGCAGGCCCGCGGCCTGCAGAACTGGTTCGACCGCTCGGGCACCCCGGAGCAGGTGGACTTCTCCTGGCCGCTGCGCCCGGCCCGCTGCGAGTGCGGGCGGCGGGTCTCGGCGGGGCACCGGTGCGAGGCCGCGGCCTGAAACACCTCAGGCCCCGACCGAACTTCCGGTCAGGGCCTGAGTGTTGTTTCCGGGTGGGCGATACTGGGATCGAACCAGTGACCCCTTCGGTGTGAACGAAGTGCTCTCCCGCTGAGCTAATCGCCCGGGCAACGAGAAGAAGATTAGCACTACTTGGCGGGTGGTCCGCAACTCCGCCCCTGCGGGCCGGGCCACCACGGCCACCGGTTCCGTTGCGGAGCACGGCCGGTGATTGCGAATCAGCTCGACGGACCGGCCACCGGGGTGAGGTCGGGCCGCCCTCGGGCACACCGTCGGAAAATACATCGGGCCCCGACCATTAAATGGCCGGGGCCCGACATATCACAATGCATTCCGGTGGGCGATACTGGGATCGAACCAGTGACCCCTTCGGTGTGAACGAAGTGCTCTCCCGCTGAGCTAATCGCCCGGGTGCAGAGAAAACATTACCGCATCCGGATGGGTGCTCCGAACACCCGGCCAGCCCCCTGCGGCGGCCCGCACCCAGCACCTGCGATCACCGACAGTCCGCACGTGCTCACCCTTCGCCCCGGCCTCCCTCCGACGACAGCGGGCCGTCCGCCTCGGCCCTCCGGGACGAAGGTTTGGCGTTTCGTACAGCCATGCGGCTAAAAGCGCCGAGTTGCCCGTCCGGCCACGGCTCCGGGCGCCGCCGGGCGGATTCCGCAATGCGCCGGAAGGGGTACGACTCGCGCCCGAATCGGGACAGACGGGTTTACACCGGGCTTTCAGGTGGGATGGTCCGTTCGCCGACGTGCGATTCCCCGAGCGCACACTGAGCGAAAGGCCCTGGCGCTTATGAACACCACGGTCAGCTGTGAGCTGCACCTGCGCCTCATCGTGTCCAGCGAGTCGTCACTGCCCGTCCCCGCGGGCCTGCGCTACGACACCGCCGACCCCTATGCCGTGCATGCGACGTTCCACACCGGTGCCGACGAGACCGTGGAGTGGGTGTTCGCCCGCGACCTCCTCGCGGAGGGGCTGCACCGACCCACCGGTACCGGCGACGTCCGGGTGTGGCCCTCGCGCAGCCACGGACAGGGGGTGGTCTGCATCGCGCTGAGTTCTCCGGAAGGAGAAGCCCTGCTGGAGGCCCCGGCCCGCGCGCTTGAGTCATTTCTCAAGCGCACCGACGCCGCCGTGCCGCCCGGCACCGAACACCGTCACTTCGACCTGGACCGGGAGCTGTCGCACATCCTCGCCGAAAACTGACCGCACCGGCGGTGGGGCCGATCCTCAGAACCGCGTCCGTCCTACTCGGGGGCACGGTCGCACTCCCAGCCGCGCACCACGCGGCCTCGGGCACCGTCCCGGGCCGCTCCCACCGGAGCAGCCCGGTCACACCTCACCCGCACCAGCCGCGCGCGGCACCCTCTCCACGGCACGTGGGCGAAGGCGTCCGACACCGGTGCCGACCACCCGATCCAGGATGGCCGGCGCCGGTGTCGGGCGCCTTCGCCTTTCCCGCCGCTTCCCGGTGCCGGGCCCCGGCCGCCGGCTCCCGGGCCGGGCTCCCGGGTGCCCCGGACGGTTCCCGGTAGAGTCACCGGTGATGACGGATCCGGGAGGCCGAGTCCCCCGCCGCGCGAGGAGCCCTCACGTGCTGATCACCCATGACACCGAGTGCGCACTGAGCATTCTGGTCGAGCTGCTCAACACCGCGCCCGAGGCCTGCGGCAGCGAGCAGCTCCCCGACGTGGCCGCGCTCGGCTCGTTCGTCGTCGGGCAGGAGATCAGCGAGATCGACTCGCTCACCCCCGCGGACCTGGCCGCCGTGCACACGCTGCGGTCGCAGCTGCGGGCGGTCTTCTCGGCCGACTCCACCCCGCGCGCCGCCGAGCTGGTGAACTCGGTGGTCGCGGCGGCGGGCACCACGCCCCGGCTGACCAACCACGACCAGCACGACTGGCACATCCACTACTTCGCGCCGCACGCCGCGCTGGGCGACCACCTGGCGGCGGAACTCGGCATGGCACTGGCGTTCATCGTGATGGCCGGCGAACGCGAGCGGCTGCGCCGGTGCGAGGCGCCGGACTGCGCCCGGGTCTTCGTCGACCTCTCCCGCAACCGGTCCCGCCGCTACTGCGACAGCCGCACCTGCGGCAACCGGCTGCACGTGGCCGCGTACCGCGCCCGGCAGCGCTCGGCAGAGGCCGTGCCGGCCACCTGACCCGCTCCGCCCGCCCCATGGCTCAGGGCCGGGCCCCCGGGCCTCCGGGGCGCGTCCGGGACCCGTCGGCGGGTGGGAGACTGGTCCGCATGATCGAAGGTTCCGAAGGTCCCCTCCCCCGGGTCGAGTTCTGGTGCGAGCTCCAGTGCCCCGACTGCCGCGCCGCACTGGACGACGTACGGGCGCTGCGCGCCCGCTACGGCGACGCGCTGGTGATCGAGCTGCGGCACTTCCCGCTGGAGAAGCACAAGCACGCCTACGCCGCCGCCGAGGCCGCCGAGGAGGCGTTCGCCCAGGGCAACGGCTGGGAGTACGTGGAGGCGCTGCTCGCCAGGGTGGACGAGCTGGACCGCGGCGGACAGAAGCTGCTGCTGGCGGTGGCGGGCGAGGTCGGCCTGGACACCGAGGAGGTCGAGGTCGCGCTGATCGACGGCCGGCACATGCTGATCGTGGACGCCGACCAGGCCGAGGGCCAGGCGATCGGGGTCACCGGCACGCCGACGTACGTGGTCGCCGGGCAGCGCCTCGACGGCGGGAAGAGCCAGGACGGCCTGCGCGAGCGGATCATCGCGATCCTGGAGGAGCACCGCGCCGGGCAGTGAGCGCCGGGCTGCGTGTGGCGGGCGCCGCCCGCCTGACGGCCGGCGCCCGGCTCAGATCAGCGACTTGCCGAGGATGCGGTTGGTGACGCGGTAGCCGAGCGACTCGTAGAGGTTGACGGCCACCGTGTTGCCGCTGAAGACGTTCAGGCCGAGTTCGCGGACACCGGCCGCGAGGCACTCGCGTTCGGCGAGCAGCATCAGGGCGCGGCCGTAGCCGTGCCCGCGCTGTGCCGCTTCGACCTCGACCGTCATCACCCAGGCGAGCAGGGCGCCGCTCGGGAGGGTGTCCTGGTGCAGGTTGACCCAGAGGCTGCCGAGCGGGGCGCCCTGCGGGCCGTACAGCCCGCGCAGCACCACGCCCCGGGTCCCGGGGCCCTGCAGGAGCTGCTGACGGTGGTCGGCCTCCGACTTCGCGCGGGCCTGCTGCTCGCTGAGCCCGGAGGTGCGCAGGTCGCGCAGGTACGCCTGCTGCGCCGCCGCCAGCCAGCCGGGGTACTCCTGCGCGCCGATCGGACGGGCCGTCAGCCCGGCCGGCAGTTCCGGGGCCCGGGTGAGGTGCTTGGCCATGTTCCGCATCCGCTCGGTGTAGCCGAGCGCGACGGCCAGACCGAGGGCCGGGCCGGCCGTGGCGGGGACGTTGACGTCCACCCGGGAGCAGCCCCAGCCGCGCAGCACCTCCTCGGCCGCCAGGGCGCCGATGGTGGCGCGGCCGCGTCTACGGCCCTCCGTGACCTCCAGCTCGGAGATCTCCCCCCAGCTCTGGGTCCCCCTGGGGAGTGCGGTCGTGCGCAGGCCGCCGACCCGGCGGCCGTTGACACAGATCTGCCAGCAGCGGCTGCGGCCCCCGCCGGGGACGGCTTCCTCGGGGTGCAGCGGGCGCAGGGTGGTGGTCATGGAAGCTCCCTTCCCTGCACGCGGAGCTTCTACCCGGCCACGCACCGGACGGCCGAACCCGGGGCCGGGTCGCTGACGGGGTGGGCCGGTCAGGAGGTAGGGCCGGTCACGGGATAGGACCGGTCACGGGTCGAGGTCGTCGGCGCTGCGCTCGGCGAACTGGGCCATCGCCTTGAGGGTCACCGGCCCGGGCGCCGTGAGCTGCCGCTCGTCCGAGCGGGAGACGGCCTGGACGTCGCGGAGCGTGGAGGTGAGGAAGATCTCCTCGGCCCGGTCCAGCACGTCGAACGGCAGGTCGGCCTCCTCGGCCCCGGTCCAGTCGGCCACCAGCTGCCGGGTGATGCCGGCCAGGCAGCCGGAGTCGAGCTTCGGGGTGAGCAGCTGCCCGTCCAGCACGACGAAGACGTTGGAACCGGTGCCTTCGCAGAGCAGCCCCGCGGTGTTGGCGAACAGGGCCTCCGAGGCGCCGGCCCGGTTGGCGGCGGCGAGGGCGACCACGTTCTCGGCGTAGGAGGTGGTCTTCAGGCCCGCGACCGCGCTGTGCTCGTTGCGGCGCCAGGGCACGGTGTGCACGGCGGTGGTGTCGGGGCGCCGGGCGGCGGTGCCGATCGCGACGACCAGCGTGGTGGCGTCGGTGCCGCGTTCGGAGCCGAGCGGGGAGAGCCCGCCGGTGTACGTGACGCGGATCCGGCCGAGCGGCATCGGGTTGGCGCGCAGCACCTGGGCCACGGCCTCGCGGACCAGGTCGTGGTCGGGGTCGGCGAGGCCGAGACCCCGGGCGGAGCGGGTGAGGCGCTCCAGGTGGCGGGTGAGAGCGAAGGGACGGCCGTCCACGGCCTTGACGGTCTCGAACACGCCGTCGCCCACGGTGAGCCCGTGGTCGAGCACCGAGACGGTGGCAGCCGCGCTGTCCACCAGGGAGTCGTTGACCCAGATCATGGCTGTCCTCGAAGTGGTGCGGTCAGTAGGAGCCGGCACCCGACGCTATCGCGACCAGGCGGGCTGCCTTGAGTTCCGTCTCGTCCCACTCGCGCTCCGGGTCGGAGCCCCAGGTGATCCCGGCGCCGGTGCCGAACCGCAGCAGCGGTCCGCCGCTCGGGCCGGTGCCGCTCCGGTCGATCCAGAACGTGCGGATGCCGACGGCGAGTTCGGCCTCGCCCCGGTCGGCGTCGACCCAGCCGATCGCACCGCAGTAGGGCCCTCGGGGGGCGGTCTCCAGTGCCTCGATGATCCGCAGGGCGCTCGACTTGGGCGCGCCGGTGACGGAGCCGGGCGGGAAGGTCGCGGCGAGCAGCTCGGGCCAGCCCGCTCCGTCGCGCAGGGTGCCCTGGACGGTGGAGACGAGGTGGACCAGGCCGGGGTGCTTCTCGACCACGCAGAGGTCGGGGACGGTGACGGTGCCGGTGGCGCAGACCCGTCCGAGGTCGTTGCGGACGAGGTCCACGATCATCACGTTCTCGGCGTGGTCCTTCTCCAGCAGGTCGTGCTCGGTGCGGCCGGTGCCCTTGATCGGACCGGAGGAGACGGTCCGGCCGTCGCGGCGGAGGTAGAGCTCGGGGGACGCGGTGGCGATCTCGACGCCGTGGTCGGGCAGTCGGACGGTGCCCGCGTAGGGGGCGGGGTTGCCGTGCGCGAGCAGTCCGGTGAGGGCGTCGACGTCGGTGCGGTCCGGGTCGGGCAGCGGCGCGGACAGCACCCGGCAGAGGTTGGCCTGGTAGACCTCGCCGGTGGCGATGTGCTCGCGGATGCGCCGCACTCCGGCCGTGTAGGCGGCCCGGTCCAGCGAGCTGTGCCAGCTGCCGGGGTGCGGTCCGAGCCACCCTCCCCCTGCCCGGCCCCCTGCCGAGCCCCCGGCGGCTGCCGACGGCGCGGCACGCACCGGACCGGGGTCGGGGCGGACGTCGTCGAAGCGGGCGCAGGTGAGGCGTCCCTCGAAGTCGTAGGCCACGGCCCAGAAGCCGGACGAGTCGAGCGCGGCCGGATCGGAGGTGACCTCGCGCAGCCCGGTCGCGAGGCGGCCGCCGAAGCGGGCCATCGGGGCGGTGGCGGTGAGAGCGGGACTGCGGCCGGACACGGTTCTCCTGCACGGATTCGGTGCTGCCCCGCGCGGACGTCAGGCGTGGGGAGGGGGATCGCCCGGGAGTTCGCCGGGGACCACTGCGGTGGCTGAAGTGTAGGTCGGCCCCGGTGAGCGGCGCGGATCGCACGCTGCGGAGCGCCCGCCCGGGGTGCCCGCCGGAGGTCCGGCCGCGCCACGCTGCGGGAACGGAATTTGAGCTGGTCCAGGTTTCCGCTAGAGTTCAACACGTCGCCGGGAAACGGAGCCGCAAACAAGCGGTGAAGTGACCGGGAGACAGGCGGACGTGGCTCAGTTGGTAGAGCATCACCTTGCCAAGGTGAGGGTCGCGAGTTCGAATCTCGTCGTCCGCTCGATGGAGAACGTGTAAGATCGTTCTTCGAAGTTGCCTGGTGGAGTGGCCGAGAGGCGAGGCAACGGCCTGCAAAGCCGTGTACACGGGTTCAAATCCCGTCTCCACCTCCAAGAGGTACCCCTGGTCCGCCAGGGGTCCTCCCCGCGCGATTAGCTCAGCGGGAGAGCACTACCTTGACACGGTAGGGGTCACTGGTTCAATCCCAGTATCGCGCACTCAGCCCTTCGGGGGCTACGCAGGTCCCGGCGCGATTAGCTCAGCGGGAGAGCACTACCTTGACACGGTAGGGGTCACTGGTTCAATCCCAGTATCGCGCACTCGACCCCCGTGGGGTCAGCAGCATGTGTTGGTTGCATGCACCACCAGCGGTACACACCCGGCGTGATTAGCTCAGCGGGAGAGCACTACCTTGACACGGTAGGGGTCACTGGTTCAATCCCAGTATCGCGCACTCGGACCCGTCAGGGACCGTCCGCAAGTCAGCACGTACCCGCGCGATTAGCTCAGCGGGAGAGCACTACCTTGACACGGTAGGGGTCACTGGTTCAATCCCAGTATCGCGCACCGCAGGAACGAAGGCCGCGATCCGATCAGGATCGCGGCCTTCGGCGTGTCAGGAGCCGGGGCCGCAGGAGGCCCAGGGACAGGTACCAGGAGCAGGCTCCGGGGTGGAGCGGCGGAGCCTCGGAGTCGTCCGTACGGTCCGTCAGAGCTGTTGGCGGGCACGACAGGGGTGGCACGTACACGGAGGTACCGGGTGCGGAGGCCCTCACCGGCTCTCCGTACCCGGCACCTTCGGTCTGCCGAGGCGTGCTGCGCACCGCTCCCGCCCTGCCACGTCCGTCCCGGTGGCGGGCTGTCCTCGCGGTGTGCGCGGCGCTCTCGGCCGGCGCTGATCCCGTCCCCAGGGGTCAGCGCCCGATCAGGTCGGCGACCGCCTTCGTCTGCACCGCCAGCTGCTCCCAGCCGCCGAAGAGTACGAGCAGCAGGACAGCGCACGGCACGACCATCGCCAACGCGATCATCGGGTGCCTGGTGCCGGCCTCCGCGCCCGGAGGCTGCCGGAAGGCCGACCCGTGGGGGCGACGGCGTCGTGCGGCTCCGGTGAGCTGCGTGGCCATGGTCGTCTCCTGCCGTTCTGCTGCTGACTTGTACCGCCGGCCTCGGTCGCCGACGGCGGGTCGGTGCCTTGGAGCGGTGGGCGGTTGCCTCGGGGGACGAGTGGGCCGCCCACCGCTGACATCAACGCTACGGGCCGGGCCTTAAGCAGTCGTCATGCCCGCGTACCGCTCTTGGGGCCTCCCCTGGGATGAGGCCGGGCCCTCCGGCGTACTACCCCAGGTGGACAAGAGATCGCGCAGATCCCCGAGGGAACCCTGAGACCGCCCCTGAGGGGCTGCTTCGTGCCTGCTCACAGGGGTCGCGGACGGGGATCCGACAATCCGACCGGTGCCGCAGGTGTTGCGTATCAGCACACCGCAGCGCGCAGTCCGTAAGCTGTGCCGGACAGGATTCTGACGATGCCCCATCCGACGGGGCCTCACTCCCCAGGCTGAACAGGAAGCGGACATGGCGATGATGCGGCTGCGGCGTGAGGACCCCCGCATCGTCGGCCCGTACCGACTGCACCGGCGGCTCGGGGCCGGCGGGATGGGCGTGGTCTACCTCGGGTCGGACCGGCGGGGCCAGCGCGTCGCGCTCAAGCTGATCCGGGCCGAGCTGGCCGAGGACGCCGAGTTCCGTACCCGGTTCGCCCGCGAGATCGCCGCCGCCTCGAAGATCCGCGGCGGCTGCACCGCACGCGTGGTCGGCTCGGACATCGAGGCCGACCGGCCCTGGCTGGCCACCGCGTACGTCCCGGGGCCCTCGCTCTACAAGCGGGTCGGGGAGGAGGGCCCGCTGCCGTGGCCGGAGACCGCCCGGATCGGCTCGGCGCTGGCCGACGGGCTGGTGAAGGTGCACGAGGCCGGGGTCGTCCACCGTGACCTCAAGCCCTCCAACATCCTGCTCTCCCCCAAGGGCCCCCGGATCATCGACTTCGGCATCGCCTGGTCGCGCGGCGCCAGCACCCTCACCCACGTCGGTACGGCGGTCGGCTCGCCGGGCTTCCTCGCGCCCGAGCAGGTCCGTGGCGCGGCCGTCACGCCCGCCACCGACGTCTTCGCCTTCGGCGCCACCCTCGCGTACGCGCTGACCGGCGACTCGCCGTTCGGCTCGGGCGCCTCCTCCGAGGTGATGCTCTACCGGGTGGTGCACGAGGAGCCCGACCTCTCGGCCGTGCCGGCGCCGCTGGCGCCGCTGGTGCGGGCCTGCCTGGCGAAGGAGCCGACCGAGCGGCCCGGGGCGGCCGCGCTGCACGAACGGCTGAGCGAGCTGGCCGCACGCGGTGCCGCGCTCGGCGGTACCCGGGCCCGGGGTGCCGCGGGCTCCCCCGCCGCCGAACCCGCCCGGCCCGCCGTACCGCCGCCACCGCAGCGCCGGCCGCACGGGCAGTCGGCGACCGCGCCCATGCCGCGCCCCGACCTCGGCGACCAGCCGCGCGAGCACGCACGCGACCACGTTCGCGAGCACGCGCGCGACCGGGCCGCCGTCCCGGCGGGCGGGCGTGCGGCGGGGGCGCGGGACCGTCAGCACACGCCGACGCCCGGCCGGCCCGTCCTCGGGCGGCCGGCGGGCGCGCGGCAGCGGCTCGCCCGGCAGCGGGCCGTCGTCTTCGTGACCGTCACCGTCGGTGTCGCGCTGGCGATCGCCGCGGCCCAGGGGTGCGAGAACCGCAGCAAGCAGGGGATGCCGCCCGGCCCGGCCGGGTCCGTCCCGTCGGCCTCGGCGCCGGTCTCGGCCGCCGGGTCGGCGCCCCCGGCCGGGCTCTCGGTCGACGGGGTGCAGCCGCCCGCCGCGCCGTTCGCCGCGGTGGCACGCGGCACCGGCGATCCCGCGCTCGGGCCGGCCGTCGGCAGCGTCCCCGCCGTGGACTGGCCGAACCGGAGCTACACCGACCCGGCGGGCGGGGCGGCGATCCGGCTTCGGGACGGGCACTCCACGGCCGAGAACGCCCAGATCGCGCTCAGCACCGTGCTGCCGGCCCGCTACCGGGACGCCCCGGCCGCGCTGGTGGTGCTGCGGCGGGCCGAGGGCGCGGTACCGGTGGATCTGGTGGAGCTCTTCGGCTTCAGCGGCGACACACCCGTCCTGCTGGCCGCCCGGGCCTCCGCCGCCGACGCCCAGGCCGTGGCCGCCTGGCGCATCGAGGGCGGCGCGCTGATCCGGGACGAGCGGGTCTCGCAGACCGGCGCGGGCTCCTCCACCCGCTACAGCGTGCGGGCCGACGGCACCCTGGACGAGTCCTGGCCCGGCGCCGCCGTGTCGGGCGGCAGCACCGGCGGCGCCGGCGGCAGCGCCTCGGGCAGCTGATCAGCCCGCGGTGACCGCGTAGAAGGCGACGGCCGCCGCCGCACCCACGTTCAGCGAGTCGATGCCGTGCGCCATCGGGATCCGCACCCAGTGGTCGGCCGCGTCCAGGGCCTTGCGGGTGAGACCGTCACCCTCCGCCCCGAGCATCAGGGCGGCCTTCGCCATCCGGTGCGGCGCCGCCTCGGCGAGGTCGACCGCGAACTCGGCCGGGGTGAGGGCGAGCAGCTGGAAGCCTGCGGCGCGGACGGCCTCCAGCGAGCCGGGCCACGGCTCCAGCCGGGCGTACGGCACGGCGAAGACGGCACCCATCGAAACCTTGACGGCCCGTCGGTAGAGCGGGTCCGCGCAGTCCGGGGAGAGCAGCACGGCGTCCATCCCGAGGGCGGCGGCGCTGCGGAAGATCGCGCCGAGGTTGGTGTGCGAGCCAGAAACATACACTTGTTCGAGACTTGCACAGGGAAGGACCAGCCTTGCTCACCACCACAGCTGAGACGTGCGAAGACCTACAGGTACGTCGGGGCATCGGCTACGTCCGAGTATCCAAGAAGCGCCGCTACATGATCTCCCCCGAGGTCCAGGTCGAGTCCATCGACGGGCTCGCCAAGCGCGCCGGCATCGTCCAGGTCGCCGAGCCCATCCAGGATCTCGGGCTCTCCGGCCGTGACTTCGCCAAGCGCCAGATCGGCAAGATCGTCAGGATGGTGCAGGACGGCAAGGTCGATGTCGTCATGCTCTGGAAGTGGTCACGCTTCGGCCGTAACGTCCTGGAGTCGCTCCAGAACATCCAACTCATCCTCGACGCGGGCGGGCAGATCATGGCCGCCACCGAGGATTTCGACGGACGAACAAGCGTAGGCCGGCTGCAGATCACCCAGATGCTGGGCTGGGCCCAGTTCCAGTCGGACCAGATCGGGGAGGGCTGGCAGAACGCCGGAGACTTCCGACGGCGGGCCGGGCTGCCTCACAGCGGGTTCAAAGCCTTCGGATACAAGCTCTGCGAGACCTGCCCACCCGTCGAGTCGGGTACGCCACGGAACAAGTGCGCGGCCTGCCGCGATGGGATCCTCAAGATCGATCAGCTCACCGGTCCGATCCTGGCTGACGTCTACCGCCGCGTCGCCTTCCTCAACGAGCCGATCCACTCGGTCGTCAGGGACCTGCGCTCCCGGGGTATACGTTCGACTCGGGGCGGGGTCATGGACACCCAGGCCGTCTACAAGGTGCTGGACAGCGGGTTCGGCCTCGGCTGGGTCCGCTGGCGATCCAAGGAGAAGATGGCCAAGGACGCGGGGAGCCGCAGCTCGCGGCCGGAGGCGTTCGACATCTGGCAGCGGGGCGCCCACGATCCCGTGATCGAGGACGAGGCCGAGCGCGATCTCCTGTGGTTGATGTACTTGGCCAAGCGTGGCGACGCACCCACCACGCCCAAGGGCCACTTCGACCCCAAGTATTCGGTGTCCGGCCTGATGCGTTGCCACAGGTGCGAGCGGAACATGGCCGCGTACAGCCTCGGCAAGGCCGGCGACGAGAAGTACCCCCGGCTCCCCAACGGAGATCGTGACCCCCACAACGTCAAGTTCCTCTGCCAGCGGGGCAGCGTCATCCTGAAGGACTGTGTGGGTTCCGGCAGCATGTCCCTGTTCCGGATCGAGAACGAAGTCCTCGAATGGCTCCTGGAGCAGGCCCAGGGCGAGGAGTCCGTGCCCTTCAAGATCAAGCAGATCGCCGGGGTGAAGGCCCGCCAGGATCGGGACGACGAGAGGATCACCCGCCGTCTCAGTGAGCTTCGGGGCGAGAGGTCACGGCTTGTCCAGGGCTACATCAAGCAGATCATCCCCGAGGAGAACTACTTGGAGGAGAAGGAGAAGCTGGATGCCGAGCTCGCCGAGCTTGAGGCCTCCGCAGCCACTCCCCCGCGCATCGAGTACCAGCGCCCGCCGGCCGGTCACTTCACGACCCTGGCCGAGGAGTGGAAGCACATGTCCTACAGCCGCAAGCGTCAGGCTCTCTCGATGGTGATCTCTCACATCTACGCGCCGCCGATCTCCAGCCGAAGCGAGCGCCGGATCAGGGTCGTGCCGCTCTGGGAGGTGGGGGAGGCAGCGTGACAGTCGTCAGGCTGCCCCCCTGACAGCTTCATCGTGCTCGAAGGGCGCGGCCTCGCGCCGCGCCCTCTCGATGGCTGCTTCGGCGATCACGGTCCAGAACCGATCCCAACAGGTCTCCCTGGACTGGTCGCCAGCAGGTGCCACGGTTACGCCTTCCCGTCGTAGCGAGGTTGACGTCTCCTCATGGCGCAACCTCAGACCGGAGCCTATCAAGACACTCAGACAGTTCGCGAGACATTTTGGCCGCCCCAGGTGTAGCGGCGGCCTCCATCTTGGCGTCCGTGGCAGCGGAGGCAGAGGGTCACCAGCTCGGAGTCTGCTGGTCCTCGGCCGAGTTGGGCGAGGATTCGCTCCGGGATGAGGTGCTGAAGTGAGAGGGTGACTGGTCCGCCCATCTGTCTGCCGAGCGCTCCGCATTGGCGGCATCGGTAGTTGTCGCGCTGGTAGACGCGGGTCCGCTGGGGGCCGCGTTTCCATGCTGATGTGCGATAGGCGGGTCGGCGGCCGGCTTCAGGCATCGGCGTCCCGCCCCCGGTTGTTGTGCCACCACTTCAGCTTCGCGGCGAGTTGACGTTCTCGGCGGGCGTCGCAGCGGACGCACCAGCCGTTGGCCGAGCGGGGGTCTACGAAGCGGTTTCCGCAGGCTGGGCAGAGGGTGTCGCGTTCGCAGGCGAGGAGCTGTGCGAGGGTGCGGACTTCGTCGGCGGTCAGCTCCAGGTCGTAATCCTCATCGTGATCTCTGAGCACCAGACACCTCCTTCGATACTGCCGTACCGCACCTTGGTGATGGTGGTGTCTGCCTGCTGGGCGAAGCCGGGGAGGCCGGCTGCACAGGTTTCGAGAGCAGCGGTGATGGCCTCGGCGCGGTGGACAGCGCTCTTGGTGACCGCCGGATCGAGGATTCCCGTGTCCAGGGAGCTGGGTACGGCTTCGAACCACGCGAGGGTGATTACGTCCTCGTTGGAGTAGGTGGAGCTGGTGGTCTCCAGCTGTGGGTCACGCTCTTTGGGGAAGAGCGCGAGCAGTGGGCACATGGCGGGAGTGACGACCAAGGGCCTGGCGTAGAGCTGGGTTTGGTGTGGCGGCAGGGTGGTGCTGGCGGGGATGAAGGCGGCGAGTGCGTCGATCGCATCGGTCACGCTCATAGGGCAAGCCTATGGCCGTTTCAGGGGTGTTCGGGCAATCGTGAAGCCCCAGCCGACGGGGACGGCTGGGGCTTCGGGGCTGTTCAGGCAGCTTGGGCGCCTCGGGCGATGCGTTGGGCCTTGCGGCGGAGGTACTCGCGTTCGCGGTCGGTGGCGCCTCCCCAGATCCCCTGTTCGCGGTTGGCGATGGCGTGGGCAAGGCAACGTGTCCGGACGATGCAGGTTCCGCAGATGGCCTTGGCCTCGACTTCGTCCGTTGCGGCAGCGGTCCCGGCGGGGAAGAAGCAGCGGTCGGCATCGTCAGCGTCGAGGCGGGCACAGGCGCCGCGCTGTTTCCATTCCTGGGTCATGCAGCGGCGTCGAGTGCTTCGGCGGTCACGGCGTCGTGTGCGATGTCCGCGAGGGTGGACAGATGGGTGTCGAGCACCTGTTGGATGGTCTCTGCCACAGGGAGGGCCGGGGAATAGGAGGCAAGGAACTGCATCGCGATGGTGGCGCATGCCTGGAAGCCGGCCAGGTAGGCGAGTGTGCTGACGCTGCTATCCGGCTCTTGCCCTCCCCGGCGGATGAGTCGGCGCACGCCGACGTACTGCTCGACATTGGCGACCTGCCGCGATATGCCCTGCTCGGCGCGAGGGTGATGTCGGGCGGGTTGGGCCATGTGCATCGTGTACTCCCCGGTACTGACCCTGCCGACTGGGGTCAGGCATGTCTGTTCTGGCGGACCATGGGGCCCGTAGGTGTCTACGACACTTGCGTTGATCGTATGTGGAGGAGAAGGCTCCGTCTAGGCTTTTTCGCAGGTCAGAGGGCATTTCTGTAGTGGACGACAGTTTGGTCTGATGGCATGCAAAAGGCGCACACAGCGGATGCCATGTGCGCCTTGCAGCCTACGGGGAGGGTCAGACAGCAGGAGCCGGCGAGATGCCGACGATCATGCCCTGGCCCATGTTGGTGGAGATCTCGAAGGCCCACGTACCGCTGCTGAGCAGGTGCACCGCCTTGAGCTTCGCCTCGCCGAAGGCGAGAGCACCGACAACTGATCGCAGACTGCTGGGCTGGCCGACCATCCGGCCGGCCCAGACGCCCGGGAAGCGGCCGGGGATCTCCAGATCCTTGACCATGATCCCGCCGTCAGGGTGCTCGCGGCCGACAGTTCCGGCCACCGGCCACATGCCGGCAGTCTCGTCGTACGTACGGATGACTACACCCGACGGGTCGCCATCCGGGATCAGGGCAGGCGGAGGGTTGTGATCGGGGCGGAACGCGGCTTCGCGGCCGACCTTGCCGCGCTCGATGCGGAAGCCGGCCTCAGTGAGGGTGTCAACGACGTGGTTGACGACACTGAGGGCCGTTCCCTTCTCGCCTACGAGCTGGGACCGGGTCATGAAATCCACTGTTCCAGTGAGCCGTTCAGCGATTTCCCTGCCCGCAGTTCCCGGCCTGAACAGTTGGTCGAGGTCCAGTTGGGGGAGTGTCGACATAGGGGCTCCGTAGCTAGGTCTGCCGCTGCGGGCGTGGCGAACCCAGTAGGAGCAGCGGCGGACTTGGGCGGATCTACGCGCATCACATCAGAGGTGGCACGCATCCATCTTTGACTGTCAAGCGTTGCGGGAAATGTATCCGGTCGCAAGTGTCGGGCACAAGTGGACTTATTCCCAACTTGCCGTCTGACTTGTGCGGGTCGCAATGGGGCTCCGTCATTGCGACCCGCACAGGCATACCTATTTGGAGGGGTGCTTGCTTGTGCGAGTCGCCGTGCGGGGCCCCGGGTTCGTCGCCGCATCCGCAAGGGGTACGGCGGTACGAGGAGCTCCTGTTGCCTCGGTCTAGAACGGCGGTCCGGGCGGCGGGGGGAAGGCCGCGATGCGCGGGGCAGGCAGTCCGCTTGGTACGGCTGCCGGAGCCGTCGGGGCCGCCTTGGTGACCCGCTCCACCCTGTTGCGCTGCTCGTTCTGCCAGGTCTCGACCGCGACCTTGATCCGGCAGTTCGCTCCCTTGATCTTCTCGGCTACGGCTTCGCCCGCTCCTGCGAGGTTGGCGCCGAACTGTGCCCAGCCGGAGCGCTCCAGGCCGAGGGCTTCGAAGGCGCGGAAGAAGATGTCCAGGGCGGTCGGGGACTCGGGGCTGAGTGTCTGGTTCGCCCAGGTGCCCACTCCCGCGTGCGGGCCGCTGGTCACCTTGTACTTGATGCCGATCTGGAGCTTGCCCTTGTCGGTGATCTTGTAGTTCGCGGCGATCACCTCCGCGTCGTACTCACCGCCCGGGAGCAGTTCATCGGTGGTGCCGGCGGCGGCCCCTGCGGCGTTGAGCAGGTCGGAGAAAGAGTGCTCAGACACGTGCGGCCTCCGGGGCGTAGATGGTGGCGATGAGGCCCGCGAGGTCGATCGGACCGGGGACGGCAGCTCCGTGGGCGGCGGTGATGGCTCCGGTGCGGTCCTTGGCGACGTGCTGTTCGGTCGGTTGTACCAGCATCATGCGGGCGGGCTGGCCGGTGTCGTCGGTTCCCACGTAGAGGAAGCCGATCACGTCCACGAAGCCGGCCAGGGACAGGGAGAGGCCGCCTTGGACCAGTGGCCGGTACTTGCCCTGCTTCTCTCCGGTCAGCGCGACGAACACGACCGCCTGGAGGGGGTTGGTGGGGTGCATCGTGAGGTCGCGGAAGTCACGCATGAGGCGTTCCATCCGTGCGAGCAGGCTTCCCCACTTGGCTTCGGTGAACTGCTCGTCGGGTCCGGCGATGCTGTCCTTGCAGCGCTTCTGAATCTCCGTCAGCGAGTCGAGTGCCACGGAGCGGAAGGGGTGCTTCCCGGAGGCGAGCCAGCGGTATGCGGCGTCGAGTGTGGCGTAGTCGCGGGTGGCGACGATGCACGTCTCCCAGTCCCCCGGTTCGGGCGGCGCCTGGGTGAGCGGATCCCAGCGGACCTTGCTGGAGTGGACGAACCGGCTGCCGTTCTCGGCGTCGAGGACGAGCAGCGGCTTGGGGGCGGTGTGGGCGACCGGCGTCTTGCCGGCGCCGGATTCGCCGTGGACAAGAGCGATCAGGCTCTCCTCCCCGGTCCAGGGGACTGCGGTCATGCGGCGAACTCCTCGGAGTCTGGGCGCCCGCCTTCTGCGTAGCGCGCCAGTGGATCCGTCCAGGTGTAGGCGATCCCTAGAACTCCCTCGGCGTCCGAGCCGTCATCGAACATCGGGCAGACCGGTTTGAACGGGCAGTCCCATGCACAGTCGCGGGTGACGGTCGGCGGGACGATCGCGTGAGGGTTCGCGTCGGGCAGGTCGAGCAGCAGGCCGGCGCGTTCTGTCTCGCGGATGAGGGCGAACGCCTGCTCGGCGTAGTGGCGGAGCGCGATGCGGTTGAAGCTGACTTCCCACCGGCCGTAGAACGGTGGTCTGGAGGTGGCGGAGCGGCCGACCTTGCGGAGCATGTTGACGATCGCGCCGCCTGTCCGTTCCCCGTCAGCTACCTGTCCTTGGCCTTGGCGGGCTTGGAGGTCGAGCTGTTCGAGCAGGGCGTAGTGCTTGAACTGGGGGCTCATGTGGGCGGTCTGCTCATGCTGGTCGATGCTCTGCACGGTCTTGTGGTCGAAGAAGAGCCGGGCCCCGTCCGAGTGCCGTCTCACGCGGAGGTCGAGCTTGCCGAGCAGTTGCACGCCGGGCAGTGCGGGGACGGGTGCGGTGATGGCCTGTTCGGCGGCGATCACCTCCAGGTCGTCGTCCGCGCCGGTCTCGGCCAGCCACTGGAGGTAGCCGGTCACGATGGTGACGGCCAGGTCGGCTTGCTTCGCGGCTTTGGCCGCCTTGGTGTGCTGGCCGGTCTGCTCCAATTCGGCGGTGTCCTGCTCGGCGCGGGCCCGGACGACTGCGGCGGGGTCGCGGGAGTCGGCTGCGGTGTAGTGGGCTTCGAGACCGAGGTGGACGAGGGTGCCGAGCGCCGCCGCGTTGACGGTATCGGGGCGGATCGGGCCGAGTTGGCGGTGGTAGGTGAGCCACCACTTGCGGCGGCAGCGCCGCCAGGCGCCGAGTTCGGAGGCGGTGACGCTCCTCATCAGCCGCGGTGGGTGTTGAAGGAGTCCGTCTGCTGCCGGACGGCGCACTTGCAGCGGGTTGCGAGCTGGGCCCGGAGACTGCGGATCTCGCGCTCCAGTACAGCGGTTCGCTTCGCGGTGCTGTCGCTCCAGCCGGTGAACAGGGTGAGCAGGGCGTCGAGCGTGCCGACGGTCAGGGCGTCCCGCTCGCGCAGGGCCGTGATGGTGTGCCGCATCGCGTCGATCTGGTCGTCGGTCACGTTGGAGGCGGTGGGGTGGGGGCTCATTCGAATGCCTTCCTGCGGGTGGTGCCGTGGTTGAGTGCGGCGAGGACGACGGTGCGGTCCTGGACGACTTCCTCCAGCCGGGCGGTCTTGGTGGCGAGGACATCGGCGCGGTACGCCTCGATGGTTTCGGCGGTGATCAGGTCGATGATCAAGAGGCGTGCGGATCCTGCTTCGCCCCGGCCGGTGCCGTGGAGGCGGTCCTCGGCTTGTGCGTTCTGGATCTGGCTCCAGCTGCGGTCGAGGAACACCTCGGTCTGCCCGCGCGTGAGGGACACGCCTTCGGCGCCGGCGCCGAGGGAGATGAGGATGACGCGGGCGCGGCCCTGGTTGTACTCGTCCACGGCCGCTGTGCGCTGCTCAGCGGTCAGGCCACCGACGATCTGGGCGTACGGGATGGCCGCTTTGTCGAGGCGCGCGGCGGCCAGGTCGAGGAGCTGCCGGGAGGAGGCGAATACCACACACGGCTCCTCGCCCAATTCGGTGAGGATCGCTTCGAGTTCGTGGAGTTTTGGCGACGGCTCGGTGAGGCGGACCTGTCCTTCGTCGTCAATCTCGGCGTAGGCGGAGGCGAGTTGGCCGAGCCGGGCGAACTGCGTCAGCGGCGAGAAAGCCGTCAGGTCACCGCCATTGACGGCTGCGAGCATCTCCTTGGCCATCGCGCGATAGGCGATGGCCTGGAACGGGTTCATCTCGATGTCGCGCCGGACGTGGACCTTCGGCGGCAGGTGCGGCAGGACCAGCGCCTTGGGCCGGCGCAGGAACCGGGGTTCGAGGATCTCGCGGAACTCCTGCTCGGTCTCCGGCTTCAGGCCGGTCACGTCGAGGACTTCCTGTCCGCCGATGTAGGAGGCCGAGGTGAGGCAGTAGCGGTCGATGAACGCGGTGCGGCTCGGCCACTCGTTCGGGGCGACGAACCGCAGGAGCGCCCACAGGTCGTCGGGGCTGTCCGCGATCGGGGTACCGGTGAGGGCGTACCGATGTTCGGCCTTGTCGCCGACGGCCCACAGGGCGCGGGTCTGCTTGGCCTTGGGGTCCTTGGCGCGGTGGGCCTCGTCGGCGACGACTGCTTTGAACGGGAGGCCATTCAATCTGCCGGGGGTCTTCTCGGCGTCGGTGAGCTTGATCGAGCCGTACGGGGCGAGGCGGGAGTGCCGGCGGAGCAGATCCCAGGAGACGATCACCAGGGATGCGCCTTGTGCCGCCTCGAACTGCTGGTAGCGGCGCTTGGGCGGTCCTTCGATGACGACGGTGGTTGCGCCCGGCAGCCACTCGGCGGCGGCCCGGCGCCAGGTGTGGGTCATGGACGTGGGGCAGACGATCAGCGCAGGGAGTGCACCCTTGCGCCAGAGGGCGGCGAGGGTCTGCACGGTCTTGCCGGTGCCCATCTCGTCGGCGAGGATCGCGGACTCGGCGGCGGCGAGGAAGGCGGCTCCGGTGCGCTGGTACGGGTAGAGGCGCGGTTCGCCGTACGCGTCGGCGGCAGGGTCGAGGGCCAGGATGCGGGCGTCCATCGCGGGCTCGACGCGGTCCTCGTACTCGTCGCGGGCCCAGGCGGTCAGCAGGGGTCCGGCCTGGAGCAGGTCGCCGAACGCGGTGCGGAGCTGCTTGCAGGTGGCCCAGGACAGCGGCAGCCGCCAGCGCTTCGATCCGTCGTGCCAGCGCACGCCGGGGATGGTGCGGATCCGGGGCTCATGGCGAAGTGGCACGTCCACGTCGATGCGTCGGCCGGTGATCTCCGCGATCGGCATGTGCGGCCCCCTTGGACAGACGAGGGCTCCCCCGCCGCCACGGCGGGGGAGCCCGGAGCGGATCCCCTATGTGTCTCCGACAGTACATGAACTGTCTGAGGCGTCGGGCAATCGTCGGTGCTTGGCCAGGGCGAGCGCCAGATGCCGGTAGGCGTCCCGGGCATGGTCCTGACCTGGCACCCAGAAGCCGAGCCGCTTCAGCCGGGCGTCGTGGCCGAAGGCCTTCGCGTCCGCTGGTGTCTGCATCAGGAAGTCGACGCCGTGCCGGTGGGCGATCCACCGGAGTGCGCCGATGATCTCCAGCGACCAGGGCTGCCGGCTCTTGCGGACTGTCTCCGCCGTGATCCGGTAGGACTCCACGACCATGACGGAGGCGGGACGGGCGAGCGCCGCCCACTCCTCGGCCAGGTCCAGGAACGGCATCGGCTCGTCCTGCCCGTGGGCCTTGTGGTGGTCTCCCCAGATGGCCCACCCGGTTGTCAGGCCCGGGTCGACGGCGAGGTAGGAGGTGTAGTGGCGTGAGCCGTTCACTCGGCACCGCCTGCTGCTCCGTGCTGGCACCGGTCGGCCAGGAGCAGGCGGATCGCCTCGGCGGCCTGCGGCGGCACCACACCGTTGCCGAGTGCCTTGAGCGCCGCTGTCCGGGACAGGCCGACCGCCGTAACGTGCCCTTCGGGCAAGGCCATCATCCATTCGACGAACTGCGGGCTCAGCCTTCGCTGTTCGTCCGCCGGCCACGGGGCGGGGCGTCCGAGGATCCGCTCCCACCGCTCGACGGCCTCCCGGTACGGCCCCCAGTCAAGAGCCGGGCCGCTACCGCCGCCAGCGCCTCCCCCGTCCGGTACGTCTGGCCGGGGCTGCCCTTCGCGCCGTCGCTCGCACGCGGTGTCGGCAGCAGCTTGACGACGACAGTGGGGAGTTGGCCCTTCTGTCCGCCGCCGCGCCAGTCCCGTGCGGCAGGCGTCGGAAGCAGTGGACAGCTCACGCCTGGCCCCTAGCCATGACGGGCGCGGTGTCCGGCGACCGCGGCACTGAGCATCAGCTCGCCCACTTCGGCCGCGAGGGAGAGCCCGTGCTTCCCGGCCTTCTGGGATGGGGATCGCCGGGTCTGCCGCTGCTCCCCCGGACTGGATCTCGGCGTCGGCAGGCCACGCGGCGATGAACAGCCTCCGTCGCAGGTGGGGGGCGCCAATCTGGCCAGCACTGAGCACGCCCCAGCGAGCATCAAGCCCGAGGACGGCCATTTGCCCGAGAACAGTGTCGAGTCCGAGGCTGACGTGCCCGAGTACGTTCTCCAGGACGACGAGTTGGGGTCGTAGTGTGCGAATGGCCCTGGCGATGTGTGGCCAGAGGTGGCGCGGATCATCATCTCCCTTTCGGTTTCCGGCGTTGCTGAATGGCTGACAGGGGTATCCGGCGACCAGTACGTCGACCGGTTCGACGGCCGCCCAGTCCACGGCCGTGATGTCACCCAGGTTGGGCGTCTGCGGCCAGTGGTGGGCGAGGATCTTCGACGCGCCCGGGTCGTTGTCGGCGACCCATGCGACGGTGCCGCCGAGCACCTGCTTCACGGCCATGTCGAGACCGCCATAGCCGCTGCACAACGACCCGATGCGCGGGCCCTCCCCGGTCACGGCGCGACCGGCTCCGCAGCCGGCACGGGGACAGTGACCGGCGGGGCCGAAGGGACCGGGGGCTCCAGAACAGGCTGCGGGCCGGTCCCGACCCCGTACGCGCGCGACAGAGGGGTTCCGGCCAGCGCGAGGACGCCGAGGACCACCGCAGTGAGCACGTGGTCCGCAGCACCCAGCCACTGGCCGCCGGAGATCTGGAGCACTCCGGTGGTAGCCAGGAGCGGGGACAGCGCGGCGATCGACGCCGAGGAGAACAGAACGATCACATCACGGGCGAACGCCCGGGAGAGCAAAGTCTTCATGCCCTCCAAGCTCTGTAATGCCTAGAATAAGCCGAACAGTTGCCAGCCGAGCCGGGGACGCAGAAGAGCCCCGTCCTGCCGGAGTCACCAGCAGGCGGGGCACTCACTCGGCCGCCCCCAGTCGCCGCCATCGTCCAGCGGCTGGACCATGGCGAGCATGGACGACGACTTGTTCACAACGGCTTCAAAGACGCTCGATCGCATGTGGGCTCAAAGCATTGGGCGTGCTGTCCCTGCGGAAATTCTGCAAGAGCTCTCTGCGCTGACAGATGCGCTTGTCGAGCTGGGCAAGGAACAAAACTTCTCGACACCAACTCTCGCTCAAGCCAAGACACTTGCGGACCACTGGTCGAGAGCTACCAAGGCCGAGGAGGGGCGCGGGTAGGTATCGGATCGTCTTTGTTGAGAAGACGCCCGCGCCCCCAGTCGAGACTTCCGCGAGTCAGATCGGCAGGTCCCAGCCCGGACCGTCCTCGTTGCCGATCCAGACCCGCTGAGCCCAGTCTGTGATCGTGACCCCGAAGCCTTCCTGATGTGGTGAGCCCGCGTGCTGCCACGCCTGGACCGCGTTCTCGACCTGGTCCCAGAGCCGGAGCGGGCCGCGCTGAATCACGGTCCATCCGCCTTCCGGGTTTGGCATGGTCCGGGCCTGCGAACCGGTGGCCACGTCCGAGAGGATCTGTTGCCCGCCGGCCCCCATCCGCTCGGCCGAGGGTGCCGCAAGCTGGGCGACCCAACCGCCCGTCCACGTGCTGATGATCTCGGGATCGATCAGGGTCGGCCGCTCGTCACCGGGCATGAGGGTGAGGCTCTGCCGAGGCGGCCGGTCATGCGGTCGGGCAATCATGAAACTTGTGTACCCCGGCAGGAACCGGCCCGTGGCACTGCCGGGCTCGGTCACAATGAGCAGTGCGAGCCCGAAGGCGAAGGACCAGCCGGAGAGGGTGACGAGGATCTTCCCGCCAGGCTTGACCTGGTAGAGCCAGGGCTGCGGGACGTGGCGAACCGAACAGGTGGCGATCAGCCGGTCGTACTCGCCCCCGTCCGGGTCTCCGAGCATTCCGTCACCGATGATCAGACGGGGCGTATATCCGGCCGCCTTGATGGCCGCAGCGGCAGCCCCGCCCACCACCCGGTCGTACTCGATGCTGGTGAGATTGGTGTCCCCGAGGCGGTGCGCGCCGAGGGCGGTCGAGTAGCCCGTTCCCGTGCCGATCTCCAACACCCGGTGCCCTGCCTCGGTGCCGAGCTGGTGCCACATCCGCAACACCAGCGACGGCAGGGTGGACGACGAGGACGGGGAGCCGGTCACGGTGCCCTCGGCCACATCGTCGGGCCGGGTCTGCCCGTCGAGTTGGGTGATCAGGGTCTGGTTTGCGTAGACCTCTTCCAACCATCCGGGCTCGCCCTCGCGTACGGGGCGGTAGCTGGTCGGATTACTGCCCGGGATGGGTGCGAAGAACGACCCGGCGAACAGCTCCCGGGGGATCACCTGGGCAGCGTTGCGCCACTCGGGTTCGGTGAGTGTGCCGTCCTCGGCGAGCTGGTCCACCAGGGCGGCGCGGAGTTCGGCCGATGTGCTCACGTGTCGGGGCCCTTCTCTAGCTGGTCGGCGAGGGCGTGGGCGATACCGTCGGTGGTCTCCGCCGGCTGCCACGCCCATTGCCCATTCGGGTTGCACTCAAGGAAATACCAGTCACCAGCAGCGGTCACGGCGAAGTCGAACGCGCCGTACGTCAAACGGAGTTCGCCGAGGTAGGCGACAACCGAACGCGCAACCGATTCAGGGATCTCAACCGGCGTGCACGTCATCAGGGCTTGCCGGTGACGCCAGTCGAGATCGGGGCTATCGATCCGGACCCCGAACAGCCGGGTACCGACGACGGTCACCCGTACGTCGAACAACTTCGACACCTTCGCCTGAAACAGGTGGGGACAGGCGGACACGGCATCGGTGATCTCGGCCGGGTCAACCCCTCGTACCCACACCTGTTGCGCGGTTCCTTCGGCATCCCGATACCGGCTGTCCCAGATCGGCTTGTAGACCGCTCCGCCGGGCTGGTCGGCGCAGAACCTCCGCGCTTCACCCGGATCGGCGGTGATGACGGTGTCCGGGATCAGGAACTCGCTCCGGCTCGCCACAGCGAGCTGTACGGGCTTGTACTCGGCATTGCGGATACACCACGGGTGATTGACGTAGTGCGCTCCGGGAAGCGACGCAAGGATGCCCCCGGTGCCCCAAAATGCCTGTGCGCCAGCGAACTTGGCGTCATGCTCCGCCATGCCGGGTGGCGCCTCGTGGGGCGACGGTCTGCGGACCCATACCGATCTGACGTTGCAGAGGTCGAGGACCCGGCTTGACGTGCAGAGGGTGCCCCGCTGCTCACCCGTGCTGTAGTGGGCGGTCAGCAAGGCACCCGCGTGCAGATCGGCGCCGGGATCGACACGGACAACCGGCACTCGGCGATCAGCCAGGATGCGCAGCACCACGTCAGCTGTCACGTCGTACGAGTTGGTCAGGACCAGAACGGCCCTGTGTCGATCCCCTGCCATCAGCCCGTGCCCTGGTCCTGGTCGTTCGCGGGCATGCTGTCCATGTCGGTGGGTGCGTTCTGCCCGCCTCCCTGCCCGTCACCACCACCGGTGTTGGTGGGCGTGCTGGTGTTGGTGCTGGTGCCGTGCGCACCCAGTTCGACCGTGCGGCCGTGTTCGTCCACGATCACGGCGATCTGCGTTTCGGGGTCGATCACGGTGGCAAGGGCGGGGATCGGGCCGGATTCGACGTACGGGCCCATGCGGGTGGTGCCCCATGGTGCGGGCGTCTGCGTCATCTGTTCTGCGCCTCCGTTTCCTGGTGGTGCTGACAGTTCAACAGCTCGGCCGGGTAGCCGAGTTGTGTAATCCCACCCCAGCCGGCTCGACCTGTCCAGGGTTGGGGCGGTCGGGGTGGGAGCTGGTGCCCCGTTCCGGCGGGGGTGTTGACCCTTCCCCGCCCGCCGGAACGGGAGTCTGCAGGCTAGCGGGGGCCGACACCCCGCCGTCGGCGGAGTGCGGCACGCGCGGTCACCGGCTTCGATGCCACGTGCCAGAAGGGGCAGTAATCACAGTCAAACGGCCTGTTCGGGAGCATCTGCGTGAGCGGGTCCTGCGGGCCGTCCTTGCCGACTCGGGCAAGGAACATCCGCGCATCACTCTCGTCCTCGAACGACGCCTTTCCGTACTTCGGACAGCGGGGAAGTCCCGGGCGGTGCGGCACCGGCCGGCGGGCTCACCGATAAACAGCAGCGGGGCGGGCTCAATGTCGTTGTGCTTCAGGCGAGTTACCCCCCCCCACGGGATACGGTCATAGTTGGGCCCCGCCCCGGTCGTCCGGGCCGTCCATGTCCCGTCACCGGGGCGGGGGTTGTGCTGCCCGACCGGCCGCAGGACCGGCGGGAGTTCAAGGGGCTGGTCAGCCCGGCGATCGGCCAGAGCCGCGCAGCCGGAGGGCCTCCCCGGCCTGGCGCCGGTCCCGCAGCTGAACCCCGCGCTGTACCAGGCGGCGGCGCAACCAGGCGTCCGAGCGACCGAGTTCACGGGACAGCGCGTGGACGGACTCGCCGTCGGCGTACCGCTTGATCAGCGCGTCCCACGCCTCTTTCGTGGGTACCTCCGGGTCGGGCCCGTCCAGAGCGCCCGGCTCGGTGAACGTGCCCGGGATGACGTAGTAGATGCGAGGGCCCACAGCGGTCCTAGGAGTAGAAATCTCAGACGGTGGACACGGCACGGTGCCGCCCTTCGGCGTGCCTGCGGCGGCGCAGCGCTCGGGACCACTGGGCGACTCGGTGGGCTCGCTGGCCGGCGAGCGTGCCGGGCTGGTGCCAACGCAGGACAACCGCGAGCCGTTGGCGTAGGGCAGCGAGGCACCACCGACACGCGGACAGGGGCAGGTCCGTACCGTCCAGTTCGGCCCCGCCGAGGGGCGTGACGTCCCGCTCGGTGAGGCAGCCCCAGCACAGCCCCGGAGCCCACGGGAGCCCCGGCGTGACCTTCGGCAGGATGCCGGTTTCGATCACAGCCGTGCCTGCTGCTTCGACTCGGAGCGGTGGAACCTGGCCCGGACCCGGGCGCGTGCGCGTCTTCGGCGCTGCCATCCCTCGACCTGCTCGGGTCCGAACGCCACGCCGATCATGGCGAGAGCCAGGGCGGTGCACGTCCACACCCAGCGGCGGGTGTTCACCGGGTCGGCCATGGCGAGAGCGGCCATGAGGGCGGCCGGTGCGCCGCCGACCAGGACGACCAAGGCGCCAGTCACGACGGTCTCGCGCCTCACGACGGTTCCTCCGTGGGGGTCGTGATCATCGGACGGTAGGCCAAGTGTCCGTAGCTGCGGTGCTCGGGGTATTCCGTCGCGTGCTCGAACGGCCACAGCTCCGCCGCCTCACGGTCGGTGTACTCCCCCGAGTCCGCGCCGCATCTGGTGCCGTCTTCGTCTTCGCCCTCGCAGTAGACCAGGTGGACGCTGTCCCGGTCGGGGTCCGGGCCGAACTTCCAGAGCACGAACCGGAACATGCGTCGCCGGCCGATCTCGCGGGGTAGGCTTCCCAGCATCACGAATCAACCAACTCTCTTTTGGCTTCGGGCAGTTGCTCGGGCAGCCTCGGCTCTCACCTGATCGCCAGGACCAGCCATGCGCACCGCGTCGGGGTTCGCGGCCCATGGGTCACCACCGGCTGGCGGGGCGAGCAGCCACCGGCCCGCGTCATCCTCACTGCGGAACTCGCCGACCCTGTCCGCCCCGGTGTCCACCACCAGCTCACCAACGGCGGGGGGCCACAGGCGCGACACCGTGCCCTCGGGCTCCCCCGCAGCAAGGGCGGCCGTGCCCGCCCGGATGACCTCCGCCAGTCGCGTGATCACATCCGGAAGAGCGCCGCCCAACTGCACCAGCACGCCACCGGTGATGACAGACGCCGCGTCAACGCCCAGCGAGGGAAGCGGGCAACCGGCCCGGTCCGTCGCCTCGCGCAATTCCGTACATGCTTTCCTCGCCCGCCTCCGCTGCTTCTCGGTCATGTCGGAGAGCAGTGACCGGGGCCCTCGGGGTGAGTCAGCGCCCATGGTGGCCGCTCCCTTCCGTAGTCGATCTGCTACACAGCATCGGCGTGTAGCCGTACGATCACCAGGGTCTACACCTTGAATGTTCTGCCATGTGAAAAATGGGGACGGACCTTGACCGAACAGGAAGTTGACCCAACATCAAGTCCACAGGCTCGCTTCGGCGCAGAGCTTCGCAGGTCACGGCGTGCTCGGGGCTGGTCACAGACCGAGCTGGCCAAGCACATGGGGTACTCGAACACGCTGCTGTCTTACATCGAAAGAGGGAAGCGTCCTCCCACTAGAAAGTTCGCTGTGAAGGCAGACGCCGTCTTGGACACAGGAGAGATCTTCTTTCACCTCTGGCGTGGCATCGTCAGGGCAGGACTCCTTGAGGGGTTCCCGGAGTTCGCCGATGCCGAGGCGCGATGCCGCCGAGTGCGGGCGCTCGCCCTGACGGTCGTTACAGGCCTGTTCCAAGTACCCGACTACGCATGGGCGCTGGCGTCGGCAGCCGTACAGCGCGGAGCCATCACCATGGCTGAAGCCGAAGAACGAGTCGAGTTCCTGGCCGCTCGCCAGCGGCTGCTGGATCAGAAGACGCCACCGCTGGTGCACACAGTGCTGGATGAGAGCTGCCTGGTGCGGCCGGTCGGTGGTTCTGCCGTGATGCGCGCCCAGCTCGACCACCTTTCAGAGCTGGCGGCCCGGCCCAACGTCACCATTCAGGTTGCACCGTTCGCCATAGGCGAGAACCTGCCCTTCACACTGCCTGTGATCCTGCTCGACCTGCCCGACGGATCAGTTGTCGGGTACGCCGAGTCCCAGGCACGGGGCCACCTTGAGCGGAGCCGAAAAACCGTCATGGCTTGGGAGAGAGAGTACGATCAGCTACTGGTGGAAGCGAAGCCAAAGGCGTCGTCCCTGGCACTGATTCACAAGGCTCGGAAGGAGCTTTCCCCATGATCCCTGACCTGTCCAGGGCCGCCTGGTTCAAGTCCAGTTACAGCAACAACGGTGGCGAGTGCGTAGAGGTCGCCCCGGACTTCCCCGGCATCGTCCCTGTGCGTGACTCCAAGGACCCCGAAGGCCCGGCGCTCATCTTCGGAGCGGAAGCATGGGCCGCTTTCACCCGCAGTGTTGCCGCTGGTGAATTCGGCAACGTCTGACCGTCCCTTGCCGAGCCGAGGGCATGTCATCGCCGAAGGCCCCCGCTGAGAGAGGCTGTGTCCTCTACGGCGGGGGCCTTGTCATTTGTGGGTGATGGACTGGGCGAGTCCTGCGATGCTCAGCAGTGTCGCCAGTGCCGACATGACTGAGGCGAGGCGGGGTGTCGACCAGGTCCGTTCCTCCAGCGCGCGGAGCCGGCGTTCGTGGTCCTCGGCGCTGGCGGTTGCGGTGGTCTGCTGCTGGCCGAGTAGCGCGACCTGCTCCGACATGTCCTGTACGTCGTCCCTCAGCCCCTGCACGGACGTGTACACGTCCCGCAGGGTGATACGGACTTCCGCCGTGGGTTCAGACATCCAAGGACTCCGCTCAGGTGACCGGAGCGGTCCAGGCGGCCTGCCAGGTGGCCGGGCCGACCACACCGTCGACGCCGAGGCCCTTCTCCTGCTGGAACTGGCGGGCGATGCTCGCCGAGGCGGGGCCGTACCAGCCGTCGGCGGTGATGTTCCAGCCCCGGTCGGCCATCTGCTGCTGCCACTGGCGGACATCGTCGCCGCTGAGCATCGGGGACTGCACCGACAGGTAGCGGCCAGGCCAGCCCGGGAAGGACGGCTCCGGCTGCGGGGCCGGGCCCGGGGTGCCCTGGCCGAGGATCTGCTTCGCCCGGTCGACGATCGCCTGACGGGCGTTGAGGATCGGGTTGCCGGGGCAGTCCGGGTGGTTGCCGCCGGCGACGCCGAGAAGGCCGTGGCCTATGACGCCGGAGCCGTTCGGGTCGTTGGTGACCTGGAGGGCCGTGCCGTACTGCTGGTGGAGCCAGGCAAGCAGCCGGGCGTCGTTCTCCAGCTGCGAGGGGGTGGGGGAGTCGCCGCTGTTGCCTTCGTGCTCGACGGATACGGCTACGTCGTTGTAGGCGGCTTCGGCCCAGGCGCGGTCGTCGGTGTCGACCCACTGGTCGAGGCGGCCGGTCTTGGGGTTGCCGAAGTGGGAGGAGACCTGTGCGTCGGGGTTGTGGAACCAGGAGTCGGACCCAGATTCGCTGCCCTCCTCGATGTGGACGACCAGGAGCCGATGGGAACTCATGGCGCCGGGGCGCTTGTTGGGGACGGGGCCGCGCCAGTTTGCGTCGGTGAAGAGAGCCATGTGCCGACCCTCGCGAGGCCCTAGATCAGGACTGGACGGCCACGGTGTTGGAGTGCCGGATGTAGACGGTTCCGGTTCCGGTGGTGCGCTGGATCTGGAGCTGTACGGCTTGGGTGGTCCCGTAGGCGCCGCTGACCGGCACGGGCCCGATGATGGTCAGGCCGGTGGTGGTGGAGTCGATGCTCATGGTTCCGAGGGCTGCCGTCCCGCCCGTGGTGTTGACGAGGCTCACGGTCCCGGTGGTGCCGGTGTCCGCCCAGGCGTAGAACTGGGTGACGAGCTTGGCGTGCTGGCGGATGTACGTGAGGTCGTACGCCGGGACCGCGGCAGCGGAGGTGAAGGCCAGCGGGGCGGCGATCGACGCGGGGACCGGGAGCCAGGGCCGGCCGAGTCCGGCGCCCGCGATGTCGTCGGACAGCAGGACGTTCCCGGCCCGGTCGGTGATGGTGAGCTGCTGGTGGGCCTGTCCGTTGGCGGCGACCTGGAGGGCCGTGGTGCCGTCGTCGCGGGCGACCTGGAGGCCGCTTTCGCCGTTCGGCAGGACTCCGAGCCGGGAGATCGCCGCGCCGGTCGCCGCCGAGTACGTCGTCATGGTGCCGGAGCTGCCGACGGCGGACACCCGGGACGTGTTCTCCAGGATCCGCAGGCGCCGTTCGAGGTCGGCGAAGTGGAGGTGGAGCGAGTCGGGGAGGTTGACGGTGCTCACTGGTCGAGCGCCTCCCCCATGGTCAGGTCGACGCTCTCGGGTGTCCTGTCTTCGGGCGGGGTGACCTCGATGAGGAGGATCCGGCGGTAGGTGTCGACGCTCTGGTACTCGTCGGTGATCCGGATCCGGCACTCGTCCCCGGTGATGTAGGAGCCGAGGACGGGGTCAAGGTCGGCGCGGACCGTCAGCTTGGGGATGGTCATCACGTAGCGGCGCTTGCGCATGTCGGCGCGGGCGTGCCCGTCGAGCTGGGTCTGAACGCTGATGTCCTTGTAGGCGACGCCGGTCTCCAGGAGCGGCCAGCCGGCGGCGAGCAGTTCGGGGGCGCTGGTGGTGGAGCGGATCATGGCGACGCCGTCGCCGGATCCCTGTGCGTAGACGGCGGTTGCCTGTTCGGTGGCGTCGTCCGGCCACGTGTAGGCGGCGATGTTGCCGGGCTTCTCGAACATCAGGCCCGTCGCGGTGGCGTTGCGTCCGCGCCTCGGGCAGGCCAGGTGCAGGGTCTTGGCGGGGCGGCCGGTGCTGTCGTACTGCACGTCGATGCCGAAGTCGAAGCCGAGGACGGACATCTCCTCGACTGCTTCGCCGGCCGGCTTGAGGTCGTAGCCGTGGACGCCGAAGCTCTGCACCGTGGCGGAGGTCTCGGTGCCGATCTGCACACCGATGTTGCCGTACGGCATGTTCTGGGCGGTGCCGATGATCTGGCGGACCATCACCAGCGGGTCGGACGGGCTGGGCCAGATGGTATCGGAGCTGATCAGCCGGCGCCGGAAGTAGGACCAGAACTCGTTTCCGGTGATGGTCAGGACCCTGGTCGCGTCGTCGTAGGCGCGGGTCCAGATGATTCCGCCCCAGACGAGGACGCCGTCCCGGTCCACGTAGAGGGCGGTGCGGCCGGGGATGGTCATGTTCGTGACGGCGGCGGCCTTGATCCTCGGGTCGCCCATGTGCAGCTCCCCGGAGAACGCGCCGGCCCCGTTGAGGACCTGGGAGAACGTGACGCTGGTGAGCGGGAGTTCGCCGAGAATCGTGTTGGTCATCAGGTCGGCGACGAGGTAGGTGTAGACCGGCATCAGGCGGCTTCGTAGGTGAGCTGCACCCGCAGGCTCGCGCCGGCCGCGCTGAAGGTGTATCCGGCGTCGCCCGGGGGTGCCCAGCCCAGGTCTGCGGTGCGCAGGCCCCAGACGACGGCGGTGGTGAATCCGGGGTCGGTATGGGTGAGGAGGGTGTGCCAGGGGTTGCCGTCGGCGGGGCGGTGCCGGCCGACCCCCTGCCAGCCCAGGGCGCCGGCCGGGGAGGACGAGGCGGGGGTCGGGAGGCTGACGGTCACCTGCCCGGAGGGGATGCTCGCCCCGGTTCCCCATTCGAGGGAGGCGGTCATGTCGACGGTCTTGCCGATCTGCCGGTACCGGCCGTGCGCCACCGACGCGCCGAGGGTTACGCCGGTCCAGGCCGGTGTGTAGGCGGTCCAGGGTGCTGCGGCTGCGGTGGCGGAGAGCTGCGTCCACGCCGTGCCGCTCCACACCATGAGCCGGCCGGTGTCGGTCTCGTAGATGGCCTGCCCGGTGCTGACGTTGGCCGGGCGGGAGGTGGCGAGGGCGGGGATGATGCCGCCGCGCGCGGTGGTGCGCTGGCGTACGTCGGCGATCACGGCGGCGGTGATCGTGGTGGCGCCTGCGGGCACGGTGATCTGCGCGAGGGTGCAGGAGTTGCCGGGCGGTGCGGGGGCCGTGGGGGTGGGTGCCGCAGCCCCGGTGATGATCTGCACCGATGCGGCGTCGGTGGCGCCGGAGTAGAAGGAATCCTGTACGACGACACACACCAGGTCGATGCGCGGGTTGGTGGCGTCCGCTGTCGCGACCGTGAGGTTGAACGCGGAGTCGGCGGTCACCACGTAGTCGCCTTGGGTCGCCGTCATGGTGCCCTGCACGACGCACTGGCCGGTGGCGACGGCGACGGTCATGTTGGGGGTGCTCTGCGCGGTGACCGCCATCTCTCCGCCGCCGGCCAGCACACCGGACCGGGCGAGGAAGGTGCCGTTCGACGCGAAGAGCGAGCTGAGGAGAAGCCGGTCGGTCTCCGCCGTGTAGGAGCCGTTCTGCATCCAGTTGACGCGCATACCCATGCGGGCCACCGTCGCGGGCGGCTAGATCGGGTCAGCCGATCCACGCGTTGCGCCAGGCCAGGGCGGACTGTGAGGCGGCGGCGTAGCCCTGTGCGGTGTAGGTGAGCTGTGTGACGCCGGGGAGCATCGGCCACCAGGTCGAGCCGGGTATCAGGGTGGAGCGTCTGGAGGCGGTGCCGTTGAGGGTGATCGTCCGCTGGTCGGTGTCGATGGTGAGAACGTCGGTGGGGCCGAGGGTGAGCGCGGCGCCGATCCATGCCCCGGTGGCCGAGTTGGTGATCACGGGGGAGGTGCACGGGCCGGTGACGGTGATGAGCGGCCAGACCGCCGTATTGCCGGTGTTGGTGGCCAGGACCGCGCCGGAGGTGCCCGTGCCGCCGAACGTCAGCGGGTAGACGCGCGGGTAGACGCGTCCGCCGGGCGCGACCGGCAGGCTGGCTGGCACGCCGTAGGTGGTGGAGGAGTAGATGCGCGGGTCGGCGGCGACCAGGGTGAGGGTCACGCCGACGCGCCGGCCGAGCAGGCGGGTCGTGTCGGCTTCCGCGCGTCGTGGGCGTCCGCCGATGATGTTCTCCTCCCGGCCGGGGAGTTTGAGGTTGAGCGTCAGGTAGGGAACGCCCGGGGGCAGCCACCAGGCGCCCATCAGCGTGTCGTAGGCGGCGCGGGCCGACGCCGGGTCCGCGCCGACGACGGTCACCGAGAGGGTCAGGGTGCGGCCGTCGATCGCGTCCACTCCGTACCAGTTGCCGTCGGTGCCGGCACGCTGGGCGTCGGTGTGCCGGACCTCGGGCAGGCCGAGTCCTTCCACGGCGTGCACCAGGTAGGGGGTGCCGGGGCCCAGCGTCACGCCGTTGACGGACAGTTGGAAGTCCCGCAGCCCCGCCGGGCTGCCGAGCAGGATCACCGCGCGCCCGTCTTCAGGGCCCAGGCGACGGAGTACGCGATGTCGCGCGGGTTCGCGTTGGTCTGGGCGTTCACGGTGATCGACACGTCGCCAGGCTGGCCGGACGCTAGACCCGCCGGGGTGGTCCCGGCGGCCGGCTGTGCGGCGGCGGACCATGCCGGGGAGCGGCCCGCGCCGCCCGGGGAGCGGAGGGCGGCGAGCAGCCGGTCGGTGAGCGCCGTGTCCTGCACCGTCCCGGCGCCTGCGACCTGCATGAGCAGGGCGGGTGACGCGCCGAGGCGGGAGAGCCTGGCCAGGTCTGAGGTCAGGTGCGCGACCGTGCCGAACGAGCGGGCTCCTGTGGGTGCGGTGCCCAGCAGGGGCGGGACGATGGTGACCTTGGCCATCGCGGTGGCCATGATGCGGGCGGTCTTCTCGGCGGTCTCGCGGATCTTCTGGTGCTTGGAGGCCACGCCGACGACCAGGCCGTCGCCGATGTGGCCGCCGATGGTCGCCATGACCCGCGACGGGCTGTGGATGTCGAGCATCCCCTTGAGCCCGGAGACCATGCTCGATCCGAGATCCTTGACCTTCTCGACGGCTGCGTCCGCCTTGCGTTCGATGCCGCTGACCAGTCCGTCGACCACAGCCGTACCGGCGTTGACCAGCCACGAACCGGCATCTGACACTCCGTCAATGATGGCGCGGCCGACCTTGCCGACCGCCCCCGAGGCCAGCCCCTCCAGCGCGCCCCAGATCCGCAGGAACATGTCCTGCGCATCCGACCAGGCTTTGCCCCACTTGCCGGTGATCAGGTCGAGCCCGACCCGGAAGACGCCTTGGACGATCGCGAAGACGATCTTGACTTCGGCCTCGAAGAACTGCCAGAACGCCAGGAGTTGCACCTTCAGGTACGGCCAGACCTTCGCGAAGTCCTCGCGGCAGAACCGGCCGAAAACGTCCATCGCGTCACGGAACCACTTCACGTGCGTGTAGGCGTAGATGAACCCCGCGACCAGCGCCGCCACCGCGATGATCACCAGCCCGACCGGGTTGGCGTCCATCGCCGCGTTCCACAGCCACTGAGCCGCCGTGACGACCTTCTCGGCCGCCGCGCTGGCCAGCGTCGCCGCCCGCTGCGCGGCCAGCACGGTGGTCTGCCGCGCGCTGCTCACGGCGGTCGCCGTCTGGGCGGTGGCGAAGCGGTAGGCGTTGCCCGTGGCGCTGGCGAGGGACATCCCGACCCGGGATGTCTCTCCCCCGAGCAGTTTCATGACCCGGCCCGCGCCCGAGGCGGCGCCGGAGAGCGTCGCGCCCATCGCGCGGGCCCGCGTCCCGAGGAGGCCGACGGCCAGTTGGGCGTTCATGGCCGCCAGGCGGGCGGTGCTCATCCCGGCCGATGCGAGGGGGCCGACGCGCGCCAGCACGGTGCCGGTCTTCGCGGCGATGCCGGGGATCCTGCCGACGCCGGCGCCGAGCGCGGTGAACGCCCCGGCCATCCGTCCGACGGCGGCGGTCGCGCCGAGCATGGCGATCGTCCCGACGAGCGCCTTGATCGCCGCCCGGTGCTTGTCCGTCCAGCTCACGGCGTCGGACAGCTCCTTGCCGAGGTGGTGCACCTCGGCGCGGAACTTCGCGCTGTGGGTGTAGGCGAGGATGAACGCCTGGACGAGCAGGACCAGGACGGTGACGACCGGGTGCTTGGCCATCGCCGTGAACCCCTTGCCGAGCTTGCCGACGACCAGGACCAGCGGGCCGACCGCGGCGGCGAGTCCGGCGGCCTGCACGATCGCTGTCCGGGTGTGCGGGTTGAGCGCCGCGAACCGCTCCGCCCAACGGCCGATCGCGCCGGCGATCTTCTCGGCCTCGGGCAGCAGGGTCAGGCCCAGCTGGATGCCCGCCGTCTTCAGGTCGTTGAGGGCGAGGGCGAACTTGAACTTGGCGCTCTTGCCGGCCTCCGCGAACGCCGCGTCAGTGGCGCCCGCCGAGCCGGACATCTCCTTGAAGATCTTGACGGTCTGCTCGCCGTTCGGGCCCATCATCGACAGATAGCCGGTCAGGCCCCGGACGTTGGGGATCAGGTGGGCGAGCTTGTCGACGTTGCCGCCCGTGGCCTTCGACATGGTCTGCATGGTGGCGAGCAGGCCCTTGTTCGCCAGTTCCTCCCGCAGGCCGGCCGCCGACAGGCCGACGGCCTTCAGCTCCTTGTTCACTCCCGCCGACGGGCGGATCAGCGCGGTGAAGATCGCGCGCAGTGCGGTGGAGCCTTCGGCCGTGTCGATGCTCTGGTGCGACATGCTCGCCAGCGCCGCCGACACCTCGCCGAAGGAGACGTGCAGGTTCGCCGCGAGCGGCAGCACCTTGCCGTACGCGCCCGCCAGTGCGGCCGGCTCCATCTTGCCGAGCCGTACCGCGTTGGTGAGTTCGTCCACCGCGTCGGCGGCGGACAGGTTCTTGATGCCGTAGTTGTTGACCGCGCCGGCGACCAGGTCGGTGATGGTCGGCAGGTCCCCCAGGCCCGAGGCCGATGCCTTCGCACTGGCGTCGAGCACGTCCAGCGCGGCAGACGCCTGCATGCCGCCGGAGACCAGCGGGTACAGGGCGTCGGCGAGCGCGGTCGGGCCGATCGGCACCGCCCGGCCCAGCGCCAGGACTCGCTGTTCGAGCCCGGCGATCTGCGCCGCCGGCAGGCCGCCGAGGCCCACCAGCTTGTGCATCGAGGCGTCGAAGTCGGTGCCGAGCTTGAGTGCGGCGAAAGCGGCACCGGCCACCGGCAGCGTGATGTACGTCGACAGCGACTTGCCGACCTTGACCATGCCGTCACTGAAACGTCCGAGCGCGGCGAGCTTGGTCTCCAGCAGGCCGGTCTTGACGCCGACCTGCTGGAGCGCCTTGTCCAGCGAGCTGGTCTCGCCGATGAAGGTGAGGACGACCGCCTTAGCCATCGATGACCGCCGCCAAGACCGCTATCGCGGCGTCCATCGCGGTGAGGACCAGCTCCTCGTTCTTGTGGAGTGCCGGGATGATCGACCGGCCCTGCTTGATCCACTCCCGGTTGGGCGGCCGGCTGCCGGGCGCCTTCGGGCCGCCGAACTCCCACCACCCCGCATAAGCCACGCGCTTGGGGTAGCCCATGACCACGCGCCCCGCCCGGTCGGAGGACTGGGTGCGCAGCGAGTCGACCAGGGCGCCCGTGCGCCGGTCCGCCGCACTGACGAAGTCGCCTTCGATCATCGGGATCGCGTTGTCAACGATGATCTTGCCGACGTGGTCGAACATCGACTTCATGGCGTCAGGCTTCGCCCGCGCGCTCTCCTCGACCCGCTCGCGGAACTCCCGCAGCCCGCTCACACGGATCGACGGTTGCTTGCGGGCCATCAGGTCTTACGCTCCTTGCTTCAGACGGTGGCGCATCTCCGCGCGCTGGTTCTCCTCGGCGCGGTCCGCGATGATCTCGACCATCGCGGCGACCACCCCGTCGGGGCTTGCCAGTAGGTCAGTTGGGCTGATTCCGGTCTCGACCGCGAGCTGTGCGATCAGCCAAGTGCGGGAGCCGGGGCCGTAGGGTCCGCCGCCGGCTCGTCCGCCTGGTCGTCGTGGATCTCCAGCTCGGCGAGGCGGTCGAGGAACGCGTCGTCGTACTGGGTGCCCGGCAGGAGCTGCCCGGCCTTGCGCAGCGCGACGTAGGCGAGGAAGCAGAGCCAGTCCATCCGGACGGCCGACGGGTCGTTCAGCGCGGTCGCGGACATCTGGAACTTCCGCTCGAAGGAGACGAGTTCGAGGTTCCCGAACGGGGGAAGGTCGATCGCCTTGCCGTCGTAGTGGGCGGTGATGCGCATGGTGGCCTCTCAGTAGGACGCGACGGAGTTGGTCAGGGTGACGGTGCAGGCGGCCCCGGAGACGGGGGCGACCATCACGCCTTCGAGGGAGAGTTCCGCCGCGCCGCCCTCCGCGCTGGAATCAGGCAGGTGGGTCATGAACTTCACGCTGGGCGCGGTGAAGGTCAGCGCGGTGCCGACCGGACCGTTGAAGGCGAGGTTCACGGCCCCGAACGTCGGGGCGGACTGGATCGCCGTTCCGGTGGTCGTGCCGGTCACGACCTGCCGCCACAGGGTCAGGTCGTCGGGCTTGACGCTGAGGGAGACGGTCACGGCTAGCGCGGACTCGAACACGTCGTCCGGGGTGGTCGAGTAGCTCGCGACGAGCGGCTCGACCTTGTTCTCGATCTTGACGTTCCCGGACACCACCCGGGCGTTCTGGCCCAGCACGCTGAAGGTGCCGCCGGAGCCCTTGAAGACACCGGCCGACACCTGCTCGCCGGTCACGCCGACCGTCCACGCAGTCGCGAGGAACACGACCGAGCAGCCGACGAACTTGATCTTCGCCTTCACCGCACCGGACTTGTCCCAGATCAGCTCCAGGCCGTCGAGCTTGCAGTCCTGCACGGACTCGAACTCGGTGATGGTACGGGCGAAGGCCGTCAGGTACGGCAGGCTCGCGGCCGGGGTGAAGGTGTGGGTGTAGGGGGCGGAGGTGCCGGTCACCGTGTCGGAGCCGAGCGCCGCGAGCAGCAGCAGCCCGAGCGTCTTCGGGGTGGCGATCAGCTCGCCGTCCACGGACGGCACGGCCTGGACCCGGTCGAATCCCTGCTCGATCCGGTCCGACCACGTCGTGTTGAGCGCGGTCTCCTCGATCTCGACGTTGAGGCTCTTGCCCGACGCCAGACCGACCGTGAACGTCGGCGAAGGCGCCGCCGCGCCCTTGGCCGCCTGCTTCGCCAGGCCCAGCTGGACGAGACGTTTCTGCAAGGCCATCAGGCACCGTCCCCGCTTACCCCTGCGACGGCCGGGACGGTGTCCGGCACGGGCGGGGCGGAAGGCGCAGACGGGGCGTCAGCCGGCGGCGGCACCGGAACGGCGTCGGGGGCGTCGGCCTCCGAGGCCAGCCCGAGCGGGACCGCCACCTCCCGCAGGTACGCGAGATCGGTCGGCGCCAGCGCCGAGCCGTCCACCGGATTCGCCGACGGATCGAAGGCACCGGACGCCCACCCGTAGGTGGTGGCGCCCTCGTACCGGAACGCCTCGTTGATCGTGAACCCCACACTCATACCGGCAGGTTCACAACGCCCTAGATCAGAACGCCCCGCGGTCGTCCGCCAGCGGCTCCGGCACCCGGTACCGCACGATCACCCCGTCGACCTCCGGCAGGCCGAAAGGCCGGTCCGCGCCGTTGGGCGTACTGAACCAGATCTCCGACTGCTCCGTCATGATGCGGGTCGCCCGGTCCGGGTAGGCCGTCGCGCCGGTCTGCGCCAGATGCCGCGCCAGCAGGAGCACCGCCTTCGCCAGATCGGCCGGCGTCTCCGTCCACCCGTGGCAGACCCACCCCTTGTAGACGCCGGGCAGCCACGGCACGGCGTACACGCCGAGGATCGGGTCGTAGTACCCGGTGCCGAAGTTGTAGCCGTAGCCGCGTTCGATCGCCTCGTCCCGGACGTGGACGCCCTGTGCCGGATCGCTGCCGGGCAGGCCGGTCAGCTGGTCCTGGTCGTTGCGGGTCAGCGCGTAGATCTGGTGCAGGTAGTAGATGCCCGGGACGAACAGGCGCACGCACTCACGGCTGCGCCACTCGGCGCGCTCCCCCATCAGCACCGGGGAGAACCGCAGAGCGTTGGTGATCGCGTCCTCGGCGGCGTCCACGATCCGCAGGAAGTCCAGCAGCGGCAGCGCGGACAGCGCCTGGTCCTGCCGCAGGACGGACAGCGGGACGACCCGCCGGTCGACGAGCTGGACCTGCTCGGTGCCGGTCACGGTCTGCCCGCCGAGCGTCCCCGCGAACGTCACGGACAGCAGGTCGAGGCGCGATTGCGGCGGCACACTGAAGAGGTACACACCGGCGTTCGCACCGTCCTGCAGAGCCTGCCCGGTGACGAGCTGGGCGCCCGAGCCGTCCACGACAACAGCGGTCACCGCCGTGCCGACATCGGCGGCGACCAGGTCGCCGGACTCGTCCTCCAGACGCCACCGCACGTTGATCGGCCTGCCAGCCACGGCTCGCACGTCAGCTATCCAGGATGTTGGCCGTCCGCAGCGCGGCGAGCAACACGTTCACCGTGGCGGTGAGCTGCTGCACGGTGGCGGCCAAGGCGGTCTGGTCCGCAACGGTGTAGGCGGCGTTCGCCGGGTTCTGTACGCCCGTGGCGGTCGCGTTCGCCTGGGTGGGGCCAGCGAACACCTGGCGCCGGGCAGGGTCGTACGTCAGCTGGGCCGGTCCGGCCATGGTCACTTCTCCTTGCGGGGGCGAGCTGCGGAAGCGCGCGGCACGGGGATGCCGTAGCGCTCAAGGTCTTCGGCCGTGAGGTACTGACCGGCACGGGCCACGATCACGGCCACACCTGTTCGCGGGTCGGTACCGACCAAATCCTCAGTAGTTCGGTATGCGGATTCGAGCACGTCCATCAGTCTCGCGCAGCACTAGATGGTGGACGACCAGCCCGCTGACCTGGCCAGTTGCGCTTCCTCACATCAGGAGCAAAACTTGTAGAGCTTGACCTAGCGTCAGGCGTCACGAAGTGGAAACGTGCTCGCGCTCCCGACTGGCGCGGTCATAAGTAGTGACTAGACGGACTTCTGTAGTTGCCGATGACTTGCCGCCAACTAACCGTCACCCGGGTGCATTTAGCTGCTAGCGAGGTAGCAGTCGCGCCCACCGAAAGGTGCTGGATACAGTACCTCGTTCGAGACCTTGACCAGTCGGGCAAGCGTCTCGGCTTCAACCACGTCTATGTGGTTGGGCCGAGCCTGCCCGCAGCCCGGCCCAACCCTGATCAAGAGGAGTCAGGCCGGATGGCAAACGTCGGCTGGGCTGCGGTTATTCTCGGCTTCCTCGGCGGCTTTGTGGTCGTCGTCAGCTACGTCCTTGACCAGATCCCGCCCCTTGCCGATAAGGCAATCAGCGCTGTTGAGGCACTCCGCCGACTGCGGTCGGTGTACAAGGCGCCGAGCCAGGATCAGCCCGTCTCAACCTCAGAACCCGGTGATCTGGGTGATCGCGGTCGGACGCTGAACGGCGAACGCGACCCGGGTCTCGGCCATGATGGCGACCAGGCCCTTGAGGAAGAAGTCCATGTGCTGGTCGGAGACGGAGACAGTGACGCCCTCGCGGAGCCACATCGTGCACGCGGCCTTGAAGTCGCCGACGAGCGGTGAGCCGGTCTGGAAGAGGGTGGAGACGACCGGCACCAGGCCCCAGATGGTCGGCGCCTTGCCGTCCGTCGGCGAGCCGAAGGTGTAGTTGCCGGTGGTCTGCTTGTCGAGGATCAGGTTCTCGTAGTCCTGCGGGGACAGGCAGATCACCGTCGGGTCGTACTCCATCTGCGTGGCCACGCGTACGGCGGTGATCGCCTTGTGCGCGCAGTCCAGACGGGTATCCGTGCCCCTGGCCTGCGAGTTGAGGCCGGAGGCCGACAGGACGCCGAGGAGGTTCGGCGCGGTGCCGTTGCCGGAGAGAACCTGCTGCTCGACCTGGCGCTGAAGGCCGTTGACGAGCCGGGAGGACAGGAGCGTGTGCGTCTGGCCGGCGTCCATCAGGATGCCCTTGGTGGCCGGCACGAAGTGGCCGATGCGCTGCACCGTGGTCTGCTTGTGGCTGAAGCCGTACGCGGATTCGCCCACGGCGGTGCCGTACGGGGCCGGTGCGGCGGAGTCGGTGCGCGGGTTCTCAACCACCCAGTCGACGGTGTCGGTGTCGGTGTCCCCGATGGTAATCACGTCGAGGAACCGCACCTTGCGGACGTACTGCTCGATCATGTCTCCCGTGTAGTCGGGGACGAGCAGACCGGAGCCGATGTTCGCGGAGTTGTCGAAGGTGGTGCGGGTCCGCAGGCCGTTCCGCAGCTCGTTGCGAGAGAGAGCGTCCTCGACCGGCGGCATGTTCACCCGGGCACCGGACGCCCTCAGGACGCCGGAGCCCTGCATCTCCCGGAACTGCGGCGAGTTGGTGAACCGGTGGGCAAGGCCGCGCGGCTGCTCCGGGTCGGTCCGGGCGGTCTGCGTGGCCGGCGCGGTCTGGCGTCCGACGATCTCCAGCAGACGTGCCCGCTGGTCGCGGAGCGCCGCCACAGCGTCCCGCTGGGCGTCGGCGCGCTTGTACGCCTCATCGATCTTGGCGAAGTTGTCGCGCTCGGTCAGGTCGGTGCCGGACTCCCGCATCCGGGAGACCAGAGCATCGGCGTCACCCCGTTCTCGGGCGGCCTCGGCCTCCGCGCTCTGGATGGCGGCGGCGAGCTGCCGGATCTCCTGCTCCACTACTGGTCTCCCTGCTGGGTCCGTTGATCTTTCCCGGACCGTAGGAAGCCCCTAGATCAACGCCGGTCGAGCAGGTCGGCGAGCTGCTGCCGCTCCTCCCGGAGAAGCACCAGCTCGGCCGCCACCATGTCGTGCGTCTCCGTCGCCTGCCGCTCGGCGGCACGACCGATCACGTTGGATCCGACCAGCAGCAGCGGGAGGGCCCAGAGCTGGACCGTGCCGGACCAGTAGAGGAACGTCACCATCTGGCCGGGCCAGAGCAGCGGCGCGAAGCCGTACAGGAAGAACAGGTAGGTGACCCACATCGACCCGAAGACCTTCGTGAGCCACAGTGCGATCCGCTCGTTCACCGTGCCAACCCCCGTACTAGCTCACGAACGTGGGCCTGGTCGAGCTGGTCGAGCAGGAACTCCGGCACCCGCGCGAGGGTGGGCTTGACGCCCTGGTTGCTGTCGGCGGCGCGCACCTCCAGCGTGGTTGTCTCCGGGTTGGCGCCGCGCACCACGACGGACGCTTCGGCGAGCCGGCCGCGCTCGATGATGTCGGTGTTCGGCTCGGCCGCGTCCGACCGGATGATCTCCGGGTAGAACCCGATCGACCATTCCCGTAGGGCGCCGGCCTGCATCGCCCGCCACACGGCCCGGCCGCGCGGGTCGTCCATGAACAGCTCGGCCTCCGCGAGCACCCCGTGCTCGTCTTCTGTCAGAGCCCGGGTGACGCCGATCGGACCGGCGTCCCAGTCGTGCTGCCACATGATCGGCAGCGCGCCGGAACGGATCTGCTCGGCGAACGCGCCGCGCTCGATCCGTTCCTGCCAGCCGTACCCGATGTCGTAGCTGTTGCCGAAGGTCGTGACGTAGCCGCGAACCACCCCTTCCGGGGCATCGTCGGCCGCCCGGAACTCCACGGATCGGCGGCGGATCTGCTGCTGCTGCTCGGTCATGCCCGCCAGCGTGGCCGGGGCCTAGAGGAGCATCCCACCTGCTTTGAACATGTGGCTGTCCAGCACGATCGCGTATTCGAAGCCGCCGTGCATGACGACGTTGCTGACGTCGCGGGTACGCTGCCCCGGGCCCCGAACGTGGATTCCCCGCGCATCTACGAAAGCATGGACATCACCGTATTGGAGGTCGAGCCTGCTGACGACGACGCGCGACGGGGGTTCGAAGCTAGCCTGGAAACGGAGCTTCCGGGGGGCGTTCCTCAACGTCAGCTCGCGGCCAACGAATTCGATGTCCCAAGAGTCAGTGGCGTAGAGGAGCTCGTTGTCCTCGATGAGCAGTGCAACGTTGCCGTCACGATCGCGGACTTGAGCACTCAATAGCAGGTTCCCCCGCCGGAAGTCGAAGACTAGTGTCTCCTCGCCGCCTACCAGCAGAGGGACGAGCCGAGCACCCTGCGAGCGGAACACGTTGTTACCAAGCACGAGTTCACACTCGCTGCCGGAAAAGTGGAAGCTGTAGGGCTCCGAGACTCCTGTGACGACGTTGATCGGCTTCTTGTTCGCTTGGAGGACCACCTCTCGTGGGAGGAGCTTGTTAGTTCTCTCCTGCTGATGCTGGTTGCACAGGAGTGTCAGCTCTTCCTCGGCGTGGCTTTTCGTCACCGCCCAGTCGTACATGTGCTCGTACGTATACAGGGGCGACCCACAGATGACGCACCCAAAACCACAGCGCTGCCGCACACGCCGCTTCACGGGGTCCTTGATAGGGGGCCGATCCTCTGCCATGGCAACGCTCGCATCCCTTGGGCGGTGGGGCATCACCCTAGAGCACGACACCGACACTCCAAGGTTGAACGGTGAAGTCCGTTGAGACAGTCGACTCCGCTGCACCCACTGGGGTCTCATGTCGCAAGTGTCAGTTCTCCACGGCCGCCACAAGATCGATCATTAAGACTGGACCGAGGCTCCCAGGGGCTGGCGGACCTTGGCGCCCTTTGCGAACGTGCCGGCGTCCCGGCGGGCCCGGATCTCCGCCAGCAGGCCCGAGGCTTCACCGGAGTCGTGCACCGGGGCGGACGGCTCCGGTGTAGCGAGCGTGGCGCAGGATGGGCAGATGCCGGGCCGGGAGAGCCCGGGGGCCTGGCACTTCGCGCACTCATGCCTCTCCGGCGCGGGGGCCTTCGGCTGCGGTACGGCGGGCATCTTGCGGGTCAATCGGTCCGTGATCAGGGCGGCGGCGCTGTGCACAGCTGTGGGCAGACCTGTGGACAACACGGCGGTGAGATCGGCTGCGGAGACACCACGGGCGAGCCACTCGGCGGCCAACGGCGCGATCCGCAGGGCTTCGGCGGCACCGAGGCGGAGCTTCGGCTCGGCCTGTCCGAGCCGGGCCAAAGCAGCTGCTGCCTGCCCGATGGCCTGGTCTTCCTGCTGCGGAGCTTCCTCCCGCCCGCCCTCGTCGTCAGCCCGCTCGGCGGGCTCCTCATCCCGAGGGGCCGGGGTGGGAGGGTTCTTACCCGGGTTCTTTACCCCCTTGGGGGAACAGCCGACGGTCCGAGCGCCCGGGTTGCTGTCTGTCGGATTCTGAACTGTCGACGTCTCGGCCGTCGGGACATCGAAGACGTGCAGATCGGTGGCCCACAGGCCGGTGGTCGGGTGCTGGTGCCGGACCCGGGTGACGTACCCGGCGGTCTCCAGTTCCTTCATCGCGTCCCGCACCCGGACCCGGCCCTCCGCCGTGCCCTCGGTGATGGTCTGAACTGTGGTGTGGGTGTTGTCCGGTAGGGAGACGAGGTAGCCGAGGAGACCGCGAGCCGTGAGCGACAGGTCCCGGTGCTGGAGGACTGCGTTCGGCAGCACGGTGAAGTTGGACGGGTGCGCGGTACGATGGATTTGCACTGGGATCCCTGATGGTGGTCCGGTGACTGACCCCCGGAGGTAGCCGCCTCGCGGGGGTCATCTGTCTCTAATGAGACAGACAGTAGCAGTGGTGTCTGTCTGTCCGGTAGTCCGGTTATGGCATCTCGGTCCCGGTGTCCGCATCCGACTCGCCGCCCTCGATGCCCGGGGCCGGCAAGTTGTCGTCCTCGGCCTGCTCCTCGCCCGGCTTCCCGTCGGCCGGGTCGTCCTGGCCGGGTTGGGCGGCGCCCTGCATCTGCGGCTGCGGCAGGCCGAGAGGGATCTCACCGGACGGCATCCACAACGTGTCGGCATACAACCCGGCCTCGCCAGTCAGCGGTTCCAGGCCCTCCAGCTGGCGCATGTAGTTCGGGCTCCAGACGTGCCGCATCTTCTCGTACACCAGGGCACGGGCGGACAGGTCGGGGCGGATCGCCTCGTTCATGTCGAAGCCGACGAAGTAGCCAGCGGCGGTCCACGCCGGATTCATCGCGATCAGCTGGGCGTTCAGGTCCCCTTCGAGGGCACTCGCGTGCGGTCCGAGCACGTCGCGGATGAACTGGGACCGCAGCTCGGTGACGTTGGCGTGGATCGCGCGCTCCAGGTGGCCGAGGATCGGCGGCGGCACCTGGTAGGCGGCGGCGACCTCCTCCCGGGACAGCCGGAGCAGTTCGGTGATGTTCGCGGACTGCGGGTCGGCGCTCAGCGCCTGCCACGTGCCGGAGGTGACCATGATCTTGCCCGCCTGGTCGGGCGAGGCGTACAGCCGTCGGATCTGCTCCTGGATCCGCTCCTGCGACTCCTTCGAGGTTCCCTTGTCGACGGTGAGGATCCCGGACGGCCGGGCCGCGTTCTGGAAGTAGGCGTTGAGGTGCCGCCACAGGGCATCGTGCAGTGCGACGGTGAAGTGCAGCGGCTCGATCGGGCTCACGCCGATCGGCGAGTCCAGGTCTCCGTTCCGGCCGAAGTGCACCGTCTCGTCAACGGCGAAGATCCGTTCGCCCTTCGACCCGGTCACCCGGTAGCCGAGGATGGGCACGTCCTCGCCCGTGATCACCTGCACGCGGCGCCACGGTATGTACCAAAGGGCGTTGGGCATACCGGTGTTGCCGGGCCGCTCCTGCTGGCACAGGGCGTTGCCGTAGACCATCCTGCTGACCATGACCTTGCGGACCCACTCGGCGCGGGCGACCCCAGGCTCCGGCAGGCGCATCAGGCTGTCGAGGGCCTGCCCGGTGTTCGGCCGGCCGGTCACTCCGGGGAGGTCACCGCGTACCCGGCGCCGGTTGCCCTGACTGTCGAGCTGGTAGACGTGCAGAGGCATCCGGGACAGGCCCCAGCTGATCGCCTGCACGGCCGCGTACACCCACGGGTTCGACTTGTAGATCCTACTGAACGTCGCGTAGTTGGGTGTCCCGCCAGGCGCGAACGCCAGCGCCACCATCTTGGAGCCGGTGACCTGCACCGAGTCGTTTAGCCCGGCCAGCGGCCAACCACGGTGGACGGCAACGGACTCTCCAGTCGTGGTCACAAGGCGCATGTCCTGGACCGTCGTCGTGGCCTAGATAGGCGAGCTGCTAGAGGACGTGCTACCCGTTCGGCGGCGCCAACTGGCATCCAGCGAATGATCCCCTGATCATTTCTTCTATGCGCTGGGCGACTAAGATCTTGCGGACTGTGCACGGAGCCACGCCGCTGCCGCCGCTACCGCTCGTGCTTCCCCCTGGCCAGACGCCCTCGGCCGACGTACTTCTTAGGATCGTGCAAGAGGAGCGAACACACCAGGCAGGTGAACTTGATTCGCTGAATTTCGCAGCCGCTGCGCTGCTCGCGTTGGAAGGCGTCTTGATCAGCCAGCTACTCGACTGGAGCTGGGCGGAGCTCCTGCTCCAAATCGGCAGCATCATCGTCTTCTCCCTGAGCATGTTGGCCCTCTTGGCCTGCCTCTGGACTCTCCCTGTGACAATCGCGCTGATCAAGAATCGAAAGCAATGGTGGAAGTGGCGGAAGGAGAGCAAAGGTGCCATCGCTGGCATGAAGCCGGAGAAGCTTCAGGGCTACCTGCCAATACCTCTGGAGAAGACCACACTGGAGATGTACCGCGCAGGGGCACTCATGATCGCCAACAACTATCGATGGCTACTAGCACCCAAGAGAGTTACCCTGAGGTTCGCAGTGCTAGCGCTCATCTTTTCCTTCGCGCTGATGGGAGCGGATGAGCTATCTCACTTAGAGGATCATCCTAATGCCCCAACCCCAACACCTACAGTCACCGCAAGAGTCACCGCCACAGTCACAGCAAGAGTCACCGCCACAGCGGCCCCCACGGAGGACCCAGAGCGATGAGTCAGCTGTCACCCCCGTGAGGACATCGGTGGAGCCCGACGATACCGATGAGGACGGAATGCTCATCGCGCTGCACGTTGCGTACTCAGATGGCCGGGTCAAAAGGTACCTGCTAGATGACGTGAGTGAGCTGATCAGATACTAAGGTTCTGTAACAGTCGGCGAGCGAGCTTCTCGGTACCGGTTCGACACCGAGAGCTCTCACTAGTGCGCATTCGTCGCGTTGCTGCCTCAATGTGGCCAGTATCCGGACCACCCGGACCGATGTGCAGGCCTTTCGCCTGACACCAGGCCCCGAACCTTCTGGATCTCGGCTTCGCCTAGGACCTTGCCTACCAGAACCTCGGTGGTGGTCCTCGCCTTCTCGGCGACCTGCACTGCCTCAGCCGTCTTAACCTCACCCGCCATGTGCACACCTCTCTCAACTGTCTTGGGAGAGAAGGCCCGCAAGACGCTAGAGCTACGGGCGAACCTGGACGAAGGCGACTCGACCGCGGGGGATGAAGGTCTCGCCGGCCAGCGGGACGGGGTTCTCTCCAGCGTCGAGGAACCGGGCGGCACGAAGGATCAGGCCGTCCGGCGCTTCCTCCTCCAGCCAACCCCGAATGCTCTGTTCTTCGATGGTGTGGACGACGACCTCAGACGCGAGCTGTCGCCGAAGCCAGCGGCTCACCGGACGTCCTCGCGGTAGGCGCGGAAGCGGATCGAGTCGGGTGCGCCGACCGGGCCTTCGAAGGCCGAGACGATTCGCAGGCCGGAGCAGCGGGCGCGGGTGTAGATCAGGGCCCGTAGGGAGGTGGGTGGGACGTGGAAGTCCTCGCCGCGCACGATGATCCGGGTCTGTCCGTCGAGCCATTCGTCCCAGGGATAGCGAGCGGTGCCGGCACGCTGGGCGGGTATCGGGAGGTCTTCAACGATGGTCGCCATCCCTCCAACCTAGGTGACGGCTGCGAGGGTTCGAGCAATCGTCATGGCGGCACGTCGCATGTGACGGCACGCCGTCATACGAACATCGCGAAGTCGTCCACCTCCAGCTCGTCACCGCCCATGGCGTCGTCCAGGGCCATGGACAGTGCGACGGCCATGTCTACCGGCATCTGGGTCTTCGCCTTCGAGATTCGGACACCCCGCTCGGTGGGCTTCGTCGCTATGGACGCGATCTGCTCCAGCAGCACCGGGTCACCGCCGTGCCTCATCCGGCCGTCGAGTATCACCCGCTGGAACGTCTCGGTGGCCCGCTCCATCCGCATCGCCGACTGCGGGAACGGCTCCACAGGGAGACCGCGTTCCGCGAGGAGCTGGGCGACGATCTGCATGTACGCGGGATCGTAGGAGATCCGCGCCGGGCTGTACCGCTCGCACAGGCCCAGCACGTAGGTCATGACCTCCATCGGGTCGATGTACCCGGCCTCATGGTCCGGGGTGAACCGCTTCACCTTGGCGTGCGCGACCTGCCGGCGGACCTGCTCCCCCGTCGCCGGGTCCTCCTGGAACTCCTCGGCGACGTACACCAGGGCGACGGCGAATGTGTCCCGGCGGATCGCGGCGTCGATGGCGATCCACACTTCCGCTCCGTCCGGAATCTCCGGTGCCTCGCCGCATGCCTGCACCTTCTCGTACGGCAACCACCGCTCGGCGGCGGTCGTCCACTGGTTCAGGTGCAGCCGCCGGAACATGAACTCCGGGGACTTGCCGGAAAGCACGGCCGCGCTGGCATCTTCGAGGAACTTCTCGCGGAGGAACAGGCCGAGGGCGGGGTTCGCGTCGCGCCACGCCTGCGGGTCGTCAACTGCCGCGCCCGGCAGGGCCTCGTACCAGAGCATCCCGAAGCCGGGGTCGTTCCGGCGCCCATCCTGGACCTCCTTGCCGTACCGGTACAGCTCGTACAGCGGCCCGGCCGGCACCGGGCCCGCCGTCGTGATGCTGATCGCGATCGGGTCCTCGCGGGCGCCCTGCGCGGTCAGCAGCGTGTCGTACAGTTCCCGCGACTTCTCCATCGTGGCGTGGGCCTCGTCCACGATCACGGCGTGCGGGTTGAGGCCGTGCTCGCGCTGGGCGTCGGCCGCGATGACCTTGTACGTGGCGTCCAGCTCGGGGAAGTAGATCGAATCCCGGCGCACCTGGAGGTACTTCGCGAGCGGGACCCCGCCTATGGAGGACTGCCAGACCATCCGCTTGGCGGTGTCGAGCATCAGCCGTGCCTGGTCGCGCTTGGCCGCCGCGCCCACCACCAGGCCGCCGCGCTCCCCGTCGAGGATCAGCAGGGCCAGCGCCATGGCAGCGGTCAGTTCTGTCTTTCCGTTCTTCCGGCCGACGCCGAGCAGGATCTCCCGCTTCACCCGGTGACCGTCGTCTCCCTTCTGGAAGACCAGGTCGATCCACTGCTCCTGGAAGGGATGCAGGTCGAAGGGCCTTCCGGCCCACTTGCCGGTGGTCGTCGTGAGGTTCCGGACGAAGCGCTTCACGCGCTCGGGGGAAGCAGGCATCCGGCAACCGTCAGCAGCCCCTAGACAGACATCTAGACGCCAAGGCAGACAGTTAGCTACTGTTCCGGAAACAAGATCGCCCCACGGTGCGTCAACACCGTGGGGCGAGACACCCGAGACACACATCCCTGGAAGGACTGTCTCGAATGCAGCTCAACCCTACCCAGTGGCTTGCCGGAAACGGAACCTCCGAGGGCATCGTCCGCGTCGGCCTGCCGTTCATCGTCGCCGTGAACGGAATCCTCTCCTTTAGCGAGTTGCAGCATCTCGGCGAAGACGCGGGCGGCTGGAAGCCCCAACTCGCCGCCGGCCTGCCCCTGTCGATCGACGCGTACTCGCTGATCGCAACCGTTGCTTGGCTGAAGGTTGCCCGCACTCCCGCACAGCGGAAGCATGCCGCCGCCGGGGCGCTGGTCTCCGCCGCGTTGTCCGTTGCCGGAAACCTCGCCGAGCACCTGCACCAGTTCGGCGCCCTGCCGGTGTCTGTGCCGCTCGTCTCCGCTGTTTCCGTCGTGCCGACGCTCATCATGGTTCTGGCCGTCCACCTGGCCGTGATGCTCATTGCCAGTCGGCCGGCACCGGACACCGCAGACGCCGTATCGGAAGCCCCTGTCGGCAATGTCCGGAAGACCCGGCCCGCACGCGACCGGAAGCGCGCCGTGTCAGACACCGAGTGGAAGACCCTCACCGAAGCCGAGAAGCTCCGCCGCGCCGAGGAGGCGTACAGCGACCTTCTCCAGGGCAGCGGCAAGCCCACCGGAGACGAGCTGGGCAAGCTCCTCGGTGTCACCGACCGTACCGGACGGACGTACTTGCGGAAGGTGGCAAACGCCACGCCGAGTCGAGCGCAACACGCTTAACAAACCGGCTCTCCGTCAGACTAAGGTGCATGCGCCACACGCCCTGGCTTAGCATCCGTATCCGCATCCGGCGGCTGCGACGTCGCATCCCTCCACGGATTCGCCCGATCGTCTTTCATTTGTGCAGCCTGCGATTTTGGGTTGGAATCTTCACTGGCGCAGTGATACTGGCAACCTTGACCCTTGTGGCGGGCACTGCAATCTCCGGATGGCGATATCATCTTCCAACTGGCGAAAAGCCAAATCAGATGGCGGTCATCAATACGGTTGCAACCCTGGCCTCCTTTGTCCTTGTGGCTTCAGCTAGCACCGTGGCGCTCGTTGCATACATGTTTGCAAGCGGACGCCCAAGGTTGGAGGTCCAACTCTCGATCGAAGATCCTGAGATTCCACAAATTTACTTCGAGGCGGCCCACGAGTCGGGGCAAATTACCAATCCACCACTATTGCGAATCAAGAAGAAGCCACAGACCAGCGTAGTGATTCGACTGGAAAATCACAGCACCTTCGCTGCTCGGAATCCGGGAATCAGAGTCGAACTCATCGGTCTCGCCAACTTTCAAGCACCCAGCTACTGGAAGGTGATCGAGGAGCGAGAGTGGGGAGTTACATGCATCCAATGGGATGGCGGAGCTGACGACCCAGTCCATAGGAGGTGGACCCAGCAAATTGAAGGATTTGACCTGGGTGACACGAAAGAGATTTCCCGCAAACCCGCGATCAAGGTGACCGCATTGGCAGATCGCGCCACTCCGAGAGCACGAACAATCTCCGTATTTGTGCTTGAACCAGATCTGTGGGAACTCTATCAAGAGAAAATGCGCAAGCGGCTCTTGAGGGACTTGGATAAGCACTTCAAGTCCACTGGCAGAAAAGCCAGATTGAGAAAACTGCTGAACCGAGTCTAGGCTTCGCCGTCGAGTACACCCAGTAGCGTCGCGCCCTGCACCTGCATTAGACCGAGCCGAAGTCGAGCTACAGGGCTGATGCCGAACTCTGAGGCGATCGACATCACCAGCTTCATCGACTGCAAGTAGCCGGCGCGGAGGCGCTTCGCCTCCGCGCCGCCCTTGTCCGGCTCAGCACGAAGAGCGCGGCGGAACTCTTGGGCCTCCGACCACATCTCGCACAGTTCGACCAACAGGAAGCCGTCCGACTCCCGGAAGGTGCCGGATGCAATCAGGTCCGGCAGCAGGCCGAGCCACATCCGGGCCGCGCCAGCAGACAGTTCCTCGGGGGCCTCGTACGGAAGCGCGTCACGCTCCCCCGTGCGAACGAGCGCGCCACCCGAGGTGGCGGCCGCACTCGTGCTCGGCTTCGCTCCACGGACACCCATCAGCGCACCCCTCGCCACCCGAAGTGGGCCGACATTCGGCCACCACAGGTCTTGCAGAGCGGCGCGATCCCGGTCAATTCCGGAGCTTGGCAAATCGGGCGGGGCGAACGGTCACACCGGGGGCAGATCGTGAATCCGCCAGGCCCTGGACGGCGATCCCCCGCGCAAATGGTGCAGCAATCACCGGTCATCATGTGCCAATTCTACGGGTCAGCTGACCCCTATCGGGGGAGTGGCACGCGTTGTCCTCGAAAAGTGCTCCAATTCAGCTGCGTATCTTCCCGGGAGGGGGCGGGGTGAGCGGCCGGCGGGCGAGTTCCCGACCTCCCCCCACATATGCCCTAGAGGGTACGGGTAGGGCGTGTCGGACATTGCCACATTGACTTGATTGTCCGTTTCATTACTGTGGCGCGCGTCACGTCCATTTTCTTGGCTTGCGTCGCCACTGGTTCCCGCCGTGCCTCCGGGTAGTGCAGCGGGGAAAGCGCGCTACAGGGTGGCTGTGGCGTGGCGAATGGTCGCTTGACTGTCCGGGGTTCCAGCGGTGGCTGCGCGTCTCAGCGGCCCGTTTTTGACCCGTTTCAAGGCTGGCCGATGGGGCCGGCGGTTCCAGGCTGAAGCAGGGAACAGAGATGCAGAGAGAGGGCAGCAACCGGGGTGGTTGCTGCCCTCTCTCTGGTGACGCTGCTGGGACACGCCCCCCTTGATTGGCGCGTGCCCTGTTCGCTCGGCTATTCGCGCCTCCAATCCCTTGTGTGGTGGAACCTGTCAAGCTCGGCTCTAGGCGGGCCCGTCTACCATGCCCCCTGCGTGAGGACCGCTGTTACAGCCCGGGAGGACAGAAACGCGAAACGGCCCTACCCGTGACGGGTAGGGCCGTTCGCGCTTTCTCTCAGCTGAGGGTATGTCCGTGGCGGAGTGCTTCACCGATTCCAGCGCAGTAGAAGCATTCGGCGTCGGAAGACGCTTCGCTCATATCGTATTTGATTCCGGGCGTGCCGCGCCGAAGTGATATCGACTGTCCGGCGCTGTGACAGCGCACGTGCATGGATATGGCGGATGTGCCGAGAGCGGTTGAGATAGTGGATTCGAGTTCGACTATGGCAACGTATTCGGCACGGCTGGCAGCACGGTTTCGATATGAGAACAGTGCGTCGATGGTGAACCGTAGGTCGATCCCCTCTGCTTCGATCACCGTTTCATCATGCGAGCGTGCTACTTCATGCAGCGCGTTCATTCGTTCTTCGTCGATACCGTACCCGTTCTCTTCTTCACTACGTATAGCAGCGTCCAGCACTCGCGCAAGGATTCCTTGGAGTTCAGGCGTGATCGAAATTCTGATAGCCATTTTCTGAGCCTCTGCCGTCTGGGTCTAACCGGTCTGTCCGGGGCAGCAGTGCACGGGCGTATGGCCCATGCACCACTGTCGAGGGCGGACCTAGTTGCAGTAGGCGAATATTCCGGGAGTCCCGCGCCATTCGATTCCGAGCTGGCAGTCTTCGCTTGACCCGATGGCTATTCCCGCATTGGCAGCGTTGTAGTAGTAAGTGTTAGCGCCGAGCCAGTATGCGATCAGGGCAAGCACGGTGGCAGGCAGGATCTTTTTCCATTTGGACATGGGGAATCGCTTTCCTTTCGGGATTCAGTCGTAGAGAAATTGAGTGCACCTTGTTCGATGCGCGACCACCTGTGCGTTCCAGCTATCCGCAGATCTTCTTTTTGCAGTCATCGCAGATGGTTTCACTGTCTGCATGTTCCCAGAGGATCGGAGTCACATATCCGTAGTGATGCATGATTCGGTCATCGCTGGTGTCGATTCCGCGCGCTTCGGTGATTTCCCAGAGGAGGCCAGGCATAGAAATTTCCCCTGTGTCGGGAGAGGCCACGCCAAACAGGATCATGTACTCGACGGCACAGGGAGCGCAGAAGATGCGTACGCCGTTGCAGTATCCGACGGTACGGGCGTCCTGTTCGGCAGCGGCGCTTTGGGGGATCCAGGAGGTGAAGCTCATTGGGTTTCCTCGCGTGACCCGGCATGGTGGATCCGTCCGGTTTGGCCACGCTCACATTCCGGGGAGTGTGAGCACGACCAGACCGGACGGAGTTCAGCGGCCGGGGAAGAGCGCGCGATAGATGGCGTGGGTTTCGTCGGGCTCGAATCCGGAGAGGTGGGCAGTCCGTTCGATTCGGTTTCCGGTGAGGTAGCAGGTTTCGGTTTCCTGGATGTACCAAGGGTTGTCTCCAGCCGCCGCCTCTGCACTGCTGCTGCTTGCTTCCGTAGCCCAGAACATCGCTCCGCCGGAGAGCATCTTGAACGTGGTTGTAATGTCGGTATCGAGCACCCATTCACCCTGATCATTTATGTCTTCATTGCGAAAGTCGTCGATCTTGTGCATGTCGGTGTCAGTGTCGAATGGCTGCCAGTCGCCGTCGTTGTAGTCGTCTTCGGCGTAGTACTGAACTTGAATTCGTGATGTCGGTCTGAGGGTGGTCAGCCGTCCATGATCAGGCCGGTGGTGGCAAGGCATCCGTCGATGAGGTGAGGGCGGTACTGGATCTGCTTCAGGCCGCGCCTGACGGCCCGGGCGAGCTGGTCGAGGTCGGCGGCGGCGAGGTTGC